>JACRBF010000018.1 GCA_016213175.1 Chlamydiia bacterium
TAGACCTCTTGCGTAACTAAAGTTCTGTCGATTTTCTGGTTCTTTTGAGCCGATTTTCGATTTAAAATTGGGGAGCAATATACTGTTGTCGATATTGCTCCCCAATTTTAAATCGAAAATCGGCCAAAATAATCCAGAAAATCAACGAACCATTAGTTACGTAAGAGGTCTAATCATTGATTGTTTGGGGGCGGGGAATTTTGCAACTGGCTCACTCGATTTACTTTGGGCGCCTTTGTCGTTATGAATATTGATTTTTCCGGACAATTTTTGGAACAGTTCTCACTCTGTAAGATTGCGATTCAACAAGGAAAATCTTTGGTCTATCCTTGGAATATTCAATCTCTTGCAAATCAGTATGCCAACGGATCATTAGCCCTTCCTTCGGATTCTCAAAAACAACTTGAGGTTGCTCAGGCGGTTCAAGAAATAAGAGAAAGGGCTGGGCATACCCGAGGTGGACGGATGGTATTTTCAGACCCCTTAGGCACGCGCGAAGACACGTCTCTGGAGGAGAATATAGAGCTGGGACAGGCGCTCATGAAGACTGTTCGACAGGTTCTCGTTGCTTCCTGGAACCGAGGGCTCGATGCCAATTTTTTTCCAAGAAAAGGAATTGATCTAAACAAAGTAAGGGGCCTGGTGGGTGACCTGGAAACATTAGTCCGCGAGACAGATATGCTGCCCCTCTCGGAACGGGCTCGATATATCCGCAGTGCGCGCACGGGCAGCTGCGCTCTCATGGCAACCCTTGCTGTTGCGATCTGTCCAAGAGGCGTTATCTGCACAATTCGGGGAGGAAACCATTTGTTTGTGCTCCTCGGGGAAGGGGAAAATGCTGTGATTATTGATCCTTGGGCAGAGGACGTCTATCCATTTGCACATCTCAAAGATCATCTCAAGAATTTTATCGATTTTCCTAGAAACGGCGACAAACCTCTTGTAGAACGATTTGATCCGAACGCACATTCTATCAGTATCTATACGGAAAAAAACCAAGCCTACAATGCTGATCAGATCTGTGCTTTCATCTTTTTCGCTATTCGCGATACTGCAGCGTGGATAAATGACGTTGTCCTCTTTTCAAAAAAGACATGGAAAGAACGCCTCAGTGCCGCACCTGTGTCCTTTAACCTGCCAGAAGAATTGACGTTCCTGCTCGTTCAAGAAATGCACTCTAAATTCTCCTCTCTGGAGAGGCAGGCAGGAGATATATGCAATAGGGCGCTTAAAGAAAGAACATATTTCCAAAAAACCCAAGCAGAAAGGGGCGACCGGGCTCCGAAGATCGATGAGCTGATCACAGATGCTGTGCATGCCACCGTCCTCGAACAATGTTTAGATAAAATTTGTGCATTCTTGGTCTATGCCAATTCTCTTGAACAAAGATGCCAGCAAGAAACGTCCGGTCGGTATGTCATCATGCAACAGAAACCTATAATAAAACGCTTGCATGCCTATCTACCTCTCCATCATCCTCTGCGAAACCAGATTGAGGTTCTATCCAGTAGGCTACGAGAGAACAGGGCTTCACAAGCACAACAAGAAGTCCTTGCGCGCACGCCTGAATCGATTGAAGAGGAGTTCGATGCTGCGATTTATTTTCCCCAAGAAGACGCGTCGGAATTTGGTAGCAGCACTGTGAAACGCTCTGCTCACTCGGAGGAAGCATCGTTTCGGCAGGATCTCGAGGAGTTCCTGAACCTAGAACAAGACGAGGACCTCGTTTCCTTACAAAAAGATATTCAAAAAGACGTGGACGAGGCTGGAGAAATCGTACGACAATTGGAGCGATTTACTGGTTCCCCAAACGCTTCTTGCCGCTTTTTGCTACAGAACGCGACATTGCGCCGCAAGGCTGCAGCCGAGGCTTTGGAGAAGATGCGGCAGTGCATAGAGGCGGAGAATCCAAACAATGCACGCAAGGCGGCTCAAACGGTGCGCCAAGCAACCCAAATGATTAGAGAAATCTCCGTCTGGTTCTATGAGTGTGTATACCGAACGTGATTCAAGAATTGGGATTTCGGCTGTGTCAAAGCCTCTAGGTTTAACGATCGTAAGTTGCCCAATATTAGAAATATGGGGCAACTTACGATCGTTAAACCTAGAGAACTTTCACATCAGCCCAAATCCGATTATTGAATCACGTTCGGTATAAGTACTTGAAAGCACAGGATATGGATGTCATCATCCAAATCTCTGCGTTTTATGGCGAACCCGATTTCTTTATGAATCATGGCAGCGACCGTTTCGAGGCCGTCTCTAGAGAAGATTTTGAGGACTTTACAGAGTAAATCGGCAGTTCTTTGAGGAGTGCGCATTAATTTGACAAAGCCTCGGTTGAAGAGAAAGAAAAAATCGCCTGATTGGATCGAAATAGCGGCGGTTGTGGCCTCGTAGAATTTGCTGTCTTCTAGCGACCAGATGAGGGGTATTTGCGCGCCGTTCCACTGCAAAGTGGAGGCGTCTGTATTCAAGAGCAGCGACGTATGGGTAGAGCTTTCTGTGAAATGCTTGTAGCGTGTAAGGAGTTGGTACATTCCTTCAAAGCCTTCTTCTTCAGCCTCTTCCATATGGATTAGAAAATGTTGCGGCGCCTGAGCTTTTGGAAAATCGAGCAGTAGTCCTCGGGGATTTTCTGAAAAAAATGTGATCGACTTGATGGCAATGGCATCCGATCTGCAGTCATCGATATTTTTTTGAAGCATCAAATGCTGTAGGAGCATCGAGCATTCATATTCTCCATACGACCGTTCCCTGAAAAGAGAATTTTCCTTCAGGCGATTGATGTTTTCGTGGAGGCATTCACTCATTGTGTTGAGCGTATTAGCCAATTCTGCAATCTCTTTGGGACCCTCCGCTTGGATTGAGCCGCCGTAGTGTCCAGCTGCGATGGCGAGTGCCGAATTGTTCAATTTTTGTACGGGGCGCGAAATCTTATTTGCAATGAAGTAGAGTGTGGCGACAACCACGAGAATGGTGCAACTGGCGCTACAGAGAATGAGGAGCAGGGTTTCTTGAAATTTTTTGTCGATCTGGCCTACAGAAACATCGGCTGCCATGAGACCGAGAAGATTCCCATGGGCATCGTAGATAGGGGCGTACCCTGTCATCACTTTGCCTTGACTTCCCTGATAAATGGGGGTGATGTGCACCTCTTTGGGCAGGGTCGCCATTGTAGGGGAATCGATAGGAATGATGTGGAGATTGCTGATTTCGAGTTCATTGCGGATAAAGGCCAGTTCATGCGGCGTTGCAACACGAGGATTTTTGAGTTTTTCATGCGATACGAGGGTAGCGGTACTGACCACAGCAGCTCGCAAGCGCGTTGTAAAACTATCGATGATTGCGCCATGCCAATTATAAGCGAGGAGCAGGGAGATGAGCGTAATGCCGCCGATTAAAATGGGGAGGAGAAAAAGGAGGAGGCGTGTTCGGATTTTCATAGGGGTGAGGCGGGTCCTCTGTGGCGGCAGGAAAGGTGCTGTGAATAGATTTGTAAAAGGGATACTGCAATGGAGGGGCACTCAGAAATAATCGAGAGGAGATGGCTGCGAGAGAGGGTTAAAAAAAGAGCATCCTCCTTACAGAGGGCTCCATATTTACGAGGTTGTTCGTTGAAGAGCGATTCATCGCCAAAATATTCTCCGGCGCTCAGTTCGCAGAGAGGTTTCATCCGCTCGTCGCAGAGCTGAACCACCCCTTTTTCGATCAGATAGAGTCTATTTGCAACGTGTCCTGGAGTAAATACTTTTTCCCCCGCATCGTAATCGTCTTCGTGGAGTTTTTCGGCAATCGCTAATAAGCTTTCTAAATCGAGTTCGCTAAAGAGGCGCACCCGTTTTAAGAAAAAGGCCTTTTCGATCAAACTTTTCATACGCCCTCTAGGAGTTCATAAGCATATTGATGGAAGGTCTCGTCAGAGCGTTTCATCTGCTCACGGAGTTGCTGACGCCAGTTAGGCACTTGGAGCTTGGCTTTCAAGCGGATGGCCACAACTTGATCGAAAAGGAGAGGCGATTCGCTCAGTTTGGCGAGCAGCTCTGATAAAGTCAACTCGGGGTAATTGCCCTGCCAGTGGAGGCAGGCGGTCATTTTTTCCTCGATCGGAAGATCATCAACTAAGGGAGCGATGAGGCGAAAGATTCTTGCATCGCAAGTTTTTTCCAGACTTTCTACGGCATGAGAATGGATTTTTTCATTGCGGCTGTGGAGCGCTCTCACTAAGAGTTCAGGATCTTCTAGAGATCCGGCGGCGCCAAGAAGGTGGATAATGAAATCGATCACCGATTGGTAGCCGGAAAGAAGAGCGTTTTGCAACATTTCCAGATCGTACAAAGGGTACTGATTTTGGATGGTGTGGCCAAAATAGAAATAAAAATAGGCTCTTTCAATTTCGATATCGAGGATATCGATCAGGTTGGCTTGTAATTGCGGCAGAGCAAGCCTTCCTAAGATTTTCCCGGCTAAGATCCGGGCGCGTTCGGGCAGGGCGGGATCTTTTGTGAGTGTCAGGAGCAGCGGTACGATTTTGAGTCCCATCTGTGTTAAGATTGTCTCTATTCTACGCCTTTCGCTTGGGCGCAAATGAACAGCTGCCAAAAGGATGTCTTTTACTGTGGTCGAATCGGCAATTTTTCCGAGAGCATCGATGAGATGGATACGGAAAAAATGGTCGCGCACGGCCTCTAACTCTTCAATAAGGCGAGGGGTATGGCGGCTGAATCGTTTATCCGCAAGGCAGGCGATGCAGTGAGCGGCGGAGCGTTTCACGAGAATGGAGTCATGGGAAAGGAAGGGGAGCGCCTTGTCGATTGCTCCGGGCGCGTCATCTTCTGCAAGGATATCGAGCGCCATGCTCACCTCGTCAATTCTGCTTGATTTCAGCATCAGATCACATTTTTTGGTGGCGATTGTCCGATGCAGGGCAGCGTAATCCGAGGATTGACTGGCGGCGGATCTCTTCAGCGTTAAGATGGCAGCGCCTCTCAAGAAAAGATCGGGATGGTCGAGATCTTCCTCCGCTTGTTCAGGAAGGTGTAATCCCCGTTTTGCCAAATAGAAATTGGCCCATTTGGCCAGTTCTGGAGATTCATTTTCACGAACCCATTGGTGAATGGCTTCGATGACTCTGGAGGCGCTGTTGAAAGGGCTATTTTCAAAAAGACGTAGCAAATGCACTTTGGAAAGAGTACCGAGATGTTTGCCGATGTGTAAGATTTCAGGAAGCACGGAAGGATCGTCCAATTCCAAAAGAGCGTCGATGGCAAGCAGCTGTATTTCCTCCGAGGAGGTTCTTAGGGCAGATAAAATATCTTTTTTCGTCTCCTTTTTTTCGCGGCGTGTCATGACGCCCAGCCAATCCTTCAATTTCCTCTCAAAGTGGAGCGCATTATCTTTCAAATTGATGAGGATTGCCTGTGAGTAGGTGGCGCGGATGATCGAGGCCAAGAGCAGTACAATGAGGGTTAAGGCTAGCCCTAGCCATCTGCTCTCTTGTTGAATCGCAAAAAGGAGGAGGGCGCTCAGAAGCATGCCAAGGGGTTCAAAGAAAGAATCGTTAATGATGCGTACCTTTGATTTCAGCTTGCTCGGAACGGCATTCGAGAGGAGGTTGAAGCAGTTATCTTCGACCGTAAAGAGAATCCCATCTACTGCGATGAGTCCCAAAATGGCAAATCCCATCGCATCGGAAAAGACCCACCCGAGATAGACAGCGAGGAAAAAGAGGGGCGTGACTAAAACCGCGTTCTGCAGGCCTGTGCGTCTCACGAATCTGCCATAGAGAAAAAAACCGATGAGGATATTGCAAAACGCGATGAGAGCCCTGCATTTGCCCAAAAAGGCGGCAATTTGTCCCTCTCCCATCAGAGCAGGCGCTTCGCTGAATGCCCGATCAAACGATTCCATGTAATTGAATTCGGTGACGGTCATCAGGAGCTGAACGACAAGGCTCAGGAGAAGCAGTAGCCATGTAAAGCGGGATCTAGCGATCAGTTGAACAAGAGAGGCAAAAGAGTCGCGGTTGCCGGAGAATACTCCCTCTACGCTGTCATCATGAACTGCTTTCGATTTGAAGGCGACCCGTCTTGCCTCCGCCAGCCCTGCCAAAATCGATAGTGCGGAGCAGATCAGAAGCCCTGAAAATCCGATCAGCTCAAGAAGGAAATTAATCGCGGCGCCAGAGAGAATCGCACCGAAGAAGTAGGCTGCGCTATAGATCGAATAGACCCGTTTAGCATCTTGCAGATCATGGTATTGGTCTGTAAAAGTCCATGAAACCGCGATCATGACGGAAAAAAACATCCGTGAGGCGATTTTCAGACCATACCAAAAAAAGGATGGCGGATTTCCTCCCACAAAAAAGGAGGCTGCGATGCAGATCAGAGCCCCGAGAGAGAGAGCGATCGTCAAGATTCTATAGGGACTGGTCATTCTGAGGCTATAGAGCACTAAAGAAGAGACCCCAATCATCCCCAAAGCGATGAAGAGATAGACGGAAGGGAGAGAGGCAGCGCCGATCTTTTCCAAAAATAAGCTGTCGGATAAAGTGTCGAGACAAGAGCTTCCAAAAGCCCAAAATGTCGCCATGCGGGCAAACCGCAGGGCATGCATCCCTTCACCCGAATAAATCCCAAATGCCTTCCTGAATAGCCGAATCATGAACACAATGTTTTTTTGAAAAACTGCACAAAACCTATTGTAAAGCAGGGGGGAATTTTCCTATAGTAAAGTTCATGAAAATGAACGAATATCATGTCGGATTTGTCGGGTTTGGTCACATGGCGCAAATTCTTTTCAGATCCGTCGATCTTGCCAAGTTGATTCCCCGCAGCCAAATCCTCTTCACGAGGCGCGATCCCCACAAAATCAGGCAGAGTGAGGAGGAGTATGGCATCACTGCCACGAGCCTCAAGACCCTGTCTGAGAAAAGCGATGTGATCCTGCTCTGCGTGCGCCCCGCGCAGGTTGACCCCATTTTGCATGAATTAGCTTCCTTCGACTTGCACGGGAAGGTGGTGATTTCTATCTTGGCTGGGGTGCAAATTCCTGTTTTTGAAAAAATTCTTATCAATAGGCCGATCATTCGGGCGATGCCTAATATTCTCTCCGCAGTGACCATGGGGATGACGACTCTTGCCTATGGCGCCCACGTGCAGGCAGAGCACCGAAGTTTTGTGCATCAATTTTTTCAAAGCATGGGGGAGATTGCCGAATTGCCAGAAAAATTGATGGATCTGGCGACTGCCCTTGCGGGAAGCGGACCCGCTTATATTTTTGCCCTCATCGAGGCTGTAGCACGGTTCGGCGTAAAAGGGGGGATGGACTATGGGATTGCCTTAAAAATGGCAGCGCAAACCTTCTGCGGCGCTGGTAAAATGCTTCTCGAAAAAGGGGATTTGCCCGAGACTCTGATCCAGCAAATTTCCACGCCCAATGGGGTGACGGAGGCAGGGAATCGCCTTTTTGCCGCATTGGAAATCGGCAAGCGATTTCAGGCTGTGTTTGAGGCGGCCGCAAAAAGAGCGCAAGAGATGGCTTTAGTGATTGGCTCTGATGAGGGGAAATAGGATAATCATTTGTGAATCACGTTCGGTATATAGTGGTTCCAGTTGAAAGGTAGGCCGCTTTTCCCTCGAAGTCCAAGCAAATCCTGTGCATCTTGAAAAAGTCAATTCCCAAAACACCATCGAATTCGTTCGAGAGATTGGATGCGATTGGATACGATAAAAAGCTCCAAAATCCTAAATCCTGTTCATCGACCGCTATCGATAGAACAATTGAGTCTTGCAACTGTATGGCGGATTCTCGATACAGAGAATGGGAAGATCCTGTATCCAGAAGAAATTTCCTAGTTCCCAGATTCGTTTGCATCGAAAGCACTGGGCCACAGCTAGATAATTCGAGTGACGTTTTGATAAAATCTGCCGGATTAAATGTGGTCTCTTCGCTTAATTTCTCCACGTTCTGCGCTACAAAAAGAGACGAATTTTTGAGGTCAAAGAAACAAGTCAGATTATCAAACAAAGACCAGCCTACCCTGCCATCAATGTAAAATAAACTGAATTGTTCTTTGATTTTTCCTAACAAAGATTTTTGTTTCCGAACATTTGTACCCTTGGTCAAAAAATCGATGTTTTCTTCACACGCAACTGCTCCACATAACTCTAAATGATGGTGCAGTTTGATCGGGGGCGATCGAAATGCGTGCACGAGATAACTATTGCCTTTGATATCAAAGTATCTTGGAACTTCCATGGGCGTTTTATCTTGGATCTTTGCGAGCACTCTTTTATGGAGATCGAGATTGTGCGACGATCCTGTATCGAGCATCAGGGTATATGTTGCTTTCTCAATTTCTATATTGATCAGCGGTTTATTGGGAAAAGGGAAGAAGCTTACAGGGATCTGGACGCAACGCGATGTTTTTTGGGGGTGAGTCTGTTGAAGAAAGACAAACAATAAGCCAACAAGTCCCAAGCCCAAGAACAAAATCAGGAAGAGAATTCTCTTGCCCTGCATGCATTTTAATCGTTCGACGGTTTGTCTTGAGAATCAGAAGAGGATTTTGGATCTCCCCAAGAAATGGAGATTTTACCCTCTACATAACCTCCGCGCGTTTCATCGCGTCCTCCGGAGATTTCGACATCGGCGCGATCAGGTTTGGACATCATCGGACGTATCCACATCTGAGGATTGGCTCTCCTGAATAGAGGAGTCTTATCCTCAGTGAAAAGATCAACCCTGCGACCATTCCATGCTGATTCACTTTCCGAGCCATCGTGTGATGCAATATCCTGACAATATGTGTTTTCAACAACATCCGAAATTTCCATAGATTCTCCAATGGTTTCCAAAAAACGGGGAAAGTTACTGGATTACAGATTTCTATGCAAGGCGATGACGAGGCCGGGACACCGTCAGTTTTAGATTGAGAAAAACTCGCTGGGGTTATAAAAGTGAATCCTTTTTTAGCCCAGTGTGTTGCCTATGGATATCAGAAAGCTCGTGATTGTTGGTTCGGGACCTGCGGCCTATACGGCTGCCATTTATGCAGCCAGAGCCAATTTAGAGCCATTGTTGTTTGAAGGTTTCTTATCAGGGCCATCTGGCGGTCAGCTCATGACAACCACAGATGTGGAGAATTACCCCGGGTTTCCAGAGGGCATCCTCGGTCCCGAATTGATGGGCTATTTCCGTGCGCAAGCGGAGCGCTTCGGGACTGCTCTTGTAACCGAAGATGTGGAATCGGTTAGCTTATCCAAGCATCCCTTTTTGGTGAAGGCGTCTTCTATGGAAGTGCGTACTCAAGCGCTCATTGTAGCGACAGGCGCTACGGCAAAACGGCTGGATATCGCAGGAACGCGCGATGGGGAATTTTGGCAAAAAGGGGTGAGTGCCTGCGCTGTTTGCGATGGCGCAGCGCCCATTTTTCGCGGACAACCGCTCTTCGTCATTGGCGGGGGGGATAGCGCGGTTGAAGAGTCCCTATTTCTCACGAAATATTCCGATACAGTTTTTCTCGTACACCGTAGAGATCAGCTTCGTGCTTCGAAGATCATGGCAGAGCGTGCGATGCACCATCCCAAGATCAAGATTCTTTGGAATAGTGTCATCGAAAAAGTGTCTGGCGATACCCTCGTACGCAGTGTACTCTTAAAAGATCTTCAAACGGGCAAGACGCAAGAGCGTAAAGCCGGAGGTGTCTTCTTCGCAATTGGCCATCAACCAAATACCTCTTTTCTCCAAGGGCAATTGAAGGCTAATGAGGTGGGCTATCTTTGGGTGCGCCCCGGCTCTACTCACACATCGCGGGAAGGAGTTTTTGCGGCAGGCGATGTGCAAGATGCAACGTATAGGCAGGCAGTCGTCGCTGCAGGAACGGGATGTATGGCAGCGCTCGATGCGGAACGGTTTCTCAGTGAATTGGGCGTTGAATGAAACACAAGATAAAGCGCCTCGTTGTGGCAGGATGCCTTTGCTTTGCATCCGCCGGATCTGCCATTGAAGAGCAACCTTGGTTTGGCGATGTCTACGAATTCCATTTTTTAGGATCGTATTCCTATAGCTGGTTTAACTCTGTTCAAAATTCTGAACCCCCTTTTCATCAGTTCTTTCAATCGAATCTGATCTACGGGGGACTCGACTTTTCTCCCGCTCCTGTATGGAATATCGATGCGGATATTCAATTTGCCGATACGAGCGCTGTTGATTTCAGTTTTCGTACTTCTGCCTTGCAAGCGCGCTATCTTTGGCTGGATGACATTATCGGAGATCCAATCAGTTTTACGACGGGCGCCAGCATGCGTCTTACTTCTACAAATAGCCTTACGGATGTGAGCTGTCCTTCCCATGGCAATATGGATTTTGAGATCAATGCCGCTCTCGGTAAAGAGTTGGATGCCTTGGATACCTGGCGCTTTCGTGCTTGGGTCTTTGGCGCGCTCGGACATGCAAACCGAGGCTCTCCCTGGGTAAGAGGTACTGCTGCGCTCGAGATGAATGTTCATGATATCCATAAATGGGCGCTCTATGCAGACGGAATCAATGGATATGGGGGGCGCACCCATATCGATGTGGAACGTTTTTCTGGATATGCGAAAGTACGTGAAAAAGCCATTGATCTCGGCATCCGCTACGGCTATGGAATTGGCGTATGGGGAACGCTGCGCGTCAATTACATCAGGCGCGTTCTTGCTAAAACAGCGCCGAAAAATGTCAATACATTGGTGCTGAGTTACTTACTTCCATTTTCATTTTAATGAACAATAGCAACGGCTAACGCATGCGTGGCGGAGTGGCTGATGGTTAGGAGTACGTGAGGTTTCTGAAATCTTTCCATAGAGGCTACGCTGAAGTGTACGATCGGTTTGCCTAATTCATCGTTCAAAATTTCGAGATCGAGCCACCTAAGGTGAGTACCGAATCCGGTGCCGAGCGCCTTAGCAATGGCCTCTTTGGCTGCAAATCTTCCCGCAAAATGGGGCGAAGGGTCTTTAAATTGGTAGCAGTAGTCCTGCTCTTTTTGTGAAAACAGACGGTTTAAAAAATGGAGTCCATGCCGCCCTATACTTGTCCGGATTCTCTCGATCTCGATGAGATCGCTTCCGAGTCCGCGCATTACTGCTCCTCGGAGTCTTCGTGAAAATGGTTCATGTCCCCGGTTTTCATTGCGGATAAGGTGTTGCAAAAGACCATGCGGCCCGAGGCGGTATGTTTGACAGAAAGGACTTGTACTTCGATCATCTCTCCAATGAACTGCCCGCCTCCATTGACGACCACCATTGTCCCGTCCTCGAGGTAACCGACTCCTTGACGAGGCTCCTTTCCATAGCGCTGAATAGTGATTTTAATATGCTCGCCGGTTTGCATCAAAGGCTTGAGCGATTTGGAGAGGTCGTGAATGTTGATGATACGCAACCCCTCAATGTAAGGAACTTGAATCTGGCTTACATCGGCAGTGAGAATGCTTGCATCCATGAACCGGGCCAGGCGGAGCATTTTGCTAAATAGATCTTTGACTTCGGGAAAATCGGTGTCGTTCAGGCGCAGCTCCAGTTCGGTAATCCCTTCCAGTTTTTTAAATACATCGAGCGCCCGTTTTGCTTTCATGCGTCCCAACGCGTCTGCGCTTTCCGATTGGGCATAGAGTTCTTTAATGACGAACTTTGGAAGGACGAGATGGCAATTCAGAAGTCCTGAGCTAGCGAGATCAATGACCCTAGCGTCAGAGAGAAGAGAGATGTCGACCAAGAGATCTTTTTTCTTATGCGCTGTGGGAGAAAAACGGATAAATGGAATACTCACGTAGAGTTCATCGGCAGAGCGGAGCGTCATCAATGTGCCTGTATAAATGCCGAAGAGGAAGAGAAGGATCTGGAGAATTTCCAGTCCTTGTGGAGAGAGGTGGATCGATGCGGCGCTGATGCCGAGGATTGCCTTCAAAATGAGGACTAGAGCTTGCCCCATTAAGTAGCCGAAAAAAATCCCTACGACTGCAATATTGAAGGAGCGGAGGTTGAATCTGCGAAACAAGATATCGAATCCGATCAAGAGAGCGCTGAATAGACCGCCCAGCAGAACCCCCAATCCTAAATTCATCACGGAAAATCCGGAAGAGCCTGAGATCAGATAGAACGACAAGAAAAAGATGGAAAGGACGACAAAGAGAGTGCGGGTGAATGCGAGAGGGACATTCATGAATAACTTCCTGGTAAAGAAGGCGGATTGTAGTTGTCTGCTCGATTTTTGTCGATTAGATTCAAGAAAAAAGTATGTATTTTCGGTAATTGGTAGTATCCTGTACAGTGGTTTTATGAAACATCGCGGTTGGGTCGTTTTCTCAGGGATTCTTTGGCTTGTGATCGGGACGATGTTGACCTATAAAGGGCTTTCGTTCATTGCAGAGGCGGTTCTTCGGATGGATAGTCTGTGCGCTCGGTGGCAGGGGGTGTTCGGCTCTGCTCAACAGGCCGGGATGGTGTTGACTGCGGCAGCTCTCATGATCGGATTTATCAAAGGGCGCTTTATTCTTTCCAAAACGGTGCATCGGATCACAACGCGCATCTATTCTCTCCCTCTGCCGATTCAAATTTTTTCTGTCTATCCTAAATCCTATTGGCTGATTATTGGCTCTATGGTAGGCATGGGAATGCTCTTTCGATTCTTGCCGATTTCTCTCGACTTGCGTGGATTCATCGATGTTGCGGTAGGCTCCGCCCTACTTAACGGCTCTGGACTCTATTTCCGAGAGTCGCGTAGGGAAAGTCTTTCGTGATTTCGTGGTTGTTTTGGGATCCGCATCCAGAAATTTTTATCCTGCCAGTCGTTGATTTTCCGATTCTGTGGTATGGGGTCTTTTTCGCGGTCGGATTTTGGGCGGGCATTCGTCTTTTTGCAGCCCTTTTGGTGCACTATTTTCACACTGCATCTGTATACAAAAAATTTTCCCCCCAAGAACTCAAACAAAAAGCGCGTCAGATCGCCGATCAATTTACTCTCTATAGCGTGATCGCCACTCTCCTTGGCGCCCGCCTAGGTCATTTCCTCTTTTACGAGTCGCCCTCCAATTATCTTGCAAATCCTTGGGAACTTCTCCGATTTCGCAATGGGGGGCTGGCCAGCCATGGCGCAGCGATTGCAATCATTTGCGCTACAATACTTTTTAGCAAACGCATTCGAGCCAAAGAGCCCGATTGCGGCCTGGATTGGATACGGCTCCTCGATTTTACGGCGATTCCGGCAGCGTTGGCAGGGTGTTGTATTCGTGTTGGGAATTTTTTTAATCAAGAAATTTTAGGGACTATCTCGCCTCTCCCTTGGGCAGTGGTGTTCGGCCACCCAGCAGACGGTAGTTTGCCCGCTCCGCGCCATCCTGTGCAGCTCTACGAGGCCCTCTGGTATTTGACCGTCTTCGTGTTGCTATGGCGCCTTTCCCAGAAACCCTCCTTTCTCCTTCTCAGAGGTAAACTGATTGGGGTATTTCTCGTCTTGGTCTTTCTCTTCCGTTTTGGGATCGAATTTCTCAAACTCGAGCAGAGTAGACTCCTCTCCGACGCCTCTTTACTCACGATGGGGCAGCTTCTTAGCGTTCCCGGTGTTATCATAGGAATTTGGTTATACCGAAAGCACCGTTTGCAAAAATTATTAAGTAGATAATTGGTATTACGTACTTTCCTGCTTGACCCTTTTACAGCTCCTCTTAGATACTGGGAACAGACTCTTTACAAAGGGATGTGTGGCATGAATTTCATCAACATTGCAGGGCATTTAGGTGCCGATCCTGAGGTGCGTTTCACCTCTTCTGGCAAAAAAGTGACTACCCTTCGGGTCGCAACGCGAACGAGAAAAGGGCAGACGGACGACACGATTTGGTGGCGTGTGACCATTTGGGGGGAGCAGTATGACAAAATGATGCCCCATTTGAAAAAGGGGGGGGCTATCATCGTTGCAGGAGACGTCCATAAACCGGAAATCTTTACCGACAAAGAGGGAAAACCGCAGATTTCTCTGGAGATTACGGCCTATTATCTCCAATTTAGTCCCTTTGGTAAACCGGGCGGCAATCCTTCCGGACAGCACTCTGGAGAGGGGCATACGCAACCTCAATTCGGCGGACAGAATTTTGCCGCCCCACTCAATCCCTACGCTCAAATGCCTTCGGGAACACCTGCCAAGGGTGAGACATTTGATGACGAGGTTCCATTTTGAAGATTGTCGTAAGCCCCTCTTTCGATGAGAGACCTAAGGGAGATTTGCTTCTCGTGCCCTATTGGGAAGGGGGATCTTCTGCCTCTTCTTTAGCCCCTGCTCATGATGTTTTGACAGCGGTTTTGCGTTCGGGAGATTTTAAGGGAAAGGTAGGGGATGTCTCCATCGTCTATCCGGGAGAGGGACAAGAGCTCAGAATCTGTCTTCTAGGACTGGGTAGGCAGGCGGTTGTTACCGCGGAAGTGTTACGTAGAGCTTATGCAGCAGGCGTGAAGGCGGCGCGGGTAAAAAAGAATAAAATAGTCCATTTGCTCTTTCCAAAGACCGATCCAATCACTGTGGAAGAGGCTCTGCGAGGGGTGATCGAAGGAGTCCTTCTTTCTAATTATGCCTTTACGGAGCTTAAAGGCGATTCTTTGATCGATTCTCCGGTTGTCTTGTTCGAGCAGTTGACCCTCTTTGGACTCGATAAAAAGCATCAAAAAACAATCGATTCTCTCCAAACGATCGCTGCGGCAGTCTATAGAGCCCGCACATGGGTCAATCGTAATGCGGACGACGCCAATCCGACACAGCTTGCGGAGGAGGCGCTCCGTTTAAAAACGAAGGGGCTGGAAGTGACTCTGATCGATCAAAAACGGCTTGAAAAAGAGGGGATGGGACTGCTTCTTGCCGTGGGCAGAGGCTCGCGCCATGCGCCTTGCATGATTCAAGCGTCTTATCGGGGAGATCCAAAGTCTAAAGAGCATATTCTCCTTGTGGGCAAGGGAGTCACTTACGACACAGGCGGATTATGTCTCAAGACGCCTGAGGGAATGCTCTCTATGAAATGCGACATGGCGGGATCTGCTGTGGTGTTCGCGGCCGTGCAATTAGCAGAGCAACTCAAGCTCAAAATCAATGTCAGCGCGCTCATGCCCTTAACAGAAAATGCGATTGGTTCCGGTAGCTATAAGCAGGGGGATGTATACCGCGCTTGTAATGGAAAGACGGTTGAGATCCTCAATACTGACGCTGAGGGACGTCTGATTCTTGCCGATGCAATCGCGTATGGAGTCAAACGCCTTAGTCCGAGCGCTATCATCGATGTGGGCACTTTAACGGGGGCGATGGTTATTACTCTCGGAGAAGAAATGGCAGGATTTTTCTCAAATGATGAAACGCTGTCCAAAGAGCTTTCTGCTGCCTCCATCGAAACTGGGGAGGCTTTGTGGCGGTTGCCCCTTTATGATTATAAAGAAGCGCTCGCTTCAGACATTGCCGATTTGGCGAATGTAGGAGGGCGTGACGCCTCCTCGATGAAAGCTGCCCTTTTTCTCCAGGAATTTACCGATTCTGTTCCTTGGGTGCATATCGATATGGCAGGTCCTGCCTACATTTCGAAACCAAAACATTACCATCCTACGAAAGGAACGGGTTGGGGCGTCCGCCTCTTGATCCAGTTCTTGAAGCATAGGTCGCGCTCGTGAGCCAAGAACGCCACCTCGTTGCCCGTCCGCAAAAGCTGATCGCTTTTTTGCAGACTCTAGATTCTGGAAGTAGATCTGGCAAATCCCTCCGCCGCATTCTCGAAGATAATGTGTGTAAAGTGAATGGCCGTGTAGAGCGTTTCGGTTCAGTCTGTCTACAAAAAGGCGATGTTGTAGAATTGGCCTCCTTTTGGAAATCCCATCGACCTGCTACGCAGAAACCTCTCGAGACTCTCTATGAAGATGGCTTGATACGGCTCGTTGATAAACCGATTGGATGGGTTTGCAGCAAGGAGAATTGCCAGAAAGAATTTCAAGGACGTTGGCAATTGGTTCATCGGCTCGATCGGGATACAACGGGCGTTTTATTGCTTGCAAGACCTAAAGCGCAAGAGTCCCTGATGAAACTTTTTGCAGATAGGGCAGTGGAAAAGAAGTATTTGGCGCTTGTTGATGGCATTCCCAGAGAAGAGGAGGGTATTCGCGATACATATCTCGTGAAAAAAAGTGCCTTTGAGGGGCAGACGATCTGGGGATCGGGCGGTAAAGCAGAAGGGCTGCATGCAATGACCCGTTGGAAAGTGCTTGCAAGGGGAAAAAATGCCTCGCTTCTTGAATGCATGCCGATTACGGGCAGAACGCATCAGATCCGCGTGCATCTCGCTGAAATGGGCCATCCGATTCTCGTCGATCGGCAGTATGCGGGTTGTTTTCGCTCTTCTTATTACGCCACGCGCCCCTTGCTGCATGCCTCGCAGCTTTGTATCCCTTGGCAGGGGGGGCATGTGACAGGCCAGAGTCCCTTACCGCTCGACATGCGGCAAGCTATCTTTGAGCTTGAGATGGAAGTGGGACATCTTCGTGAGTTTTTTGGCAAAGATCCACATGAACACCGCAGGCACAAGCGTCAAGATGACGAATATGCTGAAAAAGTTGAATAGAGTGCCCATTTTCTCCATGAGGCTTGCGAGCATGCCTCCATTGAAGAAAGCAAGACCTACGCAGACGTACCAAATTCCCACCGATAGAGCCGTATAGCGTGACGGAGAGAGTCTGCTGATCATCGAAAGTCCGATGGGAGCCAGCAGCATTTCGCCGATCGCCATTAAAAAGAACGCAAAGACCAAAGAGCCTGAAGAGACGTTTGCAGAATGGGCTCCTGCAGGAATGGAGAAGGACGCAATCATCATGACGAGGAAACTGCCGGCGATCGCAAATAGGCTATAGCTCGTTTTTTTTGCGGGCGTTGGGTCCTGGTTCTTTTTTTGCAGGCGTGCGTAGAGATACGAGAGGAGCGGCGCCAGAAGGATCAGGAAAAAACTTTCTGTTGAAAGGAAAACCCCCTCGGGGATCTCTATGCCTGCAACCTGTTTATTCATGAAGTCGTGAGCGAAGATCTCCATAGAGGAAAATGCTTGATTATAGGCGATCCAAAAGAGAATGGAGACAAGGCAAAACATCGCAATCACCCAAATCCGTTTTTTTTCTACAGAGGTCAGCGATTTTTTCTGCGCATGCACCTCTTTTTGAAACGCTCTCAAGGACCTATAGGTCTCCTTATGACGGATGAGATACCAGATGAGGGGGATGAGTCCTGCCGTTTGTACAATGCCCGCCACAGCAAAGGCTAGATTCCAACTGATTAGTTTGGCAATGGTGCCAAGAGAGGCGAGCGCCAAAAAGACTCCGACGTTAATCGAGGCGTAATAAATCGAAAACCCAGACTCCCGCAAATGAGGCTGATGGCGATAGGAAAAACCTAGGACTGTGAGGATGCTGGGCGTAAAGATGCCATAACCGAAAGCGATCAAGCCAAGCGACCAATAGAAAAAAGAGTGGACGCCCGTTGCAAGGATAAAACAGCCTATTGCATTGAAGATCGCGCCAAGCAGCATAGGACTTTGGTAATTCCAGCGATCAGCGACCCATCCTCCGATCAAAGGCAAAAAGGCGGCAAGTCCTGAAAAAATCCCATAGATTTGGGTAGCCTTATCATTGGGGAAGTGGTAATATTCGATTGCGTAGAGTACGAGCAGGTTTCCAACGCCCCAGAATGCGAATCTTTCGCAGAGTTCCGTTAAGGCTAAAATCCAGAGTTCTTTCGGATGTTTAGAAAGAGAGTGGCTATGGGTCATGTTCAGTTCCTGAGATCTTTTTCTTCTGTGTATAAAGATTCGCAATTCTATTCAATTCTTATCGTAAAACTCTCCTCGCTGGGAGATATTATCCAAAGTTTGCATGTGATCAATTATTTACAGGATAAATTTCCTCACTCTGCGATCGATTGGGCGGCATCCGAACAGTGGATAGACGCAGTCAAGCTTCATCCGGGTGTGAGACGGGTCATCCCGATTGATCTCAGGTACAAAACGAAGTCGTGGGCAGCTCTTCGAAAAACTGAGTACGATCTTCTTTTCGATCTGCAGGGTAATTGTAAATCGGGCCTGGTCACTCTCTGTGCTAAAGCAAAAAAGAAAGTAGGATTCGGGTGGCGCACGGCCAGAGAATGGCCCAATGTGCTTGCAACACACCGCCGTTTCACTCTCTCCAAAGCGCAAAATATGCGTCTTTTTTATTTGGAGCTGTTGCAACGCTTTTTTGACGATACAAAGCCTTATGCAACCCAGAGCCTTCCCCGTTCCACAGAGGCTCCCTTCCCTTTGCCAGCAGGACCGTGTGTGATGGTGTGTCCCGGTTCTAAATGGCCTAACAAGCAGCTGTCTGCCGCTGTTTTAGGTGCCTTTCTCTCGCGTATTGCAGAGAAGGATAACCCCCTATTTTTACTCCTGTGGGGTTCAGAGCGGGAAAGAGAGTATTGCGCGGAAATGGAGAAATGCTATCCTATCCGATCGATGCCAGTTGATAAATTGCCGATCTCTGCCTGGCATAGGCTGATGCAGCAAGTCGATTTCCTCATCGCGGTCGATTCCAGCGCGATTCATCTTTGCGGAACAACCGCCACCCCCACATTCAGCATTTTTGGCCCGACGCAGGCTCATATTTTTAAACCGCTCGGTACGCAACATGGATCGATTCAGGGAAAATGTCCATATCGTCAAATTTTTGAAAAACAGTGTCCTATTTTACGTACGTGTCCCACGGGAGCTTGCATGAAAAATCTATCGGTAGAGGAGATTTTTTCAGCCTTTCAAGAGTGGCAAAGTGATATCAATACCACCTTGTCCTCTAATTTTGCATCGAAAATCGGCTTCACCGACCCTTTGCAGACACTCTCTGAAGCAGATGATCTAAATCGACGTGTTTTTCAACGATCTTGATCGCCTCCTCGATTTTAGGGAGATCATCTTTTTTTGTTTTGATTGTGTAGTTATTGATCATTTTCATGACAGCGAAGCTGCTCAAGGGGACGTAGAGGGCGGGGATATCCGCCTTGCCGATTTGTTCAAGAAGCCTCTCCGTCGGGGGTGTTCTCCCTGTCAGGATCAGGCCTGTTCCGAGATTGCTCTGAGGATTTGCGATTTTAGCGTCCCAGTACTGGGTGAGAGCGGAGAGGATGATGTCTTCGCGGTTGGCGGGCGCAATGATCAATTGATTGGGCAGCGCATGGGCGCGCTTGATTTCTAACGGACTTGCGATGAGCTGAATCGATTCAAAGTGGCGTAGCCGAAAGAGGGAGCCAGTGAGTAGCGTCGTTTGAAAGAGCTGCTCGAAATCATATAAGGTCGGTGTACTGAGGAAGGCATCGTACGGGATACAGCCCAGAAGAGGGATATTCCACCGCTTCAGCGCTTTTTCCATATATTTACGGATCATCTCGGCCTTTTCTTCCAAAACGCAGTTGAGGATGACGCCGGCTACTCGTGCGCCCTGTTTTTCACATTGCGTATAATTGAGCGCCAGATCATCGAAGCTAGAGCCTAGTCCTCCAGGTGCGATAAGAATCAACGGCGTTTTGAGCAGCACCGCTACTTGGGCATTATTCAGATTGACAATCGAGCCCACTCCCGTATGGCCAGTTCCTTCTACGATCGTGAGATCGTTTCTTTGAGAAATTGCATGGAACGCATGGAGAATTTTATCCGATAGCCCTTTGGAATCTACCTTGCCGTCGAGATAATCTCTCGTAAAGCCGCGCGGAAATAGGATCGGGCTCATCTCTTCATAGGAATCTTGCAGATGAAAATACTCTTTGAAGAGGAGCACATCCTTGTCTACCGAAATCCCTGTCTCAATCTCAACATATTCCTGTCCTACCGGTTTGAGGTACCCTACCGTATGCTGCCTGTTTTTATACCCAGCAACAAGACCCAAACAAGTCGTCGTCTTGCCTACATTCTGTTCGGTGGCAGCGATAAAAAAAGCTTTTCGAGGCATGAAGTGGGTGTCCACAAAGTAAGGTTCTTTCAATTTACAGGTTGAATAAAAAAGAAATCAACTGATACAGACAGCCTTTAAGAGACTGTTAACGGATTTGGTTTCTGTCGATTTTCGGGACCTTTTGAGCCGATTTTCGATTCAAAATTGGGGGCAATATCAACATCCAGTATATTGCCCCCCAATTTTGAATCGAAAATCGGCCAAAAATCCTCCGAAAAGCGACGAAATCCACATCCGTTAACAATCTCTAAGCGCGCGAGGTATTTATGCGAGAAATATTTTTAATCTCTGTTGGTTTTGCGATTGTTCTCTCTTCTTGCTGGGGACAAAAAAACACCTCCGTCGCGTCGAATACTCCCTCGAATCAATGTCCTGAGCCGCAAGAAGAGAAGCTCGAAACAATCAAACGCCACGATCGGTGGTAACCTCGACTTTGCAACTTTTGCGGACCGAAGGACTCGGGATCCACCTCACACCGCAGCAGGATATATTTCTTCAGAAGAATGAACCGAATCTACTTCTGTGCTGTTGCATGGGCGCCGAAGGCAGTGCCAACGACGGCCCCGCTCACTGCATATACAAGCATCGCATTAATTGGATGAATGGGTCTGCTTGGTATCGGAACATCTGCTGCTCGATTCCATGTCCGTGCCTCTTCCAGATTATACATTCTGCCTTGATGATCAATCCACACTGCACACTCGGCAAGCCCGCCCACAGCGAATGCAATGGCAGCGCCCGGAAACACTGTATTAAGATAATAGGAGGTGTCAGAAGAAGATGCAGGCATCGTCAAGGCAGTCATTGAAGTAAGGATTGCGCTACATGTTCCTCCTAACAATATGCGCCATGCTATTGCAGCAATTAAACCAGCGCAACTGGGCAGTTGCTCCAGTGGTTTCGGGATCTCTCTTTCTTCCTGTACATTGACTGAAATTTCTCGTTCTTGTCGGTTGATTGCACTACTCATATTTGTCTCCACATAATAATTTTTTCATGACGCTGAGATTTTATGATATGTATTAATTTTATGTAAAGGATTTTATAGCTGAAAATTGCTTGAATCACGTTTGATATAACGCCTAAAAAAGTGGCAAAGTCGGGGTAATCGAGAGTGCTATAAAAGTAATAAATTTATTGTATTTTTTAATTATTATGTTTTTGTATAATACTATTTATGAAATTCAGTGTTTTTAACGTAACAGAGAAATGCATCTCGTCTTCGTGGGATGAGAGAGAAATATTTTCTTTAGAAAATATTTCTTCTAGAGTTTTTACGGTTGTAAAAATATTTCTTGATGCCGCGCCTATTTTAAGTTGTAGTTTGTCTCTCATCGATGAATATCGAAAAAATTCTTTTTCACAGATGTATGAACGATGCTATGAGCAAGGAAGGAATTTCTTGATTGGAGCCTGTATCTATACAGTGGTTAATGTCTGTTTGAAACCGATAAGATTCCGTATTTCTCAACTTCTTCCTACAATTACTCTTGAAAATAAGAAGAAAATGAATAGAGTACTACTTCCTGCTGATAGGACGCGCCAATTATGGATTGCTTGTGTCTTAGCGCCTGTTAAGGAGGAGTGTCTATTTAGGGACTTGCTTCAAGATCGAATTCCCAGATTATGGACAGCTATTTCTTCGAATGATGTTTCCTCTTCAGTAATCCAATCGGGTTTTTCTGGATTGTCCGAAAAGTGGTGCCGAATCAGTGGAGCAGCATTTCTTTTTGGTATGGTTCATATGTTCAGTTATCGACAGGGAGCCCCTCTTGTTGCAGTAGTGCGTCAAGTTACCCAAGCAGCTTTCTCAGGATTGATTTTTGGATGTATTAGAGAAAGCCATTTAGGGCTAGCCGGAGCAATTGGTGCACATGCAGCACATAACTTTCGGACTTGGATTTTAATGCTGCAAAGACAATTACTTGTCGTCTCTTAAAAAGTTGCAAAGTCGAGGTATATA
>JACRBF010000020.1 GCA_016213175.1 Chlamydiia bacterium
CGTTCGTTTCAGAATCGCCTCTAGGTCTTTCTTTTCGTGCTCAGGTAAAGTTCTTAATGAACGCATGGCGAATAGTTTAGACTAATAAAGATTTTATAATCCAGCTTTTGGGTGCACCTCAAGTGGAAGCACTATATACTGGATGTTGATATTGCCCCCCAATTTTGAATTGAAAATCGGCTCAAAAGGTCCCGAAAATCGACAGAAACCAAATCCGTTAACAGTCTCTTATTGCTCATTGAGATTTTTGAGCAAATACGTTGAGCCGTCTGAGCGTCCTACGACAACTCTTCCGGCAAGTCTGAAGAAAAAGCCCGTATCGACTACACCGGGGATTTGGATCATCTGTAGGTGCAGCTGCTCGGGATGTTTGGGGGGGAATGGGAAGTGGATGTCGTAAATGAGGTTGCCGTTTTCTGAAAGGAACAGAGTGCCGCTTGGATCCATTCTCCAGGCGCCTTTGTATCCGAGCGCGTCGATTTTACTTTGTGTAGCGGAAGAGCCGTAGAAGAGGATTTCAACGGGGAGCTTGACATGTCCTAACTGGGGGACGAGCTTTGTTTCGTCAACAATAACCACCATTTCTGTGCTGGAGCTGGCGAGAATTTTTTCTCTCACATGCGCGCCTCCGCCCCCTTTGATCATTCTTTTTTGAGGATCGATCTCATCGGCGCCATCGACTGTGAGGTCGATTCGAGGGGCTTCATTGATATCGAGGACGGTAAGACCCCCTTTTCTGGCCTGATCTGCAGAATGGCGTGAACTGGCGACCGTTTGAATGTTCAGGCCTTTTCCCATACGACCCAAAAGAGCTTGGATGAAATAGGCGGTAGTCGTACCTGTGCCAAGACCTACAATCATTCCGTTTTCAACGAATTCTGCGGCTTTATAGCCGGAGGCTTGTTTTGCGTCTTCAAGAGTCATATGCTGTCTTTTGCGACAATAGCCTGAAAGAGGAGAATTTTCCAATAGAAGTTTTATGGGCGCGTGCTATACACTGGCGCCCGGAGATGGGGGGAGAGTTGCCATGGGATTGCCTATCGAACCTGAAAGCCCTCAAGTAAGGCGCGCCAGGGAAAAGCTAACGAAGCAGTTAGGAAAGCAGGATGCGCAGATTACAGAGGAAGCTTTGAAAAAAACAACGGATAAAATGAGCAGTTGGATTGCTGCGCATGCTGTGAATCGGGTATCACTTCCACAAAAAGGGCTCGGGATGTTCGATGGAAATAAGCATCCTGCCCCTGTCAGCGATAGAGTAGACTGCTTCTTCAAAAGCTTAATTGGTTCTTCATGAAAAATATTATCGATGTATTGAGCGAGCGAGGGTTCATCGAGCAAATGACAAGTCCAGATCTCCATGAGCATCTCGCAAAACCTAGGAAAGTATACATAGGTTTCGATCCGACGGCCGATAGCCTCCATTTGGGCAATTTGATGGGAATTATGGCTTTAGTTTGGTTTCAGCGGTTTGGTCATACTCCATTCGCATTGATTGGGGGGGCAACGGGACGGATCGGAGATCCTTCTGGGAAAAGTACGGAGCGCCCTGTGCTGGACGATAAAACTCTTGCCGCCAATGTCGCAAGCCTTGCACAATTTTTCCACGCGATTTTCCCCAATGGATATGGGGTGCGTCCTGTGATTTTGAATAACAATGATTGGCTGGGATCGGTTTCGTTAGTCGATTTTTTGCGGGATGTGGGGAAACATTTTCGCGTGGGGACGATGCTGGCGAAAGAGAGTGTCCGGTCTCGGATTCAATCGGATGAGGGGATGAGCTTTACAGAATTTAGCTACCAGGTGTTGCAGGGCTACGATTTTTATTACCTGAACCGGCATCAGGGTGTGACGTTGCAGATGGGCGGCAGCGATCAGTGGGGCAATATCACTGCAGGAATTGAACTCAACCGGAAACTCAAGGGAGAGTCTCTCTATGGCCTCACATTCCCTCTGCTCACGCGCAGTGACGGGAAAAAATTTGGTAAATCGGAAGAGGGTGCTATTTGGCTTTCTGCAGCAAGGCTTTCTCCTTACCATTTCTATCAACACCTTTTCCGCGTCTCTGACGCCGATGTGATCCGCTTGCTCAAAGTGCTCACGTTTCTCGATCTTAAGGATATCCAACAGATTGAAAGCTCCATGCAGGAGGCAGGCTATGAACCGAATACCGCCCAAAAAAAGTTAGCTGTCGAGGTGACCCGTTTTGTGCATGGAGAGGAGGGGGTGCAAGCTGCATTGCGCGTCACGACCGGGATGGCACCAGGCTCTGAGGCGCAACTGTCTGCGGAGATTTTACGAGAAATTTCTGGCGATATGCCCCATGCTGTATTGCCGTTTCAAGAGGTGGTAGGTCAGAAATTTGTCGACGTTGCGCTGCGCGTCCAACTTGTACCCAGTAAAGCGGAAGGGGTGCGTCTGATCAAAAACGGAGGCGCTTATTTGAATAATGAGAGGATCTCTGATCCAGGAAGTGTGGTGGTGAAGGAGCACCTCATCGATAACTCGTATTTACTCATCAGTTCAGGTAAGAAAAAGAAGATTCTTATTAAAGTAATATACCAATTGTAAGTTGATAAATATTAGAAACTTGAATCACGCGTGATGTACAAGGATTTTTTTAATAGCAATAAG
>JACRBF010000019.1 GCA_016213175.1 Chlamydiia bacterium
CTCGGAGCCAACATCAGCCGGCATGCCGCCCCTAAAAAAAATCCTGGACAAAGCAAGACAGCTGTCCGTAATCTCCTGGCTCCCGCGGATGGGGCGCCTGCGCTATCTTAGAGACCGTCCGCTATATGGTCATGTTATATACCCATCCCACCTCAAAGGCACCCAAGAAAATCGCATTGAAATCTCTCTAAAATCGAACAAAAAAGCGCGGTCAATATTGACTTAATATTAATCGCGCTGTTTTATTCGATTTGAGAGGATTTGAATCGATTTGCTTTGGTGCCTTTGAGGTGGAACGGGTATATAGTGCTTCCACTTGACAATCTATTTGACGCTCTTCTTGTAATCTCTTAAAATCAGCGTCCTATGGAATCCCTAGCAGCTCCTTTATGGAGAACCGTTCAAAGAGAGAATTTTACTCGCATCACTCCTCTTGTAGAATTTTTGGAGCTATCCGCCCCTCTCGCAACAAAACTCCTCTCTACCCCCCGCTTTCCTCTCAACCTACCCCGTAGACTTGCTCTCAAGATCGCCAAAAACACTCTGGATGACCCCATCTTGCGCCAATTCGTTCCCCTCGAGAAAGAGGCACTGTTCACCGAAGGCTTTTCAGAGGAACCTCTCCAAGATCAAGCTTTTCGAAAAACAAAAAAAATCCTCAAAAAATACCACGGAAGGGCGCTCCTTGTAACAACAGGTGCATGCGCCATGAATTGCCGTTTTTGCTTCCGGCAAAACTTCCCTTATGAAACTGAACAACAAGGATTTGAAGAAGAAATTGCCTATCTTTCCAGCGATACATCGATCTCGGAGGTCATCCTCAGCGGAGGCGACCCCCTTTCTTTAAGCGACCGCGTCCTCGCCACTCTCTTTTCTGCTCTGGACCTGCTCCCTCACATCCGGAGAATCCGCTTTCATACTCGGTTTCCCGTGGGAGTCCCCGAACGGATCGATAACCCGTTTCTGATGCTACTTGCCTCTTCCAAAAAACAAATCTTTTTTACGATCCACTGCAATCACCCTATTGAGCTCGACGAAGACGTTCTTGGGGCATTGAAACAAGTCCAGCGACTCGGCATCCCCGTCTTAAACCAAAGCGTGCTCCTCAAAGGAGTCAACGACACGCCCGCAACGCTCCTTGCACTCTCTGAAAGACTCATCGATGCGGGGATCATCCCCTACTATCTCCACGAACACGACCGTGTTCAACACACAGGCCACTTTGCCCTCCCCGCTTCCCACGGCAAAGAACTCATCGCGCATCTGCAGAAACACCTTTCGGGTTTTGGCGTACCTCGGCTCGTGAGAGAAGAGCCAGGACAGCTCAGCAAAACCTTTATTTCTACATCCGATCGACAGTCTTGAGTCCTAGGATCTCGAGACCCTGCCGCAATACGCGCGCGGTGAGTTCACAGAGAAGAAGCCGGCTCATCTCTTCAGAGGAACCCTCCACTCTGCAATCGCGGAAAAAGGCGTTGAATTTTTCGGCAAGCTCGTAGAGATACTCTGTGAGATGGTTGGGCATGAGATCTTGGGTAATCATCTCAAGAATTTCGCCAAATCTACGGAGGTGCAAACCCAGCGTGATTTCGGTGGGATGCTGCAGGGCGATGCGATGCTGCTTTATAACCGCGGATAGATCGGCACGGACTTTGCGCTGAATTCCCTGAATCCTGACATAGGCATAGAGCAGAAATACCGCTGTATTCCCTTCAAACCGGAGCATCCGTTCGTAGCTGAACGTATAATCCTTTGTGCGGCATGCGGAAAGGTCGGAATACTTCACAGCACCCGTTCCAAGAACATGGGCCAAATGTGCAATTTCCTGAGGAGAAGCGTTCGGAAGCCTTTCAATAACGATCCTGCGCGCACGGTCTACCGCTTCAGTGAGAAGATCAATGAGCCTTTCCGTCTCACCAGAACGGGTCTTAAATTTTTTTCCGTCAGCGCCAAGCACAAGACCGAAGCCCACATGATCAACGCGTATTTTTGCCGGATTAAGCCAACCGATTTTTTGAGCGGCGGCAAAGATCATTTGAAAATGGAGCGCTTGCCCAATATCCGTGATGACAATGATCCTGTCTGCCTTTTCTACGTAAATACGATGATAGATGGCGGCAAGGTCAGTCGTATCATAATTATATCCACCATCTGATTTTTGAATCATCAAGGGCAAAAGTTCCCCTTCGCGGTTTTTAAATCCTTCTAAAAAGACGCAGCGAGCCCCATCAGAAATTGTCACAAGTCCTTTTTTTTCAAATTCCTCCACGACTTGTTTGAGCATCGAGTTATAGAACGACTCTCCCCGCTCGATAATCGACACACCGAGCAGGTCATAGATTGCTGAAAAGCCTCTCCGAGAGACATCGCAGATCAGCTTCCACGCTTGGAGAGACCCTTTTTCCCCTGCCTGAAGGCGCACGACTTCCTGTTGGGCTTTTTTCTTAAACTGAGGATCGTCATCAAATTGCCTTTTCGCAGCTCTGTACCATCCCATCAACGCGTCCAGGGTCGTAGGCTCCTCGCCACTCAATACTTGGGGCGCGTGGGAGTACATATAGGTGATGAGCATGCCAAACTGCGTTCCCCAATCGCCGATATGATTAAGACGCAAGACATCTTGCCCCAAAAATTCGAAGAGACGGGCAATGCAATCGCCTATAATTGTAGACCTGATATGTCCGACATGTAGCTCTTTTGCCACATTGGGGGAGGAAAATTCTACGATCACCCGGCTCCGTTGTGCCGGCAGAGGAGCGCCAAGATGGGGATCGGATAACATCTCCTGCAATTGATACGACAGGAACTCTGGAGAGATCGTGAAATTGATAAATCCCGGACCTGCAATCTCAACCTTCGAGCATAGGGAGCTATCAAAGGCATCCACTATTTTATGGGCAATGTCTCTCGGTTTTTGTTTGGTAATCCCCGCAAGTCTCAGCGCACTATTGCACTGATAATGACCGAATGCTTCTTGCGCGCAAGGAGCGACGTCGGCAGTTGCCTCATCTGCAGTGAGCGCAAGAGATTTTTGAATAGCCTCTGAGACCTTCCTTCGGAAGAGCGAAAAGAGCGTCTCCATGGAAGTTAAGTCGCTGTATGGTGAAAAACGGGGAGGACTGTACGTTTTCCAATACCGTACCGAATCCGATAATCGGCCAAAGCAAGAGAGGATGCATGGGTCGACTCTCGATTTTTCTCCGCAATTTCATAAATTGCCAAGAGCGTGTCATAAATATGATGTACTTTATAGCGAGGAAGAGCCACCTGATAGCCCGCCTCCTCTAATTCTGCAGAAACGTTGAGAAGCCCTCCCGCATTAATTACAAAATCGGGAGCATAGAGAATCCCGCGAGCGCTGAGCTTGTCTGCATGAAAGTCTCTCAAAAGTTGGTTGTTTGCAGAACCTGCAATCCCCCGACAGCGGAATGAAGGAATCGTATCGTCATTGATAATACCCCCGAACGCGCAAGGGGCAAGAATATCGCACGGAACACCTAAAATCTGATCGACAGGCACCACCTTGGCACCGTATTTATGTGCAGCTTCTGCTGTTTTCACCGGATCTAAATCGGCAACAATCAACTCAGCCCCTGCCCAGAAGAGATACTCGATTAAATGGCTGCCGACATTGCCGAGTCCTTGAACCGCTACAACTTTTCCCTCTATCGAATCGGTACCGAACAGTCTCTTGATCGTCGCTTGCATGCCACGGAATGTCCCCCAAGCGGTAAAGGGGCCTGGATCGCCGCTGCTCTTTGCGTTGGGAAGTCCAACAACGTACTTCGTAGCTCTCCGAATCACACGAACATCTTCCATCGTGCAGCCAGAATCCTCAGCGCAGATATAATTGCCACCCAACTGCTCAACACCTCTCCCAAAAGCTGACAGGAGCTCTGGCGTCTTCTGAACTTTCGGATCGGCAATAATGACGCTTTTTCCTCCGCCAAAACCTACGGATGCCACAGCAGATTTATACGTCATCCCCTTAGCGAGTCGAAGAGCATCTTCCAATGCAGCTTCAAAAGAGGTATAGGGCTGAATGCGCACTCCGCCCAAAGCGGGACCAAGAGAGGTATTGTGGATGGCTACGATGGCCTTTAGCCCCGATTTCTTATCAGTGACTCGCAACACCTGTTCGTACCCTTGAACGGGAATCCCTTCGATCCGCAAGGAATCGCCCAAAAAAGACTCCTTGTTACGAATCGGGGGGTCTAACAGCTGATGATTCATCGTATCCTCGCCATGTGAGAATTTTTTGATGGAGAGTGTAACATCCCCATCCCCAAAAATCAAGACCCCTTGAAAGTTATTTTCCTATTCGTCTATTCTTTCCCTCTAAAACTTGAGGCACGCATGACTACCGCGCTCAGCATCACCGCTGAACAAAAAACCGAACTACTAAAATTTTTGAAAAAAAACCGCTCCGCGGACCTAGTCACCGCATACCTCACCTTTATCGAAGAAAAATATCACTTGAATCCTGTTCTATTCCCTAGAGAGAAAACCATTTACCAAAGCATCGAAGATCTCACTCAGCGCCTCACCGCTCACGGAAAGCTGTGGCGCGAGACAGAAATCGTCATTCAATTCGGCCAGCAAAGCGTCAATGAAGAAACAAAGAAAATTTATATTTGTCCTTTCACCGGCAAGGTCTTCGCGGACAACACCCACCCGAATCCTCAGGACGCCATCTACGATTGGGTCGCCAAATGTCCAGAAAACAAGGAGCGCGTCGGAGGGCTGCCTGTCAAACGATTTTTTGTCTCCGAAGATCCCGAAGTGATCAAAAATTATATCAGCGAACGGAAAGCCTCAATCAAAAAAGTCGTCTATTCCTCTGCCATTACGGGAAAATTATTCAACAGCAAGGCAGCCGTCATCGATGATTTCAAAAAAAATCACATCAAACCCTTAACATTTCATGAAGTGCAAAATCAAAACCGATTCCAAATTGAAGAACACTTCCTCGCCTTCATCCAAAACCATCTAACGGAAGACAAAATCGCCAAATTCGTCGAAGCTCTTTCCCAATATCCTGAATTTGAACCCTACTTAGAGAAATGGGTCGACACCGAATAATCACACCGGCATCGCTCGAAGAGACTATAGAGCTCGGAACCTCTTATGGCAAAAACCTCCCTCCCAACTCTATCCTCGCCCTGAAAGGACCTTTAGGAGCAGGGAAAACTTCTTTTGTCCAGGGACTGGCCTTGGGACTTGGCATCCAGGATCTAGTGCAAAGCCCCACGTTTACTTATCTCACCCTCTATGAAGGAAGACTCCCTCTATATCACTTCGATCTGTATCGTATGCGAACAGAGTCCGATTTTTTCTCCATGGGATTCGAAGAATACTTCTGCGCAAAAGGGATTGTCGCTATTGAATGGCCGGAGCGGCTCGGATCCAATCTCCCTCTCCAAGCACTGGTTATCGAATTTTCGTATGCGCCCGAAGGCTCGGGCAGGGTTCTTACTTTCTTTTAAGAAAGAGAACTTGCTAGACTGTGGGAGACGTTATGGGACTTATTCGCAAAGATCGTTTTGTTTGCCTCGATTGCGAATCGACGGGGTTAGAGCCGTCTACCGATCGTATTGTGGAGATCGCGGTGGCCGCGTTCACATTCGATGAAATCTTGCGCCGTTTTGAAACACTCATCGATCCTGAGTGCAGTATTCCACAAACTTCGCAGGAGATCCATAAAATCACACAGGAGATGGTCGTGGGAAAACCCAAGATCGAAATGATTCTCCCCGACCTCCTCTCCATGATCCACGGACATGTCCTCGTAGGCCACGGGATCGGGTTTGATATGGCGCTTATAGCAGCGGAAGCAAAACGACATTCAATTCCTTGCCGTATTGAACAGATGACTTACCTAGATACCTTACGGATGGCGCGTCTTTACGGCGAAAGTCCTGTTAATTCCCTGCAGCACTTACGCCAGCATTTCAATATAGAACCCGAAGGAGCGCACAGGGCTATGAGCGATGTGATCGTCAATATCGAAGTCTTTAAATACCTAGCTAGATCCTATCAAACAACGGAAGAGCTGCTGCAAATTCTTCAAAAACCCATCCGCCTCAAGGCCATGCCTCTTGGCAAACACAAAGGACGCCGCTTCGATGAAATCCCCCTCGAATACCTCCTCTGGGCTGAAAGAAAGGATTTCGATCAAGATCTCCTCTATTCTATCCGCTACGAGTTAAAAAATCGGAAGAGAGGCGGCGGTTTTGAACAGGCAGGAAATCCATTCGCAACCCTCTAAATAAAACGGCATAACATCGTGAAAAAACTCAACTTACAAGACCTCTCTCTCAAAGGGAAACGGGTGCTCATGCGAGTCGATTTCAATGTCCCACTTTCCAAAGAGAGCCAGATTACCGATGATTCGCGCATTGTCGCTGCCCTCCCCTCGATTGAATATGTCCTCTCTCAAGGAGCCTCTCTTATTCTCATGAGCCATCTAGGGAGACCCAAAGCTACGCCCGATCCACGCCTCTCCCTTGCCCCAGTCGCCAAACGACTGGAAGAACTGCTCCACAAACCTATCCAGTTCGTCTCCAATTGCGTCGGCAAAGACGCCGTTGAAGCGGCAGATGCCCTACGTCCGGGGCAAATCCTCATGCTTGAAAATGTCCGCTTTTACCCGGGAGAAGAGGAACCGGAAACAGATCCCTCTTTCACCGAAAAATTAGCCGCCTTGGGAGATCTCTACGTCAATGACGCTTTCGGCACTGCTCATCGTCCTCATGCCTCGACTGCCTTGATCGCCAAATATTTTCCCGGTAAAGCTGCTGCCGGATTTTTAATGCAAAAAGAGATCGCCTTTCTCTCCCCTTTACTACAAGGGCCGAAGCGCCCCTTCTACGCCATCATCGGAGGCGCCAAAGTATCCACCAAAGCAGGCGTCGTCAACAATCTCTTGAAAAGAGTCGATTCTCTGTTTCTGGGAGGAGGGATGACCTTTACCTTTCTCAAAGCGCAGGGGATCGAGATCGGCAATTCCCTCTTTGAAGAATCTGAGATAGGAACTGCCAGAGAAATTCTGTCCCGCGCAAAATCGCTCCATCTCCCCTCTGATCTCGTCATCGCAGACGCCTTTTCCAATGAAGCGGAACGTAAAATCATACGTGCGCAGGAGGGAATCCCCCTAGGCTGGCAAGGGATGGACATTGGCCCTAAGACCATTCAAGAGTGGAGCTCCCTTCTTCAAAAAGGAGCCACCGTCTTCTGGAATGGCCCCCTCGGCGTCTTTGAAATGCCCCACTTTGCCGAAGGCACGAAAGAGATCGCGTTGGCGCTTGCCCAATCACATGCTGAAGTGATCATCGGCGGCGGTGATTCCATCGCAGCGATCCAGCAAATGGGCCTCAGCGGCAAATTCGCCCACCTTTCGACGGGCGGCGGAGCCTCCCTGGAATTTCTTGAATTTGGTCATCTCCCCGGCATCGATGCCCTTTCCCCCGCCCACTAGGTCCACCTCACTCCATAGCATTTAGCTGGAAAGAGCATATCAGATGATCAGCAAATTTTTAAATCACTACATATCTCAGTAGGACGGTATGCTCTGGAGCGTGTCGCTTTTTTTCTAAGCGGAATAGGCAGTGATTCGACAGCAATTCCCGCCGAGTCACAACTATCTAAATTATAAATTTTTAAATGACTATATAACATTTCCGCATTTCTTAAAAATCCCCGAATGTGCGATGCTTGGGGTACCTTAAAGACACCCCATGAGACATGCAGTCGAATAATACGGCGGAATTCGGGAAATGGCGCTCTTTTTTCTGGCCCATTCATCGGTGGGAATTGAGAAAATTTCTACCGCTCTTCCTCATGTTCGCGCTCATTGCATTCAACTATAACCTGCTGCGCGCCTATAAAGACTCCATGATCATGACGGCTAACCACTCTGGCGCCGAAACAATCCCTTTCATTAAGGTATGGGCGATTCTCCCTAGCGCCATTTTGTTAACTTTTATTTTTACAAGATTGACCAATCGCTTTTCCCGAGAAAAAGTCTTCTATATCATGATGCTCATCTTTTTAGCATTTTTCTTTATTTTCGCCTTTGTCCTCTTCCCCTCTCAAGACCTATTGCACCCCAACCATTTAAGCGATCGATTGCAAGCGATGCTCCCCAGCGGCTTCAAGGGGCTGATCGCCCTATTCCGCAACTGGACGTTCACCCTTTTTTATGTGATGTCGGAGCTGTGGAGCACTGCGATCCTCTCTGTCTTGTTCTGGGGGTTTGCCAATGAGGTGACCTCCGTGGGCGAAGCGAAACGCTATTACGGCCTCTTGATGATCGGAGCCAACCTCGCAGGGATCGCTTCAGGTCAAGTAGCCATTTTATTTTCAGGTGATATTTTTCTCTCCTGGATTCCCTATGGAAAAAATGCCTGGGACCAGTCGGTACTCTTCCTCAGTTGCGCGATCATTTTCTCAGGAATTTTGACCATTGCGATCTTTCGCTGGCTGAACATCCAAGTCCTCAGACATTCTGATACTGCCCAGTCAATACAACAGCCCGAAAAAGTGAAGATGTCGATGCGGAAGAATTTTGCCTATCTCGCAAAATCAAAATACTTAATTTGCATCGCTGCGATTGTCGTCTCCTATAACCTCGCTATGAATCTCATTGAAGTTGTCTGGAAAAATCAGATCAAAAATCTCTACCCGAATCCGAGCGAATATAACGCATACATGGGCGAAGTCATGACTTGGATGGGAGTGGTGGCAACGGTGGTGGCTATTTTCGTCACAAATAATGTGATCAGACGTTCCTGGACGATTACGGCTCTGATCCCTGCCTTCATTACTTTGATCACGGGACTTGCCTTCTTTCTTTTTACTCTCTTCGGGCATACCGAGAGCAGCCTTTGGATCAGCTCCCTTCTCAACACAACGCCGCTCATGCTGGGTCTTGCATTCGGCTCCATTCAAAACTCGATGAGCAGAGCGTGCAAATATACCCTTTTCGACGCGACAAAAGAGATGGCTTTTATCCCCTTAAGCGCCGAATCAAAACTCAAGGGCAAAGCCGCAATTGATGGGGTCGGGTCCCGCATAGGCAAATCGGGGGGCGCCGTGGTACACCAAGGGCTTCTCCTCGTCTTTTCTACCGTAGCCGCCAGCACCCCCTACATTGGCGGCATCTTCCTTATCGTCATCCTCATCTGGATTCTCTCTGCCGTCTCGCTCGGCAAACAATTCGATGCGCTAGTGACCGGAAAATCGAAGCTGGTCATCCCCTCAGACCCCGTGCCCAAGCCATCGTCAGTCCTCATGAGCGAGGGGGCTTGATTGAATGATCACATTATCCAACGGTCTTTCTTTTTTTCGAGCTCCTTTAGCCCTATTGTTTCTGCAAGAAAATTCTTCCCTACGTCTTCTTGCCGTCATTCTTGCAGCAATCACCGATTCTATTGATGGATACTTAGCGCGCAGATATCTCTCCACAAGCCGTTTTGGAGCCATCCTCGACCCTGCGATGGATAAGTTTTTCGTCTATTTCGCCCTAACTGTTTTCTACACCGAAGGAAGGGTTGCTTCCTGGGAAGCCGCAGCAATGCTTTCGCGCGATTTCTTCCTCATCCTCTATGGCCTGCTCATGTGTGTCACGCGGCGCTGGAAATCGATTGTTTTCCGTTCTGTTCGTTGGGGAAAAGTGACCACTGCCCTCCAATTTATTGTCCTCATTGGCCTTCTTTATAATACGTCTTTTCCCTGGATCGCCTTCGCAGCATTTGTCGCTATGGGATGGCTCGCCTTTCTCGAGCTCTTCCAATTAACAGCCCCCGCGCCTGCAAACCTATCCGAGTGAATTTTGTCGAAGGGAATGCCGAAACTCGACTTTGCAACTTTTTGAGCCTGCTGGCCTCGGCATATTTGCTCTCTGAGGCGTTTAAATCGACTAGTTTGGCCTATGGCCAAACGTCCGAGAGCAAATAGGATAGGCCAGCAGGCTAAAAAAGTTGCAAAGTCGATCTAAACTCAGGTATTTTGGAAGCAGCATCTACTGAAGGTTCATCATGGAAATTGTGCGCGAATCAATTTTTATCTCTGCTCTACGAAGCTTTTGCAAGGCGTTTTTCGCCCTCTGCGGCCTTGGGCTTGCCCTTGCCCTGCTCCTGATCGTCTATTCTTTTTTCTCCGGCAACCCTGAGGAAAAGACAAACCTCGCGATTCTTCCTGACGCCTCGGGAAGCCGAGAAATGGTGTCCTTGACAGCACCTGCCATTTTACAATTGAATGTCCACGGAGTAATCGGCGAGCCGCAAAACATTGATTCCGATAGCGTTGAAAACATTCTCCTCGACTCCAGATCGGGACTCTTGAAACACGACAGAGTCAAAGGGATCTTAGTCCACTTCAATACTCCCGGCGGAACAGTACTCGACGCTGATAACATCTACCGGATGCTCAAGGAGTATAAAGAAAAGTACAAAGTGCCTATCTTCTCCTACGTAGATGGTCTCTGCGCCTCCGGAGGTATGTATATTGCCTGCGCCACCGATCAAATTTACGCAGGTCCTACGAGCATCATCGGGTCGGTAGGCGTTATCCTTGGCCCCTTTTTCAATATTTCAGATACTTTAGGCAAAGTCGGCGTACAAGCGCGCACGATCACGGAAGGTCTCGATAAAGACATGATGAGTCCTTTCAGGCCCTGGAAAGAAAATGAGGATGCCTCTTTCAAATCCGTCACTTCCTATTTTTACAACCGTTTCGTCCAAATCGTAACGGACGCTCGCCCTCGGTTGGATAAGAGGAAGCTGATCCAGGAATATGGAGCTCAGGTCTTCGATGGCGTAAAAGCGCAGGAACTCGGGTATGTCGATACGGCGATGTCTAGCCGCAATGAAGCGCTCCTTGCTCTTCTCAACGCAGCTGGCATTAATCCCAAAAAAGAATACCAAGTCGTAGAACTCACGCCCAGCAAAGGATTACTCTCTCAGCTTGTGAAGGGGCAAAATGCTCTGTTCAATGGCAAAGTAGAGCATAGGCTCGACATCGGACAGCCGAAAATCCGCGATCAGGTTGCTTATTTGTATACCCATGAGTAGGCTCTTTGAATAAAATTTATATCGTAGACGCGGTCAATTACCTGTTTCGGGCCTATTATGCCATCGGTCCAATGACGAATGATCACGGCCAATCTACGAGCGCCTTGTACGGATTTATCCGTTCCATACAAAAACTGATCAAAGAATTTTCTCCCGCCTATCTCGTTTGCGTTTTCGATGGCCCCGATAATAAGAAATCGAGACAAGCAGTGTACTCTGAGTATAAGGCGCATCGCAAAGGGGCGCCAGAAGATCTATTTCCTCAGTTTGAGCTCGCTGAACAATGGTGCGCGATGGCGGGAATTCCGACTCTTTGCGTCGAAGGGGTTGAGGCAGACGATACGATGGCCACCATTGCCCATTGGGCAAGAGAGCACAAAGCAAAAAGCTACCTCTGTTCAAGCGATAAGGATTTACTGCAGCTTGTAGACAACCACATCTTCGTACTCTATGCCCATAAAGAGAACCTGCTCGTCGATGCGGCTAAAGTCAAGGAGCTATTCGGAGTCCACCCCAAGCAAATGCTCGACTATTTGGCGATCGTAGGCGATGCGTCGGATAATATCCCGGGTCTTGAAGGGTTTGGGCCCAAAACAACAGCTGCCCTCCTTGAGGAATTCGGCACGCTAGACAATCTCTTAGCGCATCCCGAAAAAGTAAAAGGCGAGAAAAAGCAAGAGATGTTGCGCACCAAGCAAGATCTTGCTCTCATGAGCAGAGAGCTGGCTACTCTTAATACAAAAGTTCCCATCCCTCACGAAAGCGCTTTCTACCGCGTGAAAGAGCAAGACACGGGAAAATTGTCTCAGTTTTTTCACGAGATGAAATTCCTCTCTCTCTTACGAGAGCTAGCGCCCTCTTCCCCCCCCACTGCAGAGAAAAAAAAAGGAAAACGCCATACGGAAAAGCGATGTTATCATTTCGTCAATGACGAATGGACTCTCACGGAACTATTGAAACGATTGAGTCTTGCATCTCAGGTCTGCATCGATACGGAAACCACAGGACTGGATCCAATGACTGCCGAGTGGGTAGGAATAGGGTTTTGCATAGAACCGGGAGAGGCTTGGTATGTTCCTCGCAATGGCAACCTCCCTGAAAAAGAGACGCTTACCGCATTGAAACATTTCTTTGCTTCTGCCCAATGCGCCTTTTATGGCCATAACATCAAATACGATCTCCATATTCTAGAAAATCTCGGCATCGTCTTACACAATATTTGCTTTGACACATTGATTGCCTCCTATTTACTGAACCCGCAAATACGGCGCCATAACCTGGACGACTTATCCCTGGAACACTTTCAAAAGGTGAAAATCCCGATTGAAAGTCTGATCGGCAAGGGGAAAAATCAAATCTCCATGCTCGAGGTACCGCCGGAACAGGTAGCAAAGTATTGCTGCGAGGATGTCGATTACACAGCGCGCTTGAAAGAGCTCTTTGAGGAGCTGCTCAAGGAAAGGAGGCTAGAGAGCCTTTTTACGGAGATCGAAATCCCCCTTATTGCAGTTCTTGAGAACATGGAACGAACAGGCATCTATCTCGATGTGCAAAAAATCGAAAATCTGGGGCGCCATACCAACAAAGAATTAGACTCTCTAAAGCGCAAAATTTATAAAGAGGCACAAGAAGAATTCAATCTCAACTCCCCCAAACAACTCAGCCATATCCTGTTTTCGCAATTACACCTCCAGCCGCCTGCCCGAAAAAAGACCGAATTCGCCACAGGCGCCGACGTCTTGGAATCTCTCATGGACGCACACCCCATCATCCCACTCATCCTACAATATCGCCTCTTAGAAAAACTCCGCTCCACGTATATTGAAGCGCTTCCCGAGGCTGTGAATCCAAAAACACACCGCATCCATTGTACATTCAATCAATCGGTCGCAGCAACAGGGCGCCTCTCTTCGCAAGATCCAAACCTGCAAAATATTCCGATCAGAACCCAAGAGGGTCTCGCCATCCGCGCTTGCTTTGAACCAAAAAGCGCGGAGTGGAGCTTTCTCGGAGGCGACTACTCTCAGATCGAACTGCGTCTCCTCGCTCACTTCAGCCAAGACCCAGAGCTCCTGCGCGCGTTTCGCTCGAGTCAAGATATCCACGTCCATACAGCCTCCCTCATCTATGACATCCCCGCTGCTATGATTACCCCCGAAATGCGCAATTTAGCTAAAACAGTCAATTTCGCCATTCTGTATGGACAAGGTCCCTTCGGCCTGTCCAAGCAACTGCATATTTCGACAAGGGAAGCCTCCACGTTTATCGACACCTATTTTAAACGCTATCCCAAGATCCGTGATTATCTCGACTCGTGCAAAGAGGCAGCTCAAAAGACAGGAGTTGCTACCACCCTGACGGGCAGGCAACGACCGATCCCTGAAATCAACAATAAAAATCCGGCTGTTAGAGCTGCCGCAGAGCGTCTCGCCATCAACACCCCCCTACAAGGCACCGCCGCCGATCTGATTAAAAAAGCGATGATCGAAATCGATAGGGAGATCAAAAACCGCCGTTTGGAGGGCAAAATGATCCTCCAGATCCATGACGAATTAATTTTTGAAATCCCGGATGCGGAGATCGCAACGTTTAAAAAGCTGGTAAAACATCATATGGAACAAGTTTTTCCTCTGAATGTCCCCATTGAAGTCCATATCTCTGTTGGAAAAAATTGGGCCGAATGTTAAAATTGCGCAAGATTGCCATCACAGGTGGGGTCGCAAGCGGTAAGACGACTGTATGTAGGATCTTTCGCAACCTCGGTGCTTTCGTCGTTAATGCAGACGCAATCGTACATGAACTCTTAGTACCCGATACGAATCTTGGACAACAGATCGTACGGCTTTTCGGAAAAGAAATTGTTGCAGATGGGATTCTCAATCGAGGGATGATTGCCGAAAAGGCTTTTACACATCCGCAAACCTTACAGGAATTAGAGTCCCTTTTGCATCCGGCAGTGAAGCAGAGAATCGAAGCCCTTTATGAAACAGCATGCCGTGCTAAGACGTATACCTCTTTCCTCGTGGAGATCCCTCTTTTATTTGAAATTCAATGGGAATCGTTTTACGATTGCGTGATCGCAGTAGTCTCCGATGAGGGGGTAGCGCGCGAACGATTTGCGCAAGAGGGCTTCCCACCCGAAGAATACGACCGAAGAATGAAACGACAATTAGACCCGAATCAAAAAGCTAAGCGCGCTGATTACGTGATCCTAAACAAAGGTTCTCTCGAAGATCTGAAAAGACAAGTCATCGCATTAAACCGGTCTTTGTCTATTTGAGGAAGCGGATTTGGGCTGAGAGGGTGTCTACAAAATAATCTCAAACATCGACGAACCTTTACTTTGTAGACATCCTCTGATGTGAAAGACGCCTCAAGAGATAGACAAAGTCGAGGACAAGTCCAGTTAACTAAATTCATTATGCAACAACTAAAAAGGTGAGTCTATCTCCATGAATCAAGATCAAAATACTGAACCGCAAAACTCCGCTCCCGCTCCTACGCCCCCCCAGTTCGAAGCAGTCACGAAAATCTCCGATTTGCAGCGAATGAATATCGACCAGCTCCAGGCCTATGCTCGCAGTATCGGTCTCAGACATACAGCACCCCTGCCTAAATCGGGAGTCGTCTTCGAGATCGTTAAAACGATCTCTGAACGTCCCAATGAGGTGCTCTACGGCGAAGGAGTGCTTGAAGTACTTCCTGACGGTTTTGGCTTTCTTCGCTCTCCTAACTACAACTACCTCCCCTCAGCCGAAGATATCTATGTCTCCCCTGCCCAAATCCGCAGATTCGATCTCCGCAAAGGCGATACGATTTTTGGATCGATCCGTTCTCCTAAAGATAAAGAAAAATATTTCGCCATGCTCAAAGTGGAGCGGATCAACGGAAAAACATTTGAGGAGACGAGAGACCGCGTGTTGTTTGAAAACTTAACGCCCCTCTATCCCGATAAACGTCTCGTCATGGAGACATCGCGGGATCGCTTTTCTACTCGGGTTCTCGATTTAGCAGCCCCTATTGGCAAAGGACAGCGTGCACTGATCGTAGCCCCTCCCAAATCAGGGAAAACGATCCTTATGCAGCACATTGCCAACGCGATTGAAGTCAATAATCCCGACGTGATCCTCCTTGTTCTGCTCATTGACGAACGCCCTGAGGAAGTCACCGATATGATCCGTACAGTCAAAGGTGAAGTGATCGCCTCTACTTTTGATGAACCGCCAGAGCGGCACGTTCAAATCGCTGAAATGGTCATTGAAAAAGCAAGACGCCTGGTTGAGTGCGGCTACGATGTTGTTATTCTCCTCGACAACATTACAAGGCTTGCAAGAGCCTACAATACAGTGCAGCCCCATTCAGGGAAAATCCTGACAGGCGGCGTCGACGCGAACGCTCTCCACAAGCCGAAACGCTTCTTCGGGGCCGCTCGTAATATCGAACAAGGAGGGTCGCTCACGATCATTGCGACTGCCCTCATCGATACAGGATCTCGTATGGACGAGGTCATTTTTGAAGAATTTAAAGGAACTGGCAACATGGAACTCGTGCTCGATCGACGCTTGGCTGACAGACGCATTTTCCCTGCCATCGACCTCATCAAAAGCGGAACACGTAAAGAAGAGCTCCTCTTTCATCCTGCCGAATTAGAAAAAATCTATCTGCTGCGACAAGGAATTGCTGATCTGACCCCTGTCGATGCAATGAATCTCCTCGTTGCCAGACTAAAAAAAACCGCTACCAATGCAGAATTTTTACTTTCTATGAAAGAGTAGTGTAAAAAAAGATTTTGCGATAAAAGGAGTGGAGGAGATCTCCCACTATGCGCCCCCTTACCCTTTTTATCGTCTTGCTCACTGTATGTTTAGGTATGTTTTGGGCTTGGACCTATCTTCCTGGTTTCCGCTCAAAACTAGAAGATCTCCTAAGTCCCAATACATTTCAAACGCTCGAGGTTCGCTATTCAGCCGAAAGCATTATGGAAGCCCATCGCAAAGAGCTTCTCGCCGATAATGCCCACGTCTTTTTGGAACCCACGCTCAAATTCGTCCCCTATCTCCTCATGGACGTGAAATATATGCGCTCCCAAGAAAAAACGGGAGAAGGCGTCATTCTCTGGGGGCTTGTCGATGGAGAAATGGTCGTGAATACAAGTACCTGGGAAAGAACCCATGGCTTTACTGATTGCATTGCTGCAAACGCAGGAAGGCAAGAATTTAAAATCATCAATGCCCTCGCCTCTCGCGGCGGTTCTTGGGATCGAGATGGTCTCTCTAAGTTTCTCAATATCGAAAATAATATTTTAGATAACTGGGTGGACAATTGCCGGAAAAAAAGTTTGATCGTACAAACGGGGAATACCTATCGTCTCCATTTACAAAACCCGCGGCTGATGGTGATCCCTGAAACGAAACTGGAACATTGGCTCGTCACAAAACCTGCCAAGAAGGCGATCCGAGTCAAAAAGCGTTACCGATCTGCCCAAATCGAAAATATCGCACAAGCCGCCTTTGGAGGGGACTTCGCCATTCGAAAAACAACAGAAATTTTCCTTCCAGTCTATAGCATCGTCGTCCAAAATCCCGACGGCACGCAAATGTCTAGCTACTGGAACGCTCTCAATGGGAAACGGCTTGCTGCACCTCCCTATGAGATTGAGTGATTCGCCCGCTGCCTACGAAAAAGAGCAATTCACCCTGCGAGGTGGCAGCGATATCCTGCCCGAGTTATTGAATTCAGTCGTCATCCCACGACCCATTGCACTCATTACCACAATCAGCGCTCAAGAGGTCGTTAATGCAGCCCCCTTCTCTTACTTCAATATCGTAGCAGTTGAGCCTTGTATAGTAGCGATTTCCATTCAAAGAAGAGACATGAAAAGAAAAGATACACCGACTAATATTCTCCGCTCCAAAGAATTTGTCATAAATATTTGTAGCGCAGATCTTGCCCATATCGTCAGTATCGCAGGCGGCGACTATCCGCCCGATTTAAGTGAAACGCAATTGCTCCGCCTCTCCCTGCTGCCCTCCTCCATTGTTCGCCCCCCGCGTATCGCGAATACCCCAGTGCAAATGGAATGCACATTGGAACGAGTGATCGAAATCGGCACCAACCATGATGACCTAATCTTAGGAGAAGTAGTGGCGCTACACCTATGTAAACATCTACTCACCGCCGAGGACACCGTCTCTTCTTCAGCGCTCAATCCATTACTCCGCCTTGGGAATACAAGCTACGGCACTCTTGGCTCTTGTTTTGATATCCCAAGAGGCTTGCCATGACTCCCCGCTTCTTTGGCTCTAAGGTGATCACTGTCCAGGAAATGTCCCGTATCGAGCAGCTCGCTAAACAAGAGGGTTGCAGAGAAGATCTGTTCATCGAGGAAGCGGGAAAAAAGATCGCTAGAGCCGCCCTAGAATTAATGGAGACGAAAAAGCGTCCAAAAACTGCGTTTTTACTCATTGGCAAGGGAAATAAAGGAGCGGATGCCTACGCCGCTGGATTGTGTCTTCTTGAAAAGGACTTGAAGGTACATGCATTAGCCCTGTTTCCACTGCAACAATGCTCGGAATGGAATCGAAAATTTATGCAACGTTTTGTCCAAGGACGGGGCACTGTGGCAAGCGTTTGGGAAAAAAAGAGATCCTGTAGCGGAGAAGGGCTTCTTATCGACGGTCTCTTTGGTACTGGATTTCAGGGTCAAGTCGATGGGCTTGCAGCAGAAATAATCCGCTGGGTCAATGATTCCGGCATTCCGATTCTATCCATCGACATTCCCTCAGGACTCGACGGAACAACAGGAGAGATCCGTGGCGTATGCGTCCATGCACACACAACTGTCACTCTAGGAATGGCGAAAATAGGGCTCTTTTTACGGGAAGGCTGGAATGTCTGCGGACAGCTCCTGGTCGAGAATTTTGGCCTGTCAAACCGTTGGATTGAAGCGGCGCAAGCTACCGCCTATCTACCGGATGAAACGAGACTCCCCCTACCACAAATAGTGCGTAATCGGCACAAATACCAGGCGGGCTATGTTCTAGGGCTTTCGGGATCAGCAGTCCTACGCGGAGCGCCCAAGCTTGCGGGACTTGCTGCCTTGAGAGCAGGGGCTGGAATCGTGCGCGTATTTCACAGGGGACAGATCGGCGAGGCGCCGATCGAATTGATTTGCCAGAAGTGGAATGCGGGAGATTGGAAAAGAGAATTGGCACGGGCTCAGGCGCTATTTGCAGGCCCTGGAATGGGGATGCGTTCAGAGCGCTGGCACAAAATTAAGGTCCCCATGGTTCTGGACGCGGATGCTTTACAGAAGGAGATGACGTTTGGACTCCAGACAATCGCGACGCCCCACCGAGGAGAGATGCTCCGCTTATTAGGGATAGAGGCAGTAGGACTAGAGGAGGCATTCCTAATACTGTGTCAAAAATTTGCAGAGAAAAAAAAGTTAACTCTCCTTTTGAAAGGAGCGCCTACTTTTATCTTTTCACCCCTCTCTTTGCCACTCATTATTCCAAGAGGCGATCCCGGCATGGCGACAGCCGGAACAGGCGACGTACTCACTGGGCTTGTGACAGGATTACTTGCCCAAGGACTTTCTTGCCATGAGGCGGCAGCAACAGGCGCCTATCTCCACGCACTCGCAGGTGAAAGAGCAGCTCGCCTTCATACTTCTTACAGCATGATCGCAAGCGATCTGATCACTCACCTACCTGAGGCGTTTGAAACTTTACTCAACGCTTCAGAATAGGCGCCCGCATGATAGCCCTTATACCACGCGATAAACCGATCAATTCCCTGTTCGAGAGGCACTGAGGGACAAAAACCTAGAAACTTTTCACTCTTTTCGATATCTGCACAGGTTCCCACCACCTCGCCAGGCTGCATGGGCAATAGCTCCTTGATCGCCTTTTTCCCTAAACTCTTTTCAAGCAGCTCAATGAGATACAACAGCTCCACAGGACGGTGATTGCCTAGGTTGAAAATCTCGCAAGAGGCTCCCAAATCGATCGCGGCTATCGTACCATTGACAATGTCATCGATATAGGTAAAATCGCGTCGCATCCGTCCTGCGTTGAAGACCTGAATCGGCATGTTATTGGAGATCAAATGAGCAAACCGATAATAGGCCATGTCAGGGCGCCCCCAGGGACCGTAGACAGTAAAATAGCGCAGTCCCGTTACAGAAAGACCGTAGAGATGATGATATGCGTGGGCAATCACTTCGTTGGCTTTTTTCGTGGCCCCATAGAGATTGGCTGGCTGATCAGTGCTGTCCTCGACAGAGAAGGGGATCTTTTCGTTGAGCCCATAGACAGAGGAAGAGGAGGCGTAGGTGATTTTGAGGCTGGGAAATCTACGACACGCTTCGAAAACAGATACAAACCCTTGAAGATTGGAAGCCACATAGTCATCTGGCTCCGATAGCGAATGGCGCACCCCTGCCTGCGCCGCTAAGTGTACGACGTGAGTAATCCCATGGCGCAATAACGCGAGCTGCAAGAGATCTCGATCGCGAATATCCGCATGGAGGATCTCGATCCCCTGTTCCTGAAGCTGCACGGCGCGTCCCTTTTTTAGCTGCACATCGTAATAGGCATTGAAATGATCGAGCCCGATGACGAAATCGCCCCGTTTGTGGAGAGCCAAGGATAGATGGTAGCCGATGAACCCGGCTGCCCCTGTAACGAGAATTCGTTTTCTCATAAAAAAAGTTATGGTATATAGAGACTCGCTCTCATTCTAGGAAGTATCTAAGAAAATGGCAACTATTCAAAAAAAAAGGTTCCTCATGCTGTGCTTCTGCCTTCTTTCCGGATGCAGTAGCTCCTATCTGGGGAAAGAGCTCTTCGGAGCGGATGAATTCGTCCTCGATTCCTACAGGATCCGGGAAGGAAAATTTTCCATCCTCGAGATGGAAGGACAATGCAGTCAAGACTTCGATGAAAGCCTGCTCGACGAATATCAAGATACCATTCACGAAGACGATGTATTGCAGATTCAGCTCTATGCCCCAAAACGGAGCGATGTGGCAGACGCTGTAGGAGCGATCGGTCAGACCATTGGATATCGAGTCGTAGGCGGCACAGTGATCTTGCCCGATTTGCCCCCCATTGAGGTCTCAGGACTCAGCCTCGAGGAAGCAAGGCTTAAGATCCAATCCCACTACCAGAGAAATATTTATGATACAGAAGTATTCGTCTCCTATAAAAATCGAATTGCACGCAAAGTGGAATTGGCAGGTTTAGTCGGCTTGTCCAGCGTACCCGTTGACGGTAAAATCCGCCTATTCGATGTCTTATCCAAAGCGCAGATCCCTCCTGAGGCAAATCTATTCAAGAGCTACCTGGTGCGTAACGGGACTTTGATGACAGTTGACATGCATAAGCTCATGAAAGAGGGCGACATGTCGCAAAACGTGGTCATGCAAGGGGGCGACAAAATCTATATCGCGGAAAGCTCCGCTGCGACATTGATGGTGATGGGAGAAGTATCGCGCGAACGGGTCGTCAATCTTCCCTCAGGCAAAATGTCCTTGCGCCAGGCGCTCGCTGAAGCAGGAGGCATCCCTTATACGGGAGATAAATCCTACATCCAAGTGATCCGCGGCAGCATTCTCAAACCCAAAATCTATACTCTGAATTGGGAACACGTAATCCATCTACCCAACGATAGTTTGCTTCTCATGCCAGGAGACATTGTATATGTTGCTGCAAAACCGATCACGGAGTGGAATCGATTCATCTCCCAACTCCTCCCTAGCTTTGCTGGATTTGATGTCGTAGGCAAACAGGTACAGGTATTAATCCCGTGAAGCCTGGTCTAGCCCGTATTTCTCACACAGACCGGAGAAAAGGTGGACGAGATGTTATGCCGGATTTCGAACATCGCGAGGAGGTCAATATTGCCGCAATATTGACGACGAGCGATTTATGAAATCCGGCGTGACAGATCGTTCAGATTTTCCCGGAATGTGTGAGAAATGCGGGTTAGAAAGCGATGAAAGGGTGTTTACCTTATCTGACCTCTATCTGCTTGTACTCCGCTGCCAAAAACGGATTCTCTATGCAGCGCTATGGGGAGGCCTTGGCTTCTTTGCAATCTCAAGCACCTTCGCCCTTAAACACCGTATTGAATCTACATTCAAAGAAGGCGCTGAGAGTACGAATTCCGAGCTCAGCTCTTTAAAACAATTATTTGGAATGAGCTCAACTGGCGGCGCAGAACCTCAAGTCGTCGTCTTAATGAAATCCTACCCAGTTCTAAAGCCTCTGATCGAACGTCTCGGCTTGCAGGCAACCGTCTCTCAGCACACCCGTATGACCAAATTAGCTCTGCGTATCCGCGACAATTTCTTAGCAGAGTTCGGTACGCAGATCGCCGATACGGACGATTTCGTGTTTCACGATCTCTTCTATAAAGGCGAACGAGCCGTAAACTATAGTCTGCAGTTTTCCGATCCAGAACACTTTTCCCTTCTTTCTGGAGCCACAATCCTGGAAGAAGGTGTCCTCGGCACTCCTCTGCGCCTTCCCGAATTAACCTTTACCCTCTCAAAGGCGCCCCAAGGACTGCGCCTTCATCACCCCTACCCCCTCTGTATAGAATCCTGGATTCAGACAGCTAACCATTTGCGCCAGGGCATTCGGATCTCCGCCAATAAGTTCAGTCAATCTGTGTATGATTTACAATTGGAGCATCGCAATCGCCACACCGGCACTATGATCTTGAATGAACTAATGCAATCCTACTGCAATTACTTGAAGCTTGATTATGACCGCGTCTCCACAGAACAGCTCAATTATTTGGAATACAGACAAGGCGAAATCTATGGTAAACTCTCTGGTATTTTCGATGAACATGCCGCCTATTTACAGGAAAACCTGAATCAGAAGGGATTTTTGGGAGTCAAGCAAGAGGCCGAAGGAATCTCCAATTCCTATCAGCAGATGCTGGAAAAACTCTTAGCTGTACAGATGGAATTAGACCATATTTCCCTCATGGACAAAGAGAAAAAATCTCTCATCCCCTCGGGGAATGGATCGTTTTTTACAAGCATCCAGAACCTTGTTCAAGAAATGCAAAATCTCAGGCAGCAGAAGGACCTCTTCGAATTATCGCTTCAAGGAAAAGACCCTCAATTGACTACGGAGCAGCAATTTCTCTCGCGCCAAGAAGAATTAAAGAGCATTCGGTGCAAAGAAGAAGCCGTACAGAATCTGCTTATCCTCATAGAAACCGAATCGCCAATACCCTGCGATCCTTCCCTATTCGATCCAGTCCTCTCCCTCTCGCAGTGGGGACTTGCCCTTGATAAAGCCTCCCATGAGGAGAAAGGGGCTCTTGCCACGTACTTGAAGGAACATTTACGCCTTCTATCAATGCAAGAAAAAATGGTTCAGGAACGGATGTTTTATGCAGAGAGTCCCTCTGATGAATCTGTAGGTCTGGATCTGCATACCTCTCATACTTTACTCCTCAAATACAATACGCAGATTGATGCGAACGAGATGCGCATATGCCATCTGAGACAGCTCTCTGAGCAAATCTCTGCCGCAGATTTTGAACTCAGCGCGCTCGGGGCGACGCTAACAGATCCCTTAAGCGTGCAATTACTGAACAAAGCAAGCTCCCTCTCATTGCAATTGAAAGATGCGAAATCCCACAGTGAAAAAGAGGGACTGAGATGGAATGAGGAACTCTTACTCAGTAAAAAAATTCTCGCAGACCATGTCGCCCAGCTCATGAAACTCGAACAATTACACCTCGGGCTTGCCAAGGAAAAAATGTATGCTCTTCGGCGCGGTGTCCTTGAGTGCATCAATGGGCAGCTCTCGGTGCTGCAGAAACAACTGGACAATTCGTTCCACGAACGAGTCCGCGCGCTAGGACAGGAAGGAGACATCCTACAACAGGCCATGGCAGACATGCGCGAGGGCTTTACCGATCTTCCCGAAAGATGGCGCAAAGAAAAATGGCTGGACCTCAGAATGCAGATGGGAGTTAAGATGATCCAAGCTCTGAGCGAAATCGTAGAATCAAAAACCATTGGCAGACACCTGCATCACGTCGAATCAAAACCGCTCGACCTCGCTACTCCCCCTCTTTCCCCCACTCCTCCGAGACTTTTTCTCAAAGCCTTTCTTGGGTCGTTTGGTTTGGGAGGGGGTGTTTTTTTTCTTGCCCTTATCCAATCGCTCATACACGGATTTCCAACATCCCCTCATAAGCTGCGCGCTATGCGCTACCCCTTTCTCGGAGAAATTGGCGCGCGTTGCCATGGAGTCAATCTAGACAAAACGGCTAAAACCGATCTGGCCCTACTACGCAGCATCGCTTTGTTCATCAATACCTTGCCCAAAAAGAAAATCGTCGGTCTCTTAACGACAGGAAAGCCTGACTATTCTGGATTGCTTGGAGAGCTCTTAGGCAAGATGGCTCTACGCATTCTGATTATACGATGCGATTTTGACAAAGAAGAGATGCATCCTGATCCCTCAGATGCTCTTTCCATCCAGAAAGGCAAAGAGTGCGATCACCTCACTTGGGGGAAATTGTCTGTGCATGGGGTCGAATTTATGCAATCGGCGTCTTGCAAGCATACGCTCGAACAATATGCGAACTCCTATGATCATATTCTCCTGCTAACCCGAGCTCCTCTCGATGCCGCAGAACACTTAGCTGCACTCCGTTTGTGCGATGGGGCCATCGTCACGGTATCAGGAGAGTCTACAGAGCTGTTGACACCGTTCATCAAATGGGCTTACCATGGAGAGGTCTGCCGTCTGGCGTTCATTGCGTTAGGTCAGGGATGAAAGGGCGTAAACGAATTTTAGTAGCTGGCGGTGCGGGATTTCTCGGATCGCACCTTTGTGAAAGACTTCTCAAAGAGGGCTCGGAAGTTCTCTGCGTGGACAATTTCTTCACTGGCAACAGATCGAACTTACTTCAGCTCATGGAGTCGCCCTACTTCGAAGTCATCCGCCATGATATCTGTCTTCCTCTCAATATTGAAGTCGATGAGATCTATAACTTTGCCTGCCCTGCATCCCCTCTCCATTACCAAAAAGACCCTATCCAAACTCTGAAAACAAGCGTTCTCGGTTCCCTCAATCTTCTCGGCCTCGCAGAGCGCCTAAGCTGCAAAATCTTCCAAGCCTCCACCAGTGAAGTATATGGAGATCCTCATCTACATCCGCAGACCGAAGAATACTGGGGAAACGTCAACCCAATCGGCCAGAGATCCTGTTATGATGAAGGCAAACGCTGTGCAGAGACCCTCTTTTTCGACCATCATCGCCAGAAAGGAGTACGCATTAAAGTGGGTAGAATTTTCAATACCTACGGCCCTCGTATGCATCCCAATGATGGCAGGGTCGTCTCCAACTTCATCGTGCAAGCCCTGAAAAATGAACCGCTTACTGTCTACGGAACTGGCAACCAAACGCGCGCTTTTTGCTATGTGCATGATCTGATCGAAGTGATCATACGTCTGATGAGCTCTTCCGATACGATCACAGGTCCCATCAATATAGGCAATCCTTCCGAGTTTCGCGTCCTCGATCTGGCGCAAGAAGTCTTACAACTCACTGGATCTTCTTCCCAAATAGAATTCCGTCCCCTCCCATCCGACGACCCCAAACAGCGAAGGCCCTCCATCCACCAGGCGCAGCAAGTGCTCGGATGGGAACCAAAGACCTCCCTCACAGAGGGGTTAAAACAGACGATCACCTATTTTCAGTCCGTTCTATGATTCTTCTGGATTTCGCGCCATTTTTGAATCATTTGAGCAGCAAGCGGCGCCGCCTCTTTCCCTGACTCTCCGTAGCGAAGCAAAATCACCACAACAAGTTCAGGATAGTCATAGCGCATACGAACCGGATAATGAGGAGAAAATGAAACAGCTCCAAACCAAGCATGCTTGTACATTTGCGGCACACTCAGAGGCAGCGCATCCGGATTCCAAAGCACCTCTGCCGTACCCGTTTTTCCAATCATCTGATGTTGCAAGGCAAGATAGTCCGGCAGAAGAGAAGGGTTCTTCCGGAACAGCTGGATATTTTGGTAATGCGCGCTCCCCTTACTTCCCCAGACCACCCGATCCATCCCTTCGATCAATTGCATCCGATGCGCAGGAGAAAGGGGGACGGATCTACGGATCTGCACAGGACGCTTCCAAGCAGCAGGATGGGGAGATTTCCCTTGAACTCCTGTAAAAAGAGAAAAAGGAACACCAAGCGCCGTGAGTTCCTGAGAGGCGAATCCCGTCTCGAGAGAAAACGCTGATAGCGCCTTTCGATCGGGAGATAATCCGACCGATTCCAGCACGATTTTTGGTTTGAATAGAGTTCCCCCATTCGCGATGACTCCCAACATGCCAGCCGCTTGCAGAGGCGTTGCAAGCAGCGTATGCTGACCAATTGCAAAAGAGTAGAGTCCCGTTCGATTGGTCTTCAAATCGGTAGGAAGATTACCCGCCGTTTCACCGGGCAGTTCAATCCCACTCTTCGCACCATAACCTAAGACAGCGGCCCTATTTTTCAAATCGTCCGGATCTGCCAAATAATCCCCTGCGAGAATGGAAAAAAAAGGATTGCTCGTCTGTTCCAGCGCCCCCGCAAGATCGATTTTCCCAATCTGCGAACGACTGCTGCGGGGCAACCTTCCCCCTTTATACATACGTGGATAGGGTGTCCCATTGGCAGCGTAAGCCACAATTTGACTCTGATCTTGACGATCCGTAAGGATAAGCTGCGCCCCTTGTCTCAGCGACTCATAGGATGTGACAAGTTTAAAAAGAGACCCTTGAGGCGCTGCACTTTGAAACGCATAGGAACGCAAGTACCCGAAGCCCCCTTGCGGATAAAAAGCTGCCGCCAAATCTTTTTCCGTCTTCCGCTTCCGATAACTGCCCAAAAGAGGCAGATCCAGCTCTTTGAACGAACGGAATGTGCGCAAAAATTCTTCGAATAATGCCAAAGGCATCCCTTGCGCGATTGTAGAAAACTTAGGATCTTCCACAATCCGCGCCTTAAGCAGCTCCAGCCGCTTTTCGCCCCAGTACGCATGAAACAGCTCACTTTCTTTCCGATCCAAATAATCGATATAAGGGCGGACGTAGGTTTTCCTCTCTTTTTCCTCACGCCGCTTATCTGCCAAAAATGCTTTTTGATGATCCTTTCTCCAAAGCGAGAACGCCCCCTTGCGAAATTTCTCCCTCTCTTCGCTAACAATACTCTTCTCCAATCCTAGAAAATGCTGACATAGCTCCCGATAGAACCCAAGCTTCATCGTCCCCAATTTGGCAATCAACGCATCGCTAAAACGCGTACTATCGATCACCAAGCGACATAGATCGATGGCAAAAAGCCTTTCTCGAGCCGTTGGTACAGCACCTAAGAGCATCTTCAGCCTCTCCCTCGCAGCACCCACCTGCGCCTCTGGCACAGAATTGGAAGCAGAGGAGAAAATCTCCTCCATGATCCTCAAAGGATCTTTGATTTCGGAAAAAAAGCGAACCGCCTCAAAATCTTCTTGAAGAAAGATTGCCGTCTGAACGTCACCATGGTTCCTGAAAAAAAGACGCAACGCCCCCTCTTTGGGAAGAACGCGGTCTAGATAAAAATCCCATGTGATAAAGGACGCCTCTTCTACAAAATAGCGCTCAAAACGTTCCCGCACAAGAGGCTCTTCTCCATCCCAAAGCGCCGCGATATGCTTTTCATTTTCCAACCACCGAGAAAGACGCTTTTGCCTCTTATCATAACCCAATTTCTTCGTAGAAGGGATAAAATCGTTAGGGTTAAACCGCGGGAAACTGGCCATTGCGAGCACCTCTCCGCTATTCGGTTCCAGTGCAACAATCGCCCCTCCCCGAATCCAAGGCTCTTTTTGGACCTTCCTCTTACCGTCTTTCGGATCGATGCCAAAGCTCCTCCCTTCCCGTTCTTTTTCGCTTTTGCCAAGCAACTCCTCCGCATACTGTTGCAACTCTGCCGAGAGAGAGAGGACGATTTGACGTCCCGCGATCGCCCCTCTCCCCCCAGGCAATTCCTTGACCAACCGCCCTGCAAGATCAATCTCAAATTTTTTTTTGCCATAAAAGCCGCGCAACTCCTCTTCACACTGCCCCTCAATTCCGCTTTGCCCCACCAGATCGTTCAATGTATAGGACTTCTCCCTAAGTTCTTGAAGACGAAGAGCTACCGCCTCGAAGGAGGCATACCCCGGAGGAAGCGCCGTCTCAATTCCTTGTTCGTAGCGCCATGCCGACTCCCCTAAAATAGCCAATTCTTCAACGATTTTTTGATACTTCCCAGAGCCAATCGCCCCCATTGTTCCAATGAGGTGAGAGGCCACCTTCTGTAAAGGATAAAACCGCTTTGTAGCGATTTCTGCCTGCAAACCAGGGAAATCCCGCTCCAACCCCTTCAAACAGTAATATTCCTCCTCAGAAAGATCCGACTTCAAGGGAAAAGGCACATGGGGGAAAAAGGATGCCTTAGAATAGATTAGATCCTCAAGCCGCTCTGCATCGAGATCCAACACAGAAGAGAGCTTGTGAGAGAATGTCCTGATATACTCTCTTCTCGGATAGCAGCGCGATCTGATCCCATCAGCATCTTCGCGAAAGCAAACAGAGGGGATCTGTGTCATCTGCCCATAATAGACAACAGCATTATAGCATATCTTATTTATAGCCAAAGGGATATGGAACCTATCACAGATCCACCCCCGTTCTGCCTTTTGGATGAGGGTGCGCGCTTGCGGCTTTTGAGACTCGATCCACTGAGCCTCTCTCTGGATGACGCCGAGATGCCAAATGCGTAACACAATCATCAGGCAGGCGATGAAGATCACACCTAGAATGCGATTGATCTTGCTAGAAGGCATGTTCAAAATATACACTCCCTGCGGTTTCTCTTGGAAAAAAATCGAATTCTAGGGTAAAACTACTATTTCGTTTATCGATGCGCCTGTAGTTCAATGGTAGAACAGTAGCCTTCCAAGCTACGAGTGTCAGTTCAATTCTGTCCAGGCGCTAGTCCCCCCATTGGGGTTAACACTAATTTTTGAGGGAAATTTTGGCTACCGCACAACATAATACCGGAGTGACAATCAAGGAGTTGCTCGAATCAGGCGCCCACTTCGGGCACCAGACCCGGCGTTGGAACCCGAAGATGAAGCGTTTTATCTTCGAAGAACGCAATGGGATTTATATCATCGATCTGGCAAAAACACTGCAACAGATCCGGTCTGCTGTTGAAGTAGTCCGCGATATGGTGGCCAGACGGAAATCGATCCTTTTTGTCGGCACAAAGAAACAAGCGAAAGCCGTGGTCAAAGAATGCGCTGAAGAATGCGGTGAATTCTATATTTGCGAGCGCTGGCTCGGAGGCACTCTCACCAATTTGATGACGATTCGGCAATCTGTCAAAACGCTCGAACGCATTGAAAAACGGATTGCCTCAGAAGATGCAGGATTGACGAAGAAGGAGATCTCTGGCCTTGGGAAAGAAAGAATTAAATTGGATCGCAACCTATCGGGCATCCGCTCTATGCGCAAACCACCGGGGCTGCTGATCGTCGTCGATCCAAGCAAAGAACATATTGCCGTAGCAGAGGCCAATACCCTCGGCATTCCCGTCATGGCCCTCGTTGATACAAATTGCGATCCCGATCCAATCGATTACGTCATCGCATGCAACGACGATGCTCTAAAAAGCATCAAGATCATTCTCACTGCCATCACTCAAACAGTGATCGATCAGAAAAATGATATGAATCTCCCCGTTTCCAAGGGAGACAGCGAAATGGCCTCGTCTGACGATCACGATTCTGACGACAAAACTGACGAATAAGGAGCTCTCTAATGAAGGAAATCACTTCCGAGATGATCAGAGAATTGCGCGAACGGACGGGCGTCGGCATGGGAAAATGCAAAGAAGCTCTTGTGCTTGCTGAAGGCGATATGGAAAAAGCCATTGACATCCTCCGTAAGTCGGGAATGGCAGCCGGCGTTAAAAAAGAGGGGCGCGAGACCAAAGAGGGACTGATCCTCACGGGGGAAAATAAAGAAACCTTAGTGATTGCAGAAGCCAACGCTGAGACGGACTTTGTCGCCCAAAACGATCGCTTTAAACACTTTTTGCATGACGTCGTCAAACAAGCGCTCGACACCAAGCCAAAGTCGCTGAATGATCTCGTTCAGCAGCCCTACTATAAGGATCGCTCGGTCACCCTGGATCAATATCGCAATCTCGTCATCCAATCCCTCGGTGAAAACATCCAGTTGCGCCGTATTGAAGTGATCCACAAGCACCCCAACCGCTCCTATGGAATTTATTCCCACATGGGCGGCAAACTCGTCGTCCTCGTGGAAATTGACGGGGCATCCGATCAAGAAGGGATTGCTAAAGAGATCGCCATGCACGTTGCGGCTGAAAATCCTGAGTATCTCAAGCCAGAAGAGGTGCCTGCCCATGCTAAAGCCCGTGAAGAAGAGATTGCTCGGTCCCAAGTTCAAGGAAAGCCTGCCAACATCATCGATAAGATCGTAGACGGCAAGATCAAGGCGTTCTTCGATCAAGTCTGCCTTACCCATCAGAAGTATGTGAAGGATAATTCGGTCACAGTGCAGCAGTTCCTCGAAATTTGTGCGAAGAAAGTGGGAAAACCCCTTTCTATTCAATGTTTTTGGCGCTGGAAAGTAGGACAGTAAAATTCATGACAGGGCGCGCTGCTTACAAGAGGGTTTTGCTCAAACTTTCGGGCGAATCCTTAATGGGGGATCAAAAATTCGGCGTTGATCCCCAGGCATGCAATAAAATAGCCTCCCAAGTGCAAGACCTCTGTCGTTTAGGCGTCCAGGTTGGCGTTGTCATTGGGGGCGGCAATATTTTTCGCGGCATGAAAGCCGTTGAAAATGGAATGGCCCGCACACCTGCCGATCATATTGGAATGCTTGCAACCCTTATCAATGGCATTGCCCTGCAACAATCCTTTGAACGCATTCAGTGTGAAAGCCGCATCATGAGCGCCATCTCCTGCGACGTCATGGCTGAGCCCTACTCTTGGAAAAATGCCCTCAAATACTTAGACAAAGGGATCGTCCTCATTTTTGTCGGCGGAACAGGCAATCCCTACTTCACTACCGATTCTGCAGCCGCCCTCCGTGCATTGGAAATCCAGGCTGAAATTTTGATGAAAGCCACCAAAGTCGACGGCATTTACGACAAAGATCCCCTAAAATACGCAGATGCGATAAAATTCGATCGAGTCAGCTATTCGGAAGTATTGGCGCACCAGCTCCAGGTCATGGATGCAACAGCAATTGCTCTATGCCGAGAAAATCAGACCCCGATTCGCGTCTTTAACGTCTTTGCTGACCATGCCCTCAAAAGGGCAGTATGTAACGAACCTGTAGGAACATTGGTGGAGGGAAGATGACCGGCCTAGACAGTCAACTGAAAGCAGCCATGCAAGCGGCGCTAGAGCACCTCAAAGGAGAACTAAAAGGTCTGCGTACCGGCAGAGCCAACGCATCCGTGCTCGACAAGGTCTCCGTTGAAGTATTCGGTTCTCATATGTCCATTAAATCTGTTGCCAGCATCCACGTGCCAGAGGCGCGCCAGATCCTCGTCACTCCCTTCGATGTCAGCAACCTCAATGCAATTGCCAAAAGTATTGAAGCTGCGAACCTTGGACTCAATCCCATTGTAGACGGACGCGTCGTCCGCATCCCCGTTCCCCCTCCGGACGAATCGCTCCGCAAGCAGCTGGCTAAGCAATGCAAAGAATTGGGAGAAAAATCCAAAATCGTCCTCCGTGAAGTGCGTCGCAAATTCAACGACCTCGTCCGCAAACAAAAAGCCGACGGCACCATTGCCGAAGACCAGATGAAGAAGCACGAGAAACACATCCAAGAGATGACAGACAAGTTCTGCAAGGATGTCGACACCGTATGCGCCGAGAAAGAGAAAGAGATCATGACAATTTAGTTTGTACAAAATGAGCGTGATAGGCTAAAATCGACGAAGTTATTTTGTATCCGGCCCCATCGTCTAGCCCGGTCTAGGACACCGGATTTTCATTCCGATAACAGGGGTTCGAATCCCCTTGGGGTCATTTGAGACTTTAGCTCAGTGGTAGAGCATCTCACTTTTAATGAGAGGGTCGATGGTTCGAACCCATCAAGTCTCAAATCTTTATCTAGCACAATTCCACGTACATAAGCTTTAATCGGTAGACTCAAAATAAAGTTTGAGTCTACAATTTTAGCCAAATGGTGCAACGAAGAAAACATTTAACCAGCACACACGCCAATCGCTCAAACCTCAACTAAAAGGAAGAGCATGGCATCTGTGCATAAGCGAAAAGAAGGCGGTTGGCGCGCTGTCATCCGAATGAATGGCTCTCCAACTGTTTGCGAAACATTCGACCGCAAACAAGAAGCCGACGATTGGGCCAAAGAAACTGAACGCCGCATCAAACTCGGTGGTTTTAATTTCTCTGCCCATAATAAACATCATACCTACGCCGACCTACTGCATCGCATGGAAGGAGATGGTGTTTTCGATCATCAACATTCTTTCAAAAACTGCCGCTCGCAGTTTGACTACTGGAAACAGCGGCTCGGCGCCTATTCCCTCATCCATATCACCCCCGAACTCATTGTCGAAGAACGCAAAATCCTCGTCGGTTCACCGCTTCCTGACGGCTCCAAACGCAGTCCTTCTACCATCAACCGCTATACTGCTGTCCTTTCTGCCACTTTCGGCTATGCTGTCAAAAAGCTTCGCTGGATTGTTGAAAATCCCTGTCGTACGCTGTCAAAGTTGAAAGAAAGTTCAGGGCGTGATCGCATCCGCAAGAACGAAGAAATCACCCGTCTTCTCGATGCTTGTAAGCAAAGCAAATCGTCCCTTCTCTATCCCATTGTTCTCTTCGCCATCACTACAGGCGCCCGTCGTGGAGAAAGTCTCAAGCTTGAATGGCGTCATGTAGATCTCGAAAAAGGCCTTGCGTTCCTCACAGAAACAAAAAACGGCCGCCCACGTAGTGTTGCCTTGTCCGATTCTGTCATCGCCGAATTCAAAGCCCTTTACAGTCTTCGCAATCCAACCAAGCTCCTTGTGTTCGCTAGCAAAACAGCCTTCGGGCAAATCGATATTACGAAAGGCTGGATGCAAGCTGTTCAAAGAGCCGGTCTCATCGATTACCATTTCCATGACCTTCGGCACCAATTTGCTACTTTAGCAGCTGGACAGGGAGCTTCCAACGTCGAGTTGGCCACAGCTATGGGTCATCGCACTCTTTCTCAATTGCTTCGCTACTCAAATCTCTACGCCAAGAACAGTAAAAAATTTAGTGGTCATATCTCAGAGAGCATTCTCAAAGGAAGTACCCATGAATAAAGAACTTTCAACATTGTCGCATCGCGCTGCGACAATCTTGCCGCAAGGCCTGATCGACGAGCTTCGCTCGATGATCGATCAGACAAAACAGTCTATTGCAGTCTCTGTAAGTGCCCAGATGGCAATGCTTTACTGGCATATCGGCAATCGAGTGCGTAAAGAAATTTTGAGCGGTCAGCGAGCCGAGTACGGGCAAGAAATTGTCGCCACAGTGTCGCGACAATTGACCTCCATATATGGCAAGGGATTCTCTGACAAGAGTTTGCGTCGCATGATCCAGTTTGGAGAGGTTTTCCCTGACGAGAAGATTGTCGCATCGCTGCTGCGACAATTGAGTTGGACGCACTTTACATTCCTGATCCCTATCAAAGACCCTCTTAAGCGCGATTTTTACGCTGAAATGTGTCGTATTGAGAAGTGGAACGTACGCACTCTTGATAAGAAGATTAACTCCATGCTCTTTGAGCGTACGGCGCTCTCCAAAAAGCCGGAATCTCTAATTGACGCGGAAATCGCGCTGCTTCGCAAAGAAGATCAGCTCTCCCCCGATCTGGTTTTCCGTGATCCCTACATCCTTGAATTTCTCAATCTCGATGATCGATACGTAGAAAAAGATCTTGAAGATGCCATCATGCGCGAGCTCGAGCAATTCCTCCTTGAATTCGGAGTCGGTTTTACTTTCATGGCTCGTCAAAAGCGTATCGTAGTAGACAATATCGACTTCCATCTCGACCTTCTCTTCTTCCATCGTCGTCTTCGAAGGTTAGTGGCCATCGAGTTGAAAGCAGGCGATTTTCGGCCAGAATACAAAGGACAGATGGAACTCTATCTTCGCTGGCTTGATAAATACGAACGGCAGCCTAACGAGGAATCTCCTATCGGCCTCATCCTCTGCACAGGCAAAAATCATGAGTGCATCGAACTGCTCGAACTTGATAAAGCAGGCATCCATGTTGCTGAATATCTCACGGCATTACCTTCTAAAGAAGCGTTGCGTCAGCAGTTGCAGCAGGCAAGCAAACGTGCACGTCGTCGTCTAGAGGAGGAGGCGCATGAGTAGTCCTCTTGACGAAGCCAGTGCAATGCTTGTGCAGGAGATGGAGGAACTGCACCAGAAAAAAGCCCTCATCCAGGCAGCAGACTTGCAAAACTCCATGATAGGCTCAATTCCTCCCGAGGAAAATACAGAAAAAGCCCTGAAATATGAACGCTCCATTCAAAAGTCCATTTTTCAGAATCTTTTCCTGCTACTGTCTCTGTCCAGGTAGGGCATCGTAGGGTTCCCAGCGATCTGTGACGAGGATTCGATCTCGTTTATCCCCTAGCAGTTCACGGGCTGCCTGAGCACCCCGACTCGCAGAAATCATAAACCCAACGGCTTTTGCGGTAGCACACTGCCAAATCCAACGTTTTTTGCTTCGTTTATACCAACCGGTTTCGTCAACATAGCAGAGGTCCGCTGTCTTAATCTCACTCATAAGGCTCTTATAGTGCGCATCCACAGCATCGGAAAAATGATTGGCAACATTGACGCTGGTTCCCAGAGTGGTCTTGGTGCATAAAAGCTCCTGCAGAATAGCTATTGCCTTTCTGATCGTCACATTCCCTTTAGTCGCCAACACGACTATCCAAGAGCGGATATTTGGTCCGTATGTTTTACGACTAAGAGCCTTCGGGAATTGGCCTAAGTTGTCACAGCCGCAGCCTTTACAACGACAGCTCCATCTCCTGTGCTCTTCTACAATAGGCTTAACGGGCTATTTAAAATCCCTAAGTTGGCGGAGGTAATCTTCAGTCGTTCGGCAAGGGGCAGTCCACCAGTTCCTAATGCCCATAAGATGATGGTAAAGGGACCCCGCTTCGGGGATTTTACCTCAACTTTATGAGCACTTGCATTTTCACGAGTCCCTCCATGCAGGGGTTCTTGAGAATATAAACGATATCTTCATCTTTTTCTTGGAGTTGTTGATTAGTGTTTTCGATATGCCCCTTCACAGCCTGCCAATAGGCGCAGAATTCACACCCTTCTGTAGACTTTGGCATGTCGTCTTGTTCTAAGGCACGTCTTGATCTTCATCAAGGTCTCTTCTACCCACCTGTCATCGCCATCGTAGGAGATATAACCGAAAGTTGTGTTTGAAAGGCTAAGAAGAGCGTATCCTCAATGATTTTTCCGGACAGGAAAAAATCAAACAAAGAGGAGTACGCTCATGAAAAAATTTGCCCTTCCAGAAGATAAAAATCTATCAGCGA
>JACRBF010000021.1 GCA_016213175.1 Chlamydiia bacterium
GATTTTTCGGTTCTTTTGAGCCAATTTTTGATCGAACAACTGGGGGCAATATACTATTGTCGATATTGCCCCCAGTTTTTCGATCAAAAATTGGCCAAAATAATCCAAAAACTCGACGAAAAATTTTATTCGGATAGGTTCATGCTTCAAAAATAGACCTAGAGGTCTAATAAAATTGATTTTATTTTTTAGGGAGTGGCGGCATGCGAGCCTCTCTCCATTGCGCTTAGGCAGCAGATAAGGTATACTCTCCCGTCGAAGGCTGGCCTCAAATTTATGCTTCCAAAAATTGCGATCGTAGGGCGCCCCAATGTGGGTAAGTCCGTACTATTCAATAGGATATGTCAGAAGAGACTCTCCATTGTCGATGAAGCGGAGGGGATTACTCGCGATCGTCTCTATGCAGAGGCTGACCTTTTTGGCAGACCCTTCCTCTTAATTGATACAGGAGGCATCGACTTAACCGGTAAGATCCCTTTTGCAGAAGAGGTAAAAAGGCAGGCGGAGACAGCGATCGAGGAGGCGGATGCGATCCTTTTCGTAGTGGATGGCCAGGTAGGCGTCACTGTGCAAGATGAGGAGATCGCAAAGCGGCTCAGAAGAGGCAAGAAGCCGATTATCGTGGCTGTCAATAAAGTGGATGCAGGCGAAGAGAGTACGGCGATCTCTCCCTTCTTTTCTCTAGGGATCAGCAGTGTCATGGGGATTTCCGCCTTGCAAGGGAACAATATTGCTGAAATGTTAGAGGCTGCGCTACAAACGATTGAGATTGAAGAGACGCTTCCAATTCCTCCTAATGCGATTCGGGTGGCTATTGTGGGGCGTCCGAATGTAGGGAAGTCAACCCTATTGAACCACCTTCTTTCAGAGGAGCGTTCCATTGTAAGCCCAATTGCAGGGACTACGCGTGATGCGGTGGATGTGCTCTGCGAGAGGGAGGGACAGCCCTATCTCCTCATCGATACTGCGGGGATTCGCCGCAAAAAAAGCGAAAAAGAGGTTGTTGATAAATTTGCCGCTATCCGCACTGAAGAAGCAGTGGAGAGGGCCGATGTGTGTCTGCTCATGCTCGATTCTTTCGAAGGATTCACTACACAGGAGATGCGGATTGCGGCAGAGATTGAGGCGCAAGGGAAGAGCTGCATTTTGCTGTTCAATAAGTGGGATCTCATTCAAAATTTGAAGATGGAACATGCTATGCGGGGGGTTCGAGAAGCGGCGCCCTTTTTGTCTTACTGCCCAACACTCTTCATCTCCGCAATCAAAGAGCGTAATCTGGATAAAATCTTTGGGACAATCAAAGAAGTCTACCAGCAGAGATTGATTCGACTGACAACGGGTGTTTTGAATCAATTCATTGAAAAGTGTCTGCAAAAATACCATCCGCCTCTCATCACTGGGAAGCGGCTTCGGATCTATTATTTGACTCAAGCGGAAATCAATCCTCCGAAATTCATCCTTTTCGTGAATAAGCCCGATCTGATGACCGACGCCTATAGGAAATTTTTGATCAACCAGCTCCGCGAATCGTTCCCCTTTACGGGATGTCCTCTTTTATTCGAGCTAAGAGGAAAAAAACCTCTTGCCAAGAGAGGGGGAGGGGCGGTTGAAGCCCCCGCGCTCTTGTAAAATTGATAGGAAGAAGACCTAATGCTGAGATACACTGTCTAATAACAGGTCTTGCAAATGCGCCTTCCCCGCCCACGGTCTATTTCTTTTGTACCGTTTCTTTCTGAGTGTAAAGAGTATTCTCTTCTGAATTTGCGCGACGACCTTCTCGCTGCGCTTTCTGTGGCGTTGATGACAATCCCCCAATCAATTGCCTATTCGCTGCTCGCGGGGCTCCCTCCTACTGCAGGACTATTTTCGGCGATTTTCGGAACGATTTTAACGGCAGGGTTTGGTTCGTCCAGATTGCTTGTTTCAGGTCCTAGCACGGGGACTGCGATTTTACTGCAAACTTCCATCGCGGATATGTTGTATACCTATTATCCCGAACATGTGGGAGTCGGGCACGATGCGATTGTACTTCATATTCTCACGCAAATCGTGGTCGTCATGGGGTTATTGCAGGTTGGCTGTTCGTTTTTCAATGTGAGTAAACTCCTCCAATTTGTTAGTAGGCCCGTGGTTCTAGGCTATTTTGCAGGGATTACGGTAGCCATCGCTGTGACGCAGCTTTTTAGTTTTACAGGGATCGCTCTAGCAAGCGGTGATTTACCGATCCTTTTTCAGGCGTGGTATTTTCTGTGGCATTTAACGGAGGCGCACCTAGGTACGTGCCTCGTGGGCGCTGTAAGCCTTGGCTTGTTGTATTTCTTTCGCAGAGTATTAAAAAATTGGCCGAATGCACTCCTCATGCTCGTAGGAGCCAGTCTTTTTGCACAATTCCTGTACGCGTGGCTGGGTATTTCAGGCGTTGCCATGTTAGGAGATTTTCAGCTAGTAGCTACGCCGATTCCGACTGTCTCGCTTCCTTTTTTCGATCTTCGGTTGATCAGTAAGTTATTTCCGGCAGCGCTTGCTATCTCATTTTTAGCGGTTTTGGAGGTGTTTTCGATTTCACGCGCGTTTGCTGCAAAAAGTGGCAGGAGCGTGCAGGTCAACCAAGATGTCTTTGCATTAGGGTTAAGTAATACCATGCTCTCTTTCATTACGGGCGCAATGCCTGCGTCCGGCAGCGCAACACGGACAACCTTGAACTATCGCCTTCATGCCAAGACGCGCTTTGCGGCGATCTTCAGCGGAATAATTACCGCTGTAGTGATTGTGTTCTGCTGGCCTTTGGTGACCCAAATCCCCCTTCCTGCGCTAGCGGCTCTTCTCATTGCCACAGTGCACACGTTAATGGATTGGGAGGAGATCAAATTCTCCTTTCACGCGACTAGGGAAGATGCGTGGGTGTTTACGCTCACGTTCTGTTCCTGCCTCCTCTTTAGTCTCGATGTAGCCTTTTTCATCGGGATCGTGATTTCTATCGGCAGCTATTTGAAGAGGTCATCCATGCCGCATCTTGTGGAATATGCCTTTAATGCAAAAGGGCGCCTCATGATCATTAGCCCTAAAGAGGATGTGCATAGAAAGGTGAGGATCATCGGGATTGGAGGAGATCTCTATTTTGCAACAGCCGATGTATTTCAAACAGCGCTTGAGGCTGTGGCTGAGGATAAAAATGTTCAGGCCATCGTACTGCGTTTGAATAACGTATATCATATGGACGCTTCCATGTGTTTAGCCGTTTTACGTCTCTACGAAACATTGCATCTCTCGAAGAGGTATCTCATCATCAGCGGGCTAACAGAAGAGGTGTGGCATGTATTTCATCGGGTGGGAATGGTTAAGCAAATCGGATTCGACAATCTCTATTTTACCGATGAAAGCAATCCGCAATTTTCCACTTGGAAGGCATGCTTGAGAGCGCAGGAACTCATCCACAGAAAAGCCCCTTCCTAGCCCACATTTCTCACACATTCCGGGAAAATCTGAACGATCTGTCACGCTGTCTTTCATCCCGAGGCGGGAAACCCAGCCCTTAAGGGCTGGGTATTTTCAAAACAATGTTAGGCCGAGTCGAAGCTCGGCCTAACTTACAATCCCAGGCATTAATGCCTGGGTGTTCACAAATCGCTCGTCTCGTCCACCTTTTCTCCGGTCTGTGTGAGAAATGCGAGCTAGGGAACTATTGGATCTCTTGCGTGCAGAGAAGACAGGAGCTTGTCTAGCTGAAGTTTTGCAATCCAAATCTCATGATCTTGCCTGCCGTAAGAGATCCAGATTGTATTGCCGTCGAGAATGAAGCCTGCGGGGAATACGCATTGGATGGAGCCCCAGTAGGGTTTATAGGCTTTCCCCGTGTAAAATCCAGCGCCTACAATGGGATCTCTACTCCAGCGTGTTAGTGTAAAGGGGGGGCTCCCGTTAAACGTGTAGGCGCCGATGAAGTAGTGGGCCATTGTCTTGCCTTGCGATTGGACGGAGGCCATTTTTTTCATGGAATGAAAAAAAGCGAGATACTCTCCTGTCGCGAGCTCGAGCGCAGGCGTTCCTCCGCGTACAATGCCAAAATCCCAGGCGAGATCTGTCGTGGTAGAGGCGATCGTTTCACAGAGATGAGTTCCAGGAATAGGGTAGAAGATCAGGTGGGGATTAATGCTATAGGCGAGAAAGGGATTCCTTTGATATTGAAAGGGCACCCAATTTTTTTCTCGTATCCCTTCTTTAGGATTTTCATATTCTGTTAATAAAGCGGGGCGATGGATAAAAAAATGGCCATTTTCATAATGGAGTTCCCCAATCACCATCCGGAATCCTCCTGCGGATAATTCAGGATGGGGGTTATCGCTATAGGTAATATAGAGTTGCTCCCCCACGTAGAAAAGACGCGCATCATCGGCTCTAGAAGGGACAAAAGAACCTGGGGGACGTATATGGAGTAATTGTGGCTCGCCGATGGGATGAAATTCATGGTCCAGGAGGATAAGGCCGATGTGCGAAGTAAAGGGTGTTTTAGGGTCGGGGATATGACGAAAGGACATTAAAACGTAACCGTTCCAGAGAACGATGGAGGGATTAAAGGCGTAGGGGTAGCCAGGAATTTCTATCTGTTTTGTCTCTAGAACGTAGTCCTTGGAGAGCGTTTCTAAATCGAGAAGGTCGGAATAGAGGGGTAAGATGAAGAGAAGCTCCCATAGGACTCTACGGAGAGTTTTGCAATTGCCTCTACTTTTTATACGCAACAGGCACCAGTCCTTTGAGTAAGGCGTTCTTGTTCAGTTTTGCGATCCAAATTTCATGGTCTTGCCGTCCATAGGCAATCCAGATGTAATGCTCATCAGAGATATAGCCTCCTGGGAACACGACGTGCAGCGGTTTCCATGTTTTATGAGTGGCGCCTTCATAAAACTGCTTGCCGATAATAGGGGCGGAGCTAATGCGGGTCAGTTCAAAGGGGGGCGCTGCGGAAAATGTATAGGCGCCCATGAAGTAATGAGGGATGCTCTCTCCTTTCGAGTGGACTGTAGCCATGCTTTTGCAGCAATGGAAAAAAGCGAGATACTCGTCTCCTTCCAAAAGGGCGGGGGTGCCGCCTCTTAGAACGCCCCAATCCCATTTTATAGAGCCTAACGTGGCTGCAAGCGTCGTACAGGCGTTCATGCCAAATAGAGGGCGCAGAATGCGATGCGGCACGATACTATAGGCCAAGTGCAGATGTCCTTCATAATCGAAAGGAACCCAATTTTTTTCCGAACGTAAGGGGGTTTCTCCGTCGAAGGTGTACAAACACTCCACATGTTCAATAGAAAATGAGTTGCAGTCTGCAGATACGGCGCCAACGAGCATCCGTCTCACCTCTTTTTCTATCGCGTTATTGTAGACAACCCAAAGCTGCTCTCCTATGACGAGAAGACGAGGATCTTGCCGTTTATTGAGGCAAAATGGGTCAGGGTAGGGAAAGCGCAAGGGGATCGGAGCGCTCGCAGGATTACAATTCTCATCCAAGTAGATGAGGATGATTTCATTGGTGGCTCGACTCTCGGGGTGATAGGTACGGCAGCTCATGAGAAGGCGTCCTTGCCAACGGACAATGGAGGGGTTGAAGGCGTCTGGATACCCCGGAATGTGAATTTGTTTTGTCTCTAGGACAAAATCCTGTGCCATGGACTCGAGATTGATGAGGTCGCTATAGTCGGCAGGGCGGGGAGGCTCTTCCGTCTCTTCCCTTGAAGAGATCTCCTCGTAATCCGCCTCTTGTCCAAATAGGGCAAATACGAGGAAAAGGCAGTAGCAATAAAGGGCGGAGGTCTTCATGGGCTGATGTTAAAATTGAGTTGAGGGAATTGGGTGTGCGGCCAGAATTCCGAAGGGAACGCTTTGTATAATTTTTCTAAATCACACTGGATTGGAGGCTCTCCTCCCATTTCTAACGCCTCCTCTACACTAGTGGCAAATTGAAAATGGGGGCGGTTTGTCCCTAAATAGTAGTCGTAGTATTTGAGAATGTGGTTGTGCTTGTTTTCCGAAATTCTTAAAAGCCTTGCTGGAATGCCGAACGCTTCGGCAACGACTAAGGCATGCAGAGAGCTGCCAATCACGAATTTACTGTCTAAGATCTGACGGACAATCTCCTGCCAAGGCTCTGAAGTATAAACGACATTGTTATATCGATCCTTAGGGAAAAGATGTTGGTCTGTGTAGTGGGGGATGATGAGATAATCCCGAGAAGGAGAGGGCGATTTTTTAAATTCCGGGAAGAGATAAGGGAAAAGGAGTGCTGGATCGCCGTAAACCTCGGGGCATTCGATTTGGAATTGATCCATTAAAAATTTGCGTGTGATGGGGCCTCGCACTGCGCGCACGTCGAGATTTGTGAAATTGTAATACTTTTTGTCGAAGGTTTTCCCATTGACGCCGGAACCCCAAATCACGTCTTCGTCGGAGGCAAAGTAGAGAATAGAACCTATGGCGAGTAATTTCTTGCCCTGGTCTTTCCCCTTTTTTGTATAGCAGCTTACGGGGCCTCCGATAACCCTTTCAATGATCACGCGGGACAAGTAGTCGCCAAAATTGACGGTGGGATCTTCCTGCCAATAGAAAAGAGGGAGGCATACCCCTTCCGAAAGATCTTCAGATAAGGTTTGGTGAGTAAATGAACTGAGGCAAGCACAGAGGAAGAACAGGACGTAGTACAGCGCTTTCATCATTAACGACTACCTTATGTCTCGGGCGACCAGATTACTGAGTTGTCGAAAATCTTTCAACGCCCTCTTAGAGATTGTTAACGGTTGTGGGTTGTCGGTATAAGAGGATGTCTACAAAGTAAGGGTTCATCGATTTTCTGGATTTTCTTGGGTGCCTTTGAGGTGGAACGGGTATATAGTGCTTCCACTTGAGGTGCACCCAAAATTCATTCAACCTAATTGGATTGGATTCAACTGAATAATTTGAAAGTTGTCGTTGATCCGTTGTGTCAATAGTCGCCGGAGTCGATGCAC
>JACRBF010000022.1 GCA_016213175.1 Chlamydiia bacterium
CCAAAGCAAATCGATTCAAATCCTCTCAAATCGAATAAAACAGCGCGGTTAATATTAAGTCAATATTGACCTCGCTTTTTTATTCGATTTTAGAGAGATTTCAATGCGATTTTCTTGGGTGCCTTTGAGGTGGAACGGGTATATACAGAAAGGTTTCACGGACTCTTGATCAGCCAACACCTGTGAATTTTCGGATCGCGAAAATCGATGGGGAGGGTTTTATTGGAGACCTCCGCGATGTGGCAGGGTGGGAGGAGATTGGGGTCAAGGGAGAATTTACGCGAATTGGTGCTGAAAATGAGAAGGCCGCCTGGATTCAATAGGTTGAGGGCTTTCGAGAGCAGAAACACGTAATCGATTTGGATATCGAACATCTGCTCCATCTTCTTCGATCGGGAGAGGGTAGGTGGATCGAGGATGACGATATCGTAGGTCTCTTGCTCCGTTTCGAGAAATTTCAAGCAATCGGCCCGGATGATGGAATGGTGCTGGAGAGGGATGTGATTGAGGATAAAATTGTCTTTGCCCCAGGCGATGTAGGTATTGGAGAGATCGACACTCTTTGTTAGGAGAGCGCCTGCCTTAGCGGCGTGGATGCTGAAAGCGCAGGTATAGGCAAAAAGATTCAAGACTTTTTTTCCTTGAGAGAGGGAGGCGACATATTTTCTCGTTTCTCGGTGATCAAGAAAAAGTCCTGTGTCCAGATAATCGGTGAGATTGACCCAGAAGGAGATCCCATACTCGAGGACGGGAAAAAATTCTTTAGACTTGTCCATTTTTTCATACTGTTCGATCTTCTCTCTTTTGATTCGGGTGCGCCAGTAGAGGGCAGAGGCGTTTGCGCCAAAAAGAGAGGCGAGAGCCTCTTCTGCGGCCCTGCGTAAGGAGTCTTTTGGTTCGTCCGAGTCTCTAGAAAAAGTGAAGTAGTGAATGCAAAACCGTCCAGCGTAGAAGTCGATGGCGATGGGATATTCTTTGATATCCCGATCATAGATCCGAAAACAGTTTGTCATTGTTCGGTTGGCCCATTTGCGAACATGGCGGTAATTATTGCGGATGCAGTTTTTTAGAGGGGAGCTTTTATCTTCGTCGTCTTGAGAGAGGGGGAGAGGGAATGTCATACGCTCTCTTTTTGCCAGAGAGAGCCTGGTCTGCAAAGGGCTCTTTTGAGGATTTCTGAGAGGTCGTCTTGCAAGGGGGGCGGTAGATGGGGGGCTGCAAGAGTTTTTAGAGTGGGAAGATCAAGGACTTCGAAAGCGCTGAGAGAAAGATAGTGGCGGTGGATCGTTTTCAGGGAGGTGAAGTTAAAGACTAATTTGCAGCGATAGTCGTTTTGCAAGGTCTCTTCGATCGATTCATAAAATAGAGTCTCGTCTGCCTGAATCAGCGGGAGAGAATGGCAGAAGCGGGGTGCGTAGAGGAGAAGGAAGTCATTGGGGTAGATTGTACGAAGGATCGAGAGATGGGGAAGGAGGGGCAGGCACTCTCTGGGGTCTGGGGGAAGGATCAGGCAAAGGCTGTCATGCCGAAAACGTCTATAGACATTTTGCGGGGTTTGCTGTTTCCATCGGTTGTGCTGCCAGAGCCACTCGCCGGGACGCTCTTTGATGCTCTCTTGCAAATAGGCGAGAGAGGCGTCCATCATGTGGATTACTGCGCTGTCTAGGGGTTGTGAGAGGTCGGGATAGATTGGTTCAGAGTAGCGAATGGTGTAGCCTGTAGGTGTGCGTCTGACGCTTGCAAAGAGGATGGGACTGCCTGTGCGGTAAGCGAGAAGAGCAGGCGCGGTCGACGTCCAGGCCCTTCTTCCTAAAAAAAGGGATGAATAGCCGCTGCTGGGCATTCCTTGATCGCCCACGATGCCGAGGAACTTCCCTTTTTTGAGGGCGCGAAATCCTTCTGCCATTGCATTGCGCTGCGCAATGATTTTGCCGCCATATTTTTCACGGATTGAGAGGATCCAGAGGTAGAGCCGTTTATTGGCAATAGGTTTTGCAATCGCTATGCCTTGCATCCGATTAGTCCCTTCGAGGAAAAGAGTTTCCCAATTGGCGAGATGGCCGCAAAAGAAAATAATCCCCTTGCCCGTTTTATAGATGGTCTCTGCAGTCTCTGGATTTTCACAAAAAATGGTGGGAGAAAGTGCTTTCTCTTTGCCAAGGCGGGGATACTCGAGGCAGACGATGGCAAGATTTTGGAACGATTCTTTAGCGATTCGAAGGAGTTCTTTCTGCGATCGGGGTAGATCTTTGGCAAGGGCTAAATTGCTCAGGACGCTTTTGCGGTAGCTGCCCAGGCAACGGAACATCAAATTTCCTATCACAAGCCCGATCTTACGAATCCAGGAATAGGGCATCCATTGAAGGGGAAATGCAAGGGTGCGGACCAGGTAATAGACCCAAAGCTCCATACTTACAGGGCCTCCAGGAGTTTGGGGAGTTGATGGGCAAAATCGAGGTGAGCAATCGAGTTACGGATGGAGAAGGCGCTGAGGGGTGTTTTTTTATGGAGAAGGGCGCAGTTCAGGCTATGCACAATCGCGTCGGGGGAGAGGACATCTTCAATGAGCACGCCGTTATCAGGAGAAAGGATTTCATGACCGCCATTGGTTTTAGAGGAGACGACAAAGACGCCCATAGCAAGAGCTTCGAGGGTTACGTTGGCGAAAGGGTCATAGAAGGAGGGGATGATCAGGGAGTCTGCGAGCTGATAGAAGGGAGTGAGATCCGGCTGCAGGCCGAAAATTCGGGCCCTGGTTTTTAGCCCGAGCTTTTCGATAAGAGCTTGGTAGTATTTCTGGTTTTTTTCTTTGCCGAGAATGGAGAGATGAAAATCTTTGAACTGCCAGATAGAGAGGGCGTGGAGGAGGGGCGAGAGTCCTTTGCGTGCGTATCCATTACCGATGAAAAGGAGATGCAATGGGTTGGGATCGAGGTGTAACTGATCGCAGCATTGTGTACGCCCTATCTGCCAGACGGCAAACGAGACTTCTTTAGCCTTCCATTCCACTCCATTGTGGATGACCTCCACTTTAGCGGGATCGATGGGATAATGAGTAAGCAGTTCCTTTTGGACCATGTAGGAATTGGGGAACACTTTCTGAAGACCTGGATGGGCAAATGAGCAGCGTTCGATCTCGAGGATCTTTTGATGGAGCGGATTGAACCGATGCAATAAGTGTCTGATTTTTCCCTCTGATGCAGCTCTACTTTTTAAGTAGGCGGCATGAATGCCATTGCCTAGGCGTAAGTGGGTCTGTCTGCGATTGCGATCCATGCCAAATACGATAGGGGAATGCTCTTTTTCTAAGAACTTGTGGACAGCTCTGTCAAACTGCTCAATCTTCCAAAAGCCTGGGAATCTTGTGACAGGACAAGCGTGGTAAGAAACGCCTGCGAGAGGGCTCTTCGGCAGGTGTGTTGTGAGGATCGTTACACCGATTTTTCTCTTCACACACTCTGTTACGATATGATGCGTATATTTTTCTAAGCCGCCATGAGCATCTAATTTCGATTTCAGTAGGACGATCTTCACAGGTCAAGAACTCATCGAATGGTTGACGACCATCCAAATAATCATCGCCAAGATGAGCGAGATCAGTTTTCGCACCCAGTTATCGATAAACAGCCGTTTTAAAAGAGAGATCATGTCTTAAACCACTCCAGGAGTTTGAATTTTGTCTGCTGCGCCACTTTAGGAGGAGGGTTAAAGATACTGCGGACGATCCCTTTAAATCGATCGATTTTTACGCCCCGCGTCATAATGCCCTCTCTGGAGATAGAGACTTTACCTGTCTCTTCAGAAACGACGATGACGAGAGCGTCTGTCATATTGCTTAAGCCAAGTCCTGCTCGGTGGCGCGTTCCCATGGATTTTGCAAGCTGCGAGGGGTCGTCTGCAAGAGGCAGGATGACTGCTGCTGCAAGGATGATCTTATCTCTTAGAATCACGGCGCCATCGTGCAGGGGGGTGCTAATGGAGAAAATCGTTTCCAGCAGTTCAGGGGAAAATTCGGCATTGAGGATGACTGCTTTCTGCGCATATTCATCAAGGGAGTCGTCGTTTTCCAGAGCAATGAGCGCACCGATCCGTTTATCGGACATTCGATAGACAGAGCCGGCTAATTGATCGAGGAATTTATCGAATTCGGTAATTTCTCTATAACGGCGTCCTTTGACGCTCAATTTGGAAAGGGCGACTCGAAGTTCAGGCTGAAAGATGATAATGATCGCGATAATCAGCACATTGCCAATCAGGACCATGATTTTATGCAGCACAGGAAGTTTGAGCCAACTGGAGGCGGCAAGGATCATCAGGAATGCGAAAAAGCCGAGGACGAGATCCATCGACTTGGTATTCCAGAAAAAGGATAAGACGTAGTTAAGCATGACGGCGATGATGGCAACTTCGAGGAAAGGGATGAGTGAGTGAAATAGTCCCATGTGTGCATTTTATGGATTAAGGATGCTTTTTGCAAAAGAAAAGGCTCTCGGTTTTCCCGAGAGCCTTCAAGAATAGGTAGAAAAAAAGAGGGGACTCTTAGTAGTCCATCTCTCTGCCCGCAGGAGCTGCGTCAGGTTTTTCTTGCTCTTCTTCGGTGATGATTGCTTCTGTGGTCAAAAGGAGAGCTGCGATCGAGGCTGCAAACTGCAGTGCGCAGCGTACAACCTTTGTCGGATCGATAATCCCTTTTTCGACCATATTCACGTAGACGTCTTCACGGGCATCGTAGCCGTCGTTCTCTCCCATAGAAGAGACTTTTTGAACGACGATCGATCCCTCTTTGCCGGCGTTTTCTGCAATTTGACGCAGAGGATAAGAGAGGGCGCGCAGAATAATCTCCGCACCGATTTTTGCATCTCCATGCAATTTCGCAATCGTTTTTTCAAGGACGGGGATGCAGCGGATGAGCGCTGCGCCGCCGCCTGGGACGATTCCCTCTTCGACAGCTGCTTTGGTCGCCTCTTTCGCATCATCGACTCGATCTTTTTTCTCTTTCATCTCGATTTCTGTCGCAGCGCCAACGCGGATCACTCCAACGCCGCCGGACAGTTTTGCGAGCCTTTCCATGAGCTTTTCTTTATCGTAGTCGGAAGTGGCCTCTGCGATTTGCCGTTTCAGAAGAGCGATGCGGTCTTGCACTGCCTTCTTATTGCCAGAGCCATCGATCAAAGTCGTGTCGTCTTTTTTGACGATCACTTTTTTGACCTTGCCGAGCATATCTAGGGTTACTTTATCCAATTGGATGCCTAGCTCTTCGCTAATGAACTGCCCTCCTGTGAGGATTGCGATATCTTCGAGCATGGATTTACGTCGATCGCCGAATCCAGGCGCTTTGACCGCCACCACTTTCAATCCTGCGCGGAGCCTGTTGACAACGAGAGTAGCAAGCGCCTCTCCTTCCACATCTTCAGCAATGATCACAAGCGGTTTTCCCGACTCTGCTGCCGCTTGAAGGACAGGAAGGAACTCTTTCATGGAAGAGATCTTTTTTTCATAAATCAGGAGATAGGCGTTTTCATATTCGCAGGTCAGCGTTTCAGCATTGGTGACGAAATAAGCCGAAGAATAGCCTCGATCGAAGTTCATCCCTTCGACGACATCGAGAGTTGTTTCAAAACCTTTTGCCTCTTCGACAGTGATTGTGCCGTCTTTGCCTACCTGTGCCATGGCCTTTGCAATAATCGAGCCGATCTCTGCATCGCCGTTTGCTGAAATGGTCGCCACTTGAGCAATCTCTTTGGAGTCTTTAATCGGTTTGCTGAGCCGTTTTAGCTCGTCGCATACGATTGTCACGGCATGCTCAATCCCTTTTTTGATCTCCATGGGATTGGCCCCTGCTGTGACGTTGCGCAGGCCTTCATTGTAGATCGCCTCCGCAAGCACTGTGGCTGTTGTGGTGCCGTCTCCCGCCTTATCGGCAGTTTTGCTGGCGACCTCTTTCACCATCTGGGCGCCCATGTTCTCGTGTTTGTCTTCGAGTTCGATCTCTTTGGCAACCGTTACGCCGTCTTTCGTGATTTTTGGCGGGCCGAATTTCGAATCGATGACTACATTGCGGCCTTTAGGGCCAAGAGTTACTTTGACAGCAGATGCCAAAGTACGTACACCCTTTTGAATTTTTTGGCGGGCGTCTTCCTTGAACTTAATATTTTTTGGTGCCATATTCTAATTTCTCCTCAAAATTATTCTTCAATTTTGGCTATGATGTCATCAGCCTGCAAAATCTTGTATTCTACATCGTCAATCGAAACCTCTTGTCCAGAGTATTTGTCCATTACAATGATGTCGTCCACTTCTACGGGGATAGGTAAGATTTTGCCATCATCGAGCCTTTTTCCAGTGCCGATCGCAACGACTTTGGCAGTCTCCTGCTTTTTCTTCGCTGAATCAGGCAGGATGATACCGCCTTTCATGGTTTCTTGCGCTTCGAGCCTTTGCACGAGGACGCGGTTGCCTAATGGTTTTAGTGTAATTTTCTTTACAGTTTGCTGTGCCATTGGTTTTTTTCTCCAGTTTGGCCGTCTCCGCCAGCACGCGGGCTGTGAAAACGGGTTTGATCTTTAGATCTATGGAGGAATATAAAGAACTATGAGATTTTTTGCAACCAAATTTAGCAGAATTAGCGCTAGATTGCTAATCGTGAGCAGTGTGTGGACGAATTGGGTCTGCGCAGAATCTGTTAATCAACTAGAAAACAATGAGTTAGGAGATTTTTCACCGATGATTAAAACGCGCAGTGAGCTGAAAACGGAGGATAAATGGAACGTGGAGGCGCTATACCCTACTCCAGAGGCGTGGAGCCGCGATTTCGAGGCATCAAAAGGGGTGGAAAGTTCTCCCCGCTGGCCGCAGCTTGTTTCCTATAAGGGGAAATTAGGAAAACCCGCTGCCGCTGCGTCTTTTTTTGGGATGTTTTTTGAGACCGATCGGAAGCTGTCGAAACTCCATACTTATGCCCATTTACGACTCGATGAGGATTTGGGTAACGATACATTCAAACGCGATTACGGGCTCATCTCTGGTTTGTACCATGATTTTCAACACGAGTTTTCTTGGGTAGAGCCGGAGTTGCTTAATCTGAATTCCGCCGACTTCCATCACCTCTCTGCGCAACCGGAGTTAAGTCCTTATCGGTTTTTCTTAGAAAGGATCGGTAGGATGCGTCCCCATACGTTACCTGCAGAGCTTGAGGAAATGCTCGCCCTCAGCGGTAAAGCCTTAGACGCCTCTTATAAAGCCTTCGGCGCACTGAATAATGCAGATCTTGTTTTCCAGCCGGCCATTGATTCTGAAGGGAAAGAACATCCATTGACGCAAGGCTCTTATCTTTCCTATATGCGGCAGGGAGACCGTGCGCTCAGAAAGAGCGCATTTCAACACCTGCACCTAGGCTTTGAATTGCATGCCAATACTCTTTGCGAGCTATTGCAAGGACAGATGCAGGCCCATTTTTTCCATGCCAAGGCGCGTAAATTCCAAAGCTGTTTGGAAGCCGCTCTGTTCCCCCATCAAATCGATGTAAGCGTCTATGAAAATTTGATCGCGCGCGTTCGTAGAGCGCTGCCTCTCTTGCACAAATATATTGCATTGAGAAAAAAAATTCTTGGATTGGAAGAGCTGCACTATTACGATCTTATGGTGCCCCTCGTAGGCCAAGGGGAGATGAAGATGAGCTACGAAGAGGCGTGCAAAACAGTGGTCGCATCGGTGGCGCTCCTGGGAGATGCCTATCAGAGCGATGTTCGAAAAGGGCTTGGGGAGGAACGTTGGGTCGATGTCTATGAAACGCCCAGAAAACGCTCTGGCGCCTATTCGAGCGGCTGTTACGATAGTGTTCCGTATATTTTGATGAATTTTCAAGGCAACCTCAATGATGTACTGACTTTAGCGCATGAGACAGGGCACAGCATGCACAGTTTGTTAAGCCGTAGGCATCAATCCTATGTCTACTCTCAGTATCCGATTTTTGTAGCGGAAGTGGCATCCACGTTCAATGAACAGCTCCTTTTGAGCACGCTCAAAGCGAAAGCGGGCTCTAAGAAGGAACTGGCGTATCTCATCAACTACGAGATCGATGGAATCCGGTCTACGATTTTTCGCCAAACGCTGTTTGCTGAATTTGAATTACAGCTTCACAAGTGGGTGGAAGCAGGAGTTCCTTTGACCCCCTCTTTATTGAAAGAATCCTATATCCAGCTCAATCGGGACTACTACGGTCCTGATCTGGTGATCGATAAAGAATTAGAAATTGAATGGGCGCGCATTCCCCATTTCTACTACAATTTCTATGTATATCAGTATGCAACGGGTTTGAGCGCTGCCCTCGCCCTGTTCCAGGATGCTCAGCAATCTCCTGAAGCGAGAAAGCGGTACTTGGAGTTCCTTTCTTCTGGAGGAAGCTTGTATCCATTGGATCTTTTGCGGAAAGCTGGTACTGATATGCATTCGGGGGCGGCAGTGGATGCTGCAATGAAGCATTTTGATTCTTTGTTGAACGAGTTAACAGACTTATTGTAAATGATTTAAGAATTTTTTATTAGGTAGATTGTTTCATAAGCGCGGGCAATTTATAATGCCCGTGCTATGAACATCAGTGCAACTGCCGAGAATTTAAGTACCGCTCCCCTTGCACGTTCGCACTTTGTCCCTCCCCTGACAGCATTTCAACGCAAAGAGAAGAATTTCTTGCAAAAGATCATCGAATGGATCGGCTCTTTTTTCTTCGCTGCGAACGCTGATTTGTCTATCCGCCGCGACATGCGGGCGTTTTTTAAGGAACGGGAAGTTGTATGGCAGAGGGCTGGCGAGGTCTCTATAAAAGGGCTGGAGTTTTTGCAAAAATTTTTTGCAGGAAAAAAACAAGAGCACTGGGAGAGGAGTGAATTTGAGCGAAGGGGCCTTTCTCTGTCGCGGGTGATGGATGGCACCTATCTCGATCTTGCGCTGCACCGCGATCCGAGCAGTTATTTGGAGGCAGAAAAAACAAGTCTCGAGCGGTATCGGATTCAAGTACTGCAACAGACGGCACAATCGATCAGAGAGCTTTTACGCGAGAGTTATGGAAGAGCCGTATCCAAGCTGGAACAGGGGATCGAAGCGGAGATTGTGATGTGTCCGGAGCAATGCAGCGCTCAGGAGCTGCGCGTTTGGGTAGGGGTGATCGAGCCACAGCTTCGGACGTCGCGGGCGAAGACAGAGTGCTTGGAACGTTTGAATGAAATTATCGCATTGACCGCCTTGAAAGAGACAAGGCCGCAGCTACTCGATCGGGAGATTTTGGCCCATTATCTCGGCGTTCTTAAAATTCAAGAAAAGGCCATCGTGGAAAATTTAGCCTCTAATGAACTGTCTCGGGGGGAGACGCGCGCTTTAGAGATTTTGAGTAGGCGTTTGAGCCGTGCAGACACAAAGGTCTCCACGGAAACGGGGCGTCTTGATCGATTTATCGCTGGTGCTTTGGGTAATTTGGATCTCAATGCAAGATTAAAGCGATTTTCCGAACAACATCATTTGACCATTTGTCCGGAAGCAATTGAGATAGTCTTAGATATTTCCTACAAAACCGCTCGTTTAGAGACGTATCGCTCCACAATGGAGCGGGTGGCTGTTTTGCAAACAAAACTCGATCAGAATGAGGAGATAGGGCAAAACGAAAGGCTTTCCTTGGGAGAGGTGCAAAAAGTAGAGAGTTTCGCTCGTTTACATAGAAGTTTTGAGGCGCTTCAAGGGGTTGGCGCTCCTTCTTCCCATTTCCTGGTAGGGGTTGCCAAAAGAGCGGACCGGTTTGTATCGCAGGTTTTACAGACGGCTGAAAAAGAGTGTCCTCATAAAAGCGGCTCTGTGATTCTTTATGACTATCCTAACGCAGTGGCCTATCTCAACTGGCCGAATGATCTCTTCCGTAGATTTTTCTTCAAATATCTGATCCAGCAACCAATTTTGCATGCAGCTGTCGGTGTCTCGCGTGCAACGGAGGGGGGGAGTGAAAATGTGCTCTCCCATATGTATCAAGGGAAGCATGTCTACCAGAGGCGTAGCATGGGAGAATATGTGTTTAAAACCTTTGAGCTCGATTTTCCTCGTCTTGTGTCTCCCCGAGGATTGGAGGTTCTTGAGAAAAAAATGGGCTCTGCATGGATCAGAGAGGTGGAGTCAATGTATGAGGAGATTGTACGACATATCCACATGAATAATTTCCGCACACTCAAGCAATTTAAAAATACTTCGTGGAAGCAACTTTTAGCTGCGTTGCATATTGGCTTTGCGCCTTGGAAGAATCGGGCTCATGAGCATCGTCCGATTGATGAGGTGCAAATTTGCTCTTCTTTCGTTCTCAATGCTTCTCTTGAGGCTTTTGTCAGTTTGGAAGAAAAGCTGCGGGAGCGTTTCGATCTCGAATTGAAAGCAGGGGAAGAGCCGCTATCTGCTGATTTTCGTTTTCTGGAAATTCCCATTCGCAAGCATCGGATTATCGATTTTGTCTTGCCGCACCAACTTTTACACTATGGTCTGAGGGTTGCAAAAGAGTCGAAAATTCCTTCAATTATCCGCAAGATACTGAATTTCAAAGAATATTCTATATACTGAACGTGATTCAAGAATCGGATTTGGGCTGATGTGAAAGTTCTCTAGGTTCTAGGTTCAGCGATCGCAAGTTGCTAAATATTAGAACGTTGGGACAACTTACGATCGTTGAATCTAGAGGCTTTGACACAGCCGAAATCCCAATTCTTGAATCACATTCGGTATACCCGTTCCATCTTAAAGACACCCAAGAAAATCGAATTGAAATCTCTCTAAAATCGAATAAAACAGCGAGGTTAATATTGACTTAATATTAACCTCGCTTTTTTTATTCAATTTGAGAGGATTTGAATCGATTTGCTTTGGGTGCCTTTGAGGTGGAACGGGTATACCATAGAAATTTTTTCTTGATTGAAAAATGGTTCGACAGAGATGATTAGCCGAGAATCTATACTACGCGAGATTTTTAATTTTTTGCGGCTTCAGTAGCGTTGCGGAGACACGAAGTAAACTGAGAAAGTTTGCGAGTACAAGCGGCGCGTTGCGACTCGAAAGATGCCGATGCAAAATTTAAAAAAAATCTCCGTGTACAGGATGTCTCAGTAGATTTTTTCGTCGATCATTTAAATCGACAACGATTCAAAAGACCCTGAGAATCAACTGAGATAGGTTCATTGGTATATTTTACAAAAGAGGACATATGGATGCTATTCAGATAGATTGGATCGTAATTGTGATTGCCGCTGTACTGAGCGTGGCGATTGGTTTCATTTGGTATTCAAAGTGGTTATTTGGAAAGACCTGGATGAAGCTCGTTGGTTTGAAAGAGAAGGATCTCAAAGGGAATAAGAGAGCATTCATTGGATCTTGGGTCGTCGCATTTCTTACTGCCTTTTTTCTGGAGCGGCTGGAGAGCAATCTTGGTGTTACCACTGTTTCGGATGGGATGTTTGTCGGATTTTGCGTTTGGCTGGGATTTGTTGCAACAACGCAAATTTCCTCGGTCATTTGGGGACAAAAACCTTGGAAGCTCTTCTTCATCAACACTGGTTGTAAGTTAGTCTTGTTTCTCGTGATGAGTGGCGTGATTGCCGCGTAAGAGGATGTCTACAAAGTAAAGTTCTGTCGATTTTCGGGTTCTTTTGAGCCGATTTTCGCTTTAAATTTCTGAGGCAATATCGACATCCAGTATATTGCCTCAGAAATTTAAAGCGAAAATCGGCCAAAATAATCCAGAAAATCGATGAACTCTTACTTTGTAGACGTCCTCTAAAGAGTCTGAAAATCGACCGAAGTTTATTGCTGAGATAGGTTCAATGGAATCTCTTCGCGGTTGACAGGCATTTACAGTCTCGTTAGATAGGGAAATATAGAGAATCTCAGTGTAAGGAAGGATCATGTCGTTTCCAGATGCCCCTCTTTTTCCTAGACCAAAGAAACTTTTGATTATCACCTCTTCCGCGGGCGGAGGATTGATTCAAGCGGCTAATGCGAAGGAACAAGAAGCTTTGGTTAAAGATCCAACTCTCATCGTCATACGCAAGGACGTCTTGACTGATTGGATGGATGGAATTTTTGGGAAATTCTGCGTAAGTCGCTGGAATAGCGCTCAAATGAAGGGGAATGTAGCCGCTCTCCGATTTTTCATCGCTGCCCAATATTTTTTCGATTATCTCTGCTGGCCTTATCTCTTCTGCTGCGCGCTCTATACGCTGTTTAAAGAGGATATCGATCAGGTCATCGACACACAGCCGATGGGCACATCGGCACTTATTAAGGCTCTGAGAATTTACCACTTAAAACGCAATAAAAAAGTTTGTCTACAAAAGGTTCTGGTGGATCTTCCGACGAAGGCGGCCACCCATTTTTTTCGATCCATTAAGGATCTGACAAAGAAAGACCGTCCCTATCTCAATCTTATAACGATCGCACCTCTTTTAGAGGAGGGGCAAAGTGCGGAAGAGTTTTGGCAGACAAATTGCGGGTTATCAGACAAAGAGATTCATTACGAAGATGTGTATGTGCGCCAGGCTTTTCGAAAATATCGGCAGCAACGGCGTGGAACGGAGAATTTTCCTCTCTCTGTGCGATATAAGACCCAAGAAGAGCTGCAACTGATGCAAAAGACCTTTAGCAGGGGCTCTCTGCAGCCATGCGCGATGATAGAGGGTGAGGTTCGTTTTTCTATTCCTGCAAATGCCCATATCATTACAGTGCTGCTGGGATCTCAGCCTGCCAATGAGAGTACATTCAATTACGTCAAACAGTTCTTGCGGATTGCATCAGAGTCCGTTGGTTCGCATCCCTGCGCGCTCTTCGTATTTTGTGCGCAGCATATTCCTGGGCATGACACGCTATTTCGTAAAGTGGCCAATTATGTGTCAGCAATGCAGAAATACCCGAAACACTTTACCGTTGTCCCTTTCTCTTTTCAAAATGACGATATCATTGCCCCTCTCTTTTTCCGTAGTGATGTGACTTGTACCCGTTCGGGCGGACAGACTGCAATGGAACTCATGTGCGTCGGCAGCGGCGTGATGTGGATCCATTCTGAAACAAGAAAGGCGGAAGGGCAAACAGAGGAGTTCTCCTTAGAGCAGCTTTTAGAAGGAATTCCCGGATGGGAGGCGGCCAACGCTCTCTATCTGCAAGAGGTGCGCAGTGCAAAGATCGTGACACCGGAGACGATACGGTCTCATGTAGGGTCTCTTTTCCGCGCAGATGTAAATGGGGAACTATCTGCCCGTTCTTTCAAATCGACCGCTTGATAGGGTATGAAGACAGTTTTGATTGTTCACTGTTTAACTCGACTTTGCAACTTTTTTAGCCTGCTGGCCTATCCTATTTGTTCTCGGACGTTTGGCCATAGGCCAAACGAGTCGATTTATTTAAACGGGAAGGGGTTTCTAACCCCTTCCCGTTTAAATAAACGCCTCAGAGAGCAAATATGCCGAGGCCAGCAGGCTAAAAAAGTTGCAAAGTCGAGTTTAAGTGTGGTTTTTTTTCTTGGGTGCCTTTGAGGTGGCACGGGTATATTCTCATGAGTCTTTGTTGCGGCTCTCTTCATGCAGCAACTTTTAGTATCACGACGAATTCAGATGATGAGACGAATACGGCGTCTCTTCCCTATGCTCTGATTCATTCTGCGGCTGGAGATACGATTGACTGTACCCCTATTGCAGGACAGACAATTACTTTGGGTAAGCCGTTGCCCGCTATCGTAAAAAATCTGACGGTTTCGGGAGGCACTCTGGGACCTGTGACCATTGATGGGATTGGATCTTATCAAGGTTTTTCCTTGGGTTCTGGTACTTCTGTGACTGTGCAAAACTTCTCCATGCAAAATTGCCGTTCGATTGGAGGTACAGGAGGTTCGGGCAATACGGGCGGCGGTGGCGGAGTAGCAGGCGGTGGCGCTTTGTATATACACAATGGGGTGAATGTAACGATCAATCACATAGCTTTCAGTAGCAATCAAGCAATCGGTGGTGATGGAGGAGATGGGCAAGCAAGTCCTTCGAGTCTTGGATGTGGCGGTGGCGGCGGTGGCTTTTGTAGCGGTAGTCCTTTAGGCGCTGGAGAAAATGGTTCTGGAGGCAACAACGGCGGTGGTGGCGGCGGCGGACATAGCGGCGCTGGTTCTGGAGGCAGCACTGGGGGTGGCACCGCTACAGGGATCAGCGGCCTTTTTTTGGGCGGCGGCGGCGGTGGTAGCGTGGGACTGGCAGGCGGCGGTGCTAGCAATGCAGGAGGCCCTACGCCTTCTAATCTCTATGCGGGAGGAACTTCGTCAGGGACAAATGGAGGTGGTGGTGGCGCAGGAGCTGGTGGTGCGGGGGGAAATGCGACGAGTATTACGGGGGGAATAGGTGGGGTAGGACTTGGTATCGATACGTTCTTTGGGGCAGGCGGCGGCGGCGGTGGCGGCGGACTTGGGAACGGAGGCAACGGGCTAGGAGCAGGCGGTGGCGGCGCAGCAAGTGGTGGGGGAATTGGTGGCTCTGGGGGGGCTATTGGTGGTGGCGGAGGCGGAGGGCTTACTGCCAATAGTGGCGGCGCTGGAGGTTTCGGCGCGGGTGGTGGTGGATCAGGTGCCGGAAGTGCAGGCGGTACTCCGGGTGTTTGTGGAGGCAATGGCGGCCTCGGTATAGGAGCAGGCGGTGGCGGCGGCGCTGGATTCGGCGGGGCGATTTTCATTCAACAAGGGGCTCTCTTGACAATCGGGGATAGCACCAGTTTTTCCGGCAATTCCTCAACCGGTGGTGCAGGGGGAACGGCGTCTGGTTCTGGGACAGCGGGGGCAGCAGGGACTCACTTGGGCGCCGATCTATTTTTGCAATCGGGAGGGACGATCATTTTTAATCTCGTCTCCTCGGGATTGACCGTAGCGAGCAGTATCGATAGCGATCAAGGGGGTGGTGGTGGCAGCGGCGGAGGGGTTACTCTCACGGGAACGAATACGCTTGTTTTAAGCAGTGCAAACACCTACACGGGGACTACGACGATTGTCTCTGGGATCTTGAATATCGCAGCTGATTCTGGATTGGGGATAGCCGCCAATCCTCTCATCATCGGGACAGGCACTTTACAGATAGCTGGCGCTCTGACCAGCGCCCGCTCTATTTCGCTCACTGGGAGTTCGATCATCGATACGCAAGGCAATGCTCTGGGCTTGTCTGGTCCGATGACAGGGGGCGGTTCTTTGAATTTCATCGGTACTGGTTCTACAGTCTCTCTGTCTGGCGCCAATAGTTACAGTGGAGGCACGAATATCAGTAGCGGTATTACGCTGCAGGGCTCCACCGCTTCTTTACAAGGGGCAATTTCCGTACAGGCAATCGATTCTACGTTGATTTTTAATGTACTCAATCAGAGCGGCGGGAACCTTTATGCGGGCGCTTTAAGCGGCTTAGGTTTTGTCCTTCTCCAGGGAAGTGGTACAATTCAACTGTCCGCAGCAAGCCCTTCTTTCACGGGAACTATGACAGTAAGTTCCGGCGTCGAATTGAATATGAATGGATCGATTGCTAATGCAGGACTTCTCACTATCGTCTCAGGCGCAACACTCAGTGGATCGGGTACTGTGGGCAATGTCACAAATAGCGGAACCATCAGTCCAGGCAATAGTCTGGGGACGATCCATGTAAATGGAAATCTCTCGTTACAGCCCAGTTCGCAACTCTCTATAGAGCTGGCGCCAGGTGGTTTTTCCGATGCCATTGCAGTCACTGGCACGGCTCAGCTAGATGGTAACGTGCTCTTTACTCCTACTAGTGGATTTTATGGATTTCAATCCTCTTTTTCCTTTTTGACCTCTTCAGGATTAGGGGGAAGTACCTTTGCTTCTTTCTCTATTACGAATCCCTCCTTTACTGGAACGATCGTCTATCCAGGGGGCAATAATGCCGTTTTGCTCATCACGATTTCGCAGCCCTTCCTCGAATTTCCCTACGGCAATTTCAATGAGGCGCAGGTAGGCAATTATGTGGATTTATTGAGTGCCAGTGGACAGATCAGTCTGGCATTGCGCACTCTTTTAGATACTCTAACTGGGGCGAGCAATGATGCGATCAATAAGGCGCTAGATCAAATGCATCCGGCTCCCTATAGCGCCATTGCCGAAATGCAGGCAGAGGTAGGCGGGCAGCTGGTTTCTTTGTTTCATAGGCGCCCTTACTTATCCTGTGGATGCGAAAGGGAGAGGCGTGTATGGGTTGCTCCCTTTGGCAATTGGCTTCGAGAGGGAAGTTTGGGAGAACAATTCGGATTGGAAGCGCTCACGAAAGGGATAGCCGTGGGTTGCGATATGGATGTGGGATCTTATGCAATTCTCGGTATCGGGGGCACATGGAATCAAAGTGATTTAACTTGGCATTCAGGACACGGATCGGGAACGGTTGATCGCTATTTAGGAGCGCTCTATGCAGATTTGATGGCTTCTAATTTTTACTGCGGTCTATCGATTCTTGCGGGCGTGGATGACAACAATTTAACTCGTCATATCCAGTTTGCCTCGAATGAGCTATCGGCCAAAGGCAGTTTTCTTGCACTCGATTTAGAAGCGCAGATAGCGAGCGCCTACTTTTTTGGAATTCCCAGCTGCCTCTTTTATCCGTACCTAAACATCGATTTTTTTCATTTAGGTGCGAGTGGTTTTACAGAAACAGGCGCAGAGACTTTGGCTCTGCACGTCTCTCCTCATGCCGGAGGGACTTTACGCACAGAGGCGGGGATTGCCTTGCAAATTCAGAATACCAATGACGATGAGACGATTTGCATCTCTCCGAAATTCATTCTTGGCTGGTCAATGGAGTGCCCTCTCTATCGTCCCCTTTATAAGGCCCATTTTATCGCAGAAACATCCAGTTTTCGGGCGCAAGGATGGAATCATACTTGGCAAATGTTCGTCTGCGATCTTGGATTAAAGCTCACGTATCGGGCTTGTAGTCTATCGGGATCATATCTCAGCGAGATTGTTCCGGATGGACAAGACTCCTTTTGGGGCCAGCGTTGCAATATCGTTCTTGATTTTACTTGGTGAGAGGGTTATACCAAACGCAACAAATAACTTCATATTTGAACGTGTCAAAGCGCCGAAAATCGTCGATCGCAAGTGGCATTGTATTGACTTAATACTATGCCACTTGCGATCGACGATTTTCGGCAGCTTTCACACAGCTCAAATATGAAGTTATTTGTTGCGTTTGGTATTACTGAATCAGGAAGCGGATAAGCCCTTCCCAATCACGAGACTGGAAGTAGGGATCAAGAGCCTCCTGGGAAGCACCGGTCTCTACCGCAAAATCAGGTAAATAGATGCGGAGTTTTCCTTTATCGGCTTCACGAGTCAGACTAGGAAATAGGCCGTCTGCAAAAAAACCATTACGCTTGAAGTAGTCGTCCAAAATGACTGCCAAAAATCCCTTCATTTGCGGGGAACTCGTGGCAACAGTCAGGAATTTCAAGGGATGAACGTGGTTGATCTGTGCGCCAATATTCCTGAGATGCGCTTGCTTGAGGAGCAGGGAGAATTTACTGTTTACGGCGATCGTCGAAATGATCTCTTCGATATTCGCTCTGTCCTGTTCGGAGCATTGTAGATCCTTATAGGACACATTATTTTCTGGATTCGGCGGCAGCTTGACAATGGACGCAAGATTCAATGAAAAGTGATATTCTGTTTGAGGTGGGGGAGGGTAGTCATACATACGGCACCAAATAAAAATTAAGGGGAGAGCATCCTGCCCATGCTTTGCATTGAGCCAAAGCGATACCTTTTGCGCACGGTCTTCTTGCAAAAGGACGCCAGTGAAGCTGGATGCTCGAACACTAACCATTTCTTCGACGATCTTATCGTAATGAAATATTTACTGTCGAGCGAGCAGCGGATCTTGATTTTCTTGCATCATGAGCGCTATCTTTAGAGGCATGATGAAAAAATGCGTAGCTATTTTTCTCCTTCTTGTCATTGCGATTCTTCCAGGAAAAGGATGGCATTGGGCAAAAGATGGCTTCCAAATTGCACGCATCCGTTCCGGTCATGCGCTCGCAGCGTCTTCTGTAGTCAATCGGGCATTAGACGACCCGCGTGTGGCATCGGCACTCAATCAATCGTATCGTTATTTAGCCAGAGGTCATCAAGCCTACGCTTTCCTAAGCGATGATGGTCAATATGTGCTGAAATTGCCCAGAAGGGATTTGTATGTGCAGCCCTTTTGGCTGCGCATGTGCGCATTTTCTTTTTTTAGCAGCTATCGAGAACAAGTGTTCACGGACAAAGAGAAGCGCCGCCGTTTTATTGAGTCTAGTCTGCAGATTGCGATAAGAGAGCTGAAAGAAGAGACAGGGCTTCTCTATGCTCACCTTGAAGCCACTAGCTCTTTGCGCAAGAAGATTACTTTGCGAGATAGGCTTGGACGCACGTATGTCGTGGATTTGGATAGAAGCCTCTTTCTTATCCAGGAAAAAGGGGAGCTTTTGGTGCACAAGTTTACGCAGGCGCTGAGAGAGGGGCATCGGGAAGAGGCTCGGCAGATTTTAGATGTATTTTCCGCAGCGATTGCGTTCAGGATTCACAAGGGGATTTATAATAAAGATCCGATGTTTTTAAAAAATTTCGCTTTTAACGGGCTAAGAGGGATGCAGATCGATGTCGGCAGTTTTTATAAACCCAAATTGAAAGAAATCGATTTTTCTACTTCTTTTTTACAGACAATGACGCCCGTGAAGGAGTGGATTATGGGGCTTGATCCAGAAATGGGCCGTTGGTTTTCAGCGCGGATGGAAGAGATTTTGCATGAGAGCGCTCTATGAAATGGTTGTATTTAGTCTGTTTCATTGTGTTGAGTCTTTCCATCCCAGCTAGTTTCAAACGCTTGACTCAAGGGTTTCGGATTGCCAAAATGCACGACGAGATTCCTTATGAGAGCGTTTGGGAGACAAAATCCCCTCTTTCCCAGCAAGAGGTGGTATCCATTTTGGATCAACCCTTCACGTACCTCAACAAAGGGGCGCAATGCTATGCGTTTCTCAGTGAGGACGGGCATTATGTGCTGAAGCTATTCCGGTTTGATCGGCATCAAAATCTCATCCGTAATTGGGTGGGCGCCTGTCTCAACAAGCCTTCAGAACAACCCGCTCCTTTAGAAAAGAGAAAGCAATTTTTTTACGCAGCTAAGCTTGCGCAGGAGAGAGCCGCTGAAGAAACGGCCACTCTTTATCTTCATCTCAATTGCACAGAAGGGCAACTTCCTCTCCTTTCCGCGCGCGCTCCACTAGGACAGAGACTGTCGCTGCCTCTGGATCACTATCGATTTGTGATACAAAAAAAAGCGGTGCTGCTCGAAGAGGCTTTTTTAGAGGCTCGGGAAAAAGGGGTGTTGCCTAAGAGATTGGAGGCGCTATTTACTCTGTTAATGCACCGCATTGACAAAGGGATTGGAAACAGGGATTCCAATCTTTGGCGTAACTTTGGAATGATTGGCGACAGAGCTGTGGAGTTCGACTTTGGTTGTTATGGGCTGCGTCCTGACTTTGACCAAAAGGAGGCCAGAGTTCGAGAATTTACCCGTTACATGCATCCTTTACGCATCTGGCTACAGAAAAACGCACCTGAGTGCCTGTCTTTATGCGATGCGCAGGAGGAGAGGTTACGTTGAAAAAACAGGGAGGCAGTGGCAATTGGCTCCAGGGATTATTTTTTTCCTGTCTGTTGTTGATCGCGATGTATTTTTCTCAAAGCGGCGGCCATTTTATCGACTCGATTGCAGCTCCCCTCTTTTCAGACGAATCGGTTCCTATAAGCCTGCAAACGCAAGAGGCTTTGCAGCAAACGTATCGATTTTTGGGTAAGGGAAGGCAATCGTTTGCCTTTTTGAGCGCAGATGGAAAATGGGTGTTAAAGTTTTTCAATCAGAAGTATCACCAAACGCCCTTCTATGCTACTTGGTGCAAAAAGGTCAAAAAGACGCGCGAGCTCAGGCGGCAGTTTTATCTGGAAAGCTACAAAATTGCAGCCGATTTATTGCCCCATGAAACAGGCATTCAATATCTTCATATAGCGCCCGCAAGAGAGGCGCTGCCGCGCGTTGCTCTTTTCGATCAAAAAGGACATAAACATCAGGTTGACCTCAATCACATTCCCTTCGTTCTCCAGAAAAAAGTCGAACCATTCTATTCAACGCTTGAGGCAATTTATAAGGAAGAAGGGCAGCAGGCATTGGATGCTGCTATTCATCAATACCTGTCATTGATTGCTCTTCGGATTTCCAAAGGGATTAAAGATCGAGATCACGACGTAGAGCATAATTTCGGATTTTATGAAGGAACTGTCATCCACCTTGATCCAGGACGTTTTTCTATGGAAAATGGGGTTTTGGACGAAGCGCAGCTCAAACAGGAGTGGTGGCGCGCTACCCATCGATTTCGCAATTGGTTACAGCAGAAGCATCCCGAGAGCCTCTCTTTTTTTGATCAGCGCTCAACTTTGCCCCACTGACTGAGCCGATTGCTTTATTCGTCAAGAATTCCTAATCTGACATTGTGTATCAGAAAATCAGTAGATATTTTCGCGAAGGGCTCTGGAATTCGTCTCTCTATCAGGAGACTGGCTGGCGCTGTTTTGTCTTAAAAGCTCTTCGTACCGGAGTGCTGGCAACACAGCAATTTTTCCACAATCGGTGTTCTTTACACGCAGCATCACTCACTTACTACACGGTGATGGCGGTCGTGCCGATTCTCACAGTCTCGTTTGCCATAGGCAGGGTGTTTGGCTTTCATGATGCGTTAAAAGCAGAGATCGTCAAACAATTCGATCAAAATCAGGAGATCGTGATCACATTGCTTGGGTTTGCTGATGCAATGGTCGATCAGGTCAAGGGTGGTTCTCTTGCGCTTCTGGGTCTTTTTGTCTTGCTGTGGAGCATAGAGCAGCTCCTGAGCAGCTTGGAGAGATCGTTAAATCAGCTTTGGGAAGTGAAGCGGCATCGCTCTTGGCGTAGAGTGCTCAGTGATTATCTGGCTATCACGCTGTTTGGGCCGTGCTTTTTCTTCCTAGCCACGGGCGCTGCCGTATTTTTCGTGGACAAGGTAGGGGAAGGACTGCGCGCTTTAGGGTTGCAGGCGGTCATTTTTACGGCGATTTTTTTTGTGGTAAAGCTGATCCCCTATTGTCTTTTTTGGGTCCTCTTTACATTCATCTACCTCTTCATGCCCAATACAAAGGTGCGCCCTTCTTCTGCTCTTCTAGGTGGTGTTTGTGGAGGGAGCGCGTACATGGCGATGCAACTGATTTACATCCATTTTCAGACTTTGTTCAATGGGTATGGAGTTGTGTACGGCAGTTTTGCGGCGCTCCCACTTTTTTTGATCTGGGTGCAGGTCAGTTGGATTTTGCTCCTCTTCGGAGCCTGCATCAGCCAGGCCCATCAAACGTTACAGAGGCATCATTTTGCAGAGCCGTCTATGGAGGTCTCTTCTTATCATAAGAGATTTATATCCCGAGAGAGATCGAACAGCCAGGATAGGGCAAGGCGCCACCCTGCATTTGAACTAGGCTCTGCTGACGACACGGTCAGAACCGATTTTTCTGTCGCGAGCGGCGGCATCTATCCAATGCGCTTTGAACCTGTGTATAAATCTTATGTTTGGGGGGGAGAGCGGATTGCAAAACGGTTTTCGCGCGCGCGTCTTCCTCTTCCTTGTGCAGAATCATGGGAAATTGCCGATCGATCGGAGGGGATTAGTATTGTTGCTAATGGGATTTTTCAAGGAAAATCTTTGCATGAATTGATGGTAGAGTGGGGGGCGGATTTCTTAGGAGGAGGGGCCTCATTGTCCGAATTCCCTCTTCTCATTAAGATCATCGATGCAAAAGAGAATCTCAGTATTCAAGTGCATCCTGACGATCGAGCAGCGTCTCTTTTGCATGGCGAGCCAAAGACCGAGTCGTGGGTTTTTCTCTCTGATGGTGCCGTCTATGCGGGGTTGAAACCGGGCACTACTCCCGAGGCTTTACGCTATGCTGTAGAAAGCGGAGTCGCAGAGAAGTTCCTCGAAAAACTTGTGCTGAGAGCAGGGGATGTCATTCATGTTCCCGCAGGATGCGTCCACGCGCTTTGCGCAGGGTGCTTTGTCTTGGAAATTCAGCAAAACTCCAACACGACCTACAGACTGTACGATTGGGGAAGAGCGGGGAGAGAACTACATGTCGATCAAGCGCTGGCGTCAATCCATTGGCACAGTGATACAACTCCGACACAAACACCGCTTTTGATAGAGAAAGACTTGCACCATACCTTAGAATCGTTAACTCAATGTCCCTATTTCAAGATCGATCGATGGCAAATCTTCGATCAATGGAATGTACCGGTAAATCCCAACACATTTCAAATTTTCTTTTTTACACAAGGAGAGGGGAGAATTATAGTCAATGGACAAGCCGAGCCATTTAAGCCTGGCATGACCTATCTTGTGCCCGCATGCGCTTGCCAGATTGGCATTCAAGGCGCGTGTCAGGCGATTCGCATTTGGCGTCCCTAGCGGTCCGTATTATATATGGGGGCAACTTACGATCGTTGAACCTAGAGGCTTTGACACAGCCGAAATCCCAATTCTTGAATCACGTTCGGTATATATCCGTTCCACAGACTAAAGCTAAGGCGCTCAATTCGCTCAGGCGATCGCCGAGCTGGCTTGCCTCGATACGGCAGGCTTGCACATTTTCCTTCCAGGCAAAACGGGATAGCAGCTTTCTCAGAGGATCTAAAAGGAGGGCGCCGCTGTGAACGGCGATTGTTCCTAAAATGACGACTGCGGGATTAAAGTTCATAAGCACGGTGCCAATGCCTTGGGCCATCCGCAGGCAAAATTCATCCCAAATTTTGAGTGCATACGGATCTTGTTTTTGCACGGCGTTGATGAGGCACTTCGCATCGATCTGTTCGAGATTGCCTCCCGCTTCTTGGAGGATTTGGGTGGAGAGACTTTGCTCTCTGATTTCTCGCTGAATCTTTTTGGCAATCGCTGCGCCTCCGCAAAAGGCTTCAAAGCATCCCCTGAGGCCGCAAGGGCACATAGGTCCATGGATATCGAGAATGAAGTGGCCGACTTCCGCTGCAGTATCAGAGGCTCCTTGGACAAGGCGTCCCTCTACGATCGCTCCGCCTCCCATGCCGGTGCTGCACGTAAGATAGACGAGATTGAGGGTGCCTTTAGATCCACCAAATCGATACTCGGCAAGCGCCGCAGCCTTTCCGTCATGATTCATGATAACGGGTCTGCCAAACTCTTTTTCAAAAAAGGAGACGAGCGGCGCGTTTTCCCAGCCAGGGAGGTTGGGGGGAGAGAGCATTTTACCCTCTCGAGAGGAGATGGGGCCGGGTGCCGAGATTCCAATACCACCGATCTGTTGAAGATTGATCCCTTCTGATTGTGCAAGTTCCCGTATGAGAGCAGCGGTCGCTTTTAACCCCTCTTTCCACCCATGCAGGGGCTGCGTAGCGATGCGCTTAGAGATCCGAATTTCTCCTTGCTGAGTGCCGAAACAGACACAAATTTTTGTGCCTCCGATATCAATTCCTATAAGTTGCATCAATCCTCCGAAGTCCCTTAGAGACTGTTATACCGAACGTGACTCAAGAATTGGGATTTCGGCTGTGTCAAAGCCTCTAGATTTAACGATCGTAAGTTGCCCCCATATTTCTAATATTGGGCAACTTACGATCGTTAAATCTAGAGAACTTTCACATCAGCCCAAATCC
>JACRBF010000023.1 GCA_016213175.1 Chlamydiia bacterium
GAGGCTTTTTTGCAGATAAGGTGCATCGACTCCGGCGACTATTGACACAACGGATCAACGACAACTTTCAAATTATTCAGTTGAATCCAATCCAATTAGGTTGAATGAATTTTGGGTGCACCTCAAGTGGAAGCACTATATCCCACTAAAATCTGTAAAGCGGCTTTACAAGAGGTCTATAGTGTCCCCCCACTCTGCGTCCCGCGCCGTCCTATAGAGTTGTTGATTGCTCCGCCCCACAACTTTTTCTTCGTGCCGTCCTTCGTGGGTGCAGAGCGTAAGGCGCACATGTCCAGAGAGTTTTTGCGGGTGCCTGAGGATTCTCGAGCAAGGCGCGCGCACGGCCCTCTCCTTGGCAACGATGAGGTAAGAAAATTTTTCATCTTCGTAGCCTAGCGAAGCGCTTTTTACAAAGCGTTGGAGCTTTGTTCTCGCTATCCGCGTAGAAAAATGGCACCAATCTTCCAATCCTATTGGACAGGCCATCGCATGGGGACAGGGGGCTAGCACAACACCACCGCATCTAAGCACCTGATCGCGTGTTTTTCTGAGGAGGGAAAACCCACGGACAGTTCCAGGTTCTATGATCGCGAGCAAGGGGATTTTTGAATTCCACCATTGATCAATCATGGCTCCTGCTTCTCGCAATTCCCCTAGTGAATAAGAGAGAATCGCTGCATCTGCCTCGGGGAGAGGGCAGGGCAAATTCGTACAAATCCATTGGGCTTTTTGTAAAGAGGGGTGGTCCTGAGCAAGTCTTTTGCCTAAATCGATCGCGTCTAAGCTCTTTTCTAAGAGGACAAATTGCGACGCCTCTGGGAAAAGAGTGGCAGCTGCCCAGGATGCTGAGCCAAATCCTGCCCCCAAGTCGAGCCAGATCCGCGGCCTGGTTTCAAGTTTTTTGAGCACTTCGCAGACAGCGCTGAAAGTGGCTGGCATGCGAGATAAAATATAAGAGAGACGCAAAACCTCTTCCTGAAAACAAGAGGGGGCTCCTTGATTTGTGTGATAGGATTGGGACGCTAGTTCGCGCGCCTTGCGAAGGGCTGTAGGAGATGCTTGCTCTACAAAAAAATTGATCGCGTTTTGTAACTCTTCAGGCAGTTGCATGGAGGAAATTATAGAGATTTTCAAGCCAATTCGCAAACGTCCATTGTGGGGCTTAGTAAAATCGACAGAACTTTAGTTACGCAAGAGGTCTAATATTATTTTACAAGACAATGGGGGGTGGAGGCAAAGCCTTTCGACCTTTCAGGAAAGGCTGGACTTCGTTGTCTAGAAAATGGTGTACTTGCTCGGGCGCTCTGCCGATGAGGGAGCGCATGTTGCGTAGCGATCCGAGTTCCGCTTCTTTTACATGGAATGCCGGATCGTCTTGGATGTATTTGAATAGGGATTCTATATCCCCTTCGTGAGAGAATTTGCGTAGTTTTTCATGCAGCGCTTGCCGGTCGCCCCCTTGTAAGACGGCTTTCATAAGGATATTTTCCATCACAAGCGCGGGCATCTCTTTTTGTAGATGTTCCAACGCTTTTTTAGGAAAGGTTTGAAGGTGAGAGATGAGGTGCGCTAGGAGTCCGAGGATAGCGTCGATGCCTAAAAATGCCTCGGGGATGGCGAGTCTGCGATTCGAGGAATCGTCGAGTGAACGTTCGAGCCACTGGGTAGCTGTTGTGTAGGCTGGATTTTGGGAAAGAGCCATAACGAAGCGGGCAATGCCGCACACTCTTTCAGAGAGGATGGGATTGCGTTTGTAGGGCATGGCAGAAGAGCCTACTTGGGTCTCGCCGAAGCTCTCTACCATGATGCCGTCGTGAGAGAGAAGTCGAATATCCGTTCCCATCTTATGAGCGCTTGCTGCGAAGGAAGCGAAGGCGTTTAGGAGGGACAAGTCGAGTTTGCGGGTATAGGTTTGCCCAGAGATGGGGAGCGTTTTAGAAAAGCCGAAGTCTTCACGGAGGATCTCTTCGAGAGCATCGATGCGCGCTGTGTTGCCGTCAAAGAGGGCAAGCAGCGCGCTTTGGGTGCCGACGGCTCCTTTAGCGCCGAGAAAGGGGAGGGTTGTCAGAAGACGCTCCCAATCGCTCGCATCCAAAAGAAAATCCTGAAGCCAGAGGCAGGCGCGTTTGCCGAAGGTAGTAGGCTGCGCGCTTTGATAATGGGTATAACCGAGGCAGGGGGTGGTGGCCTCTTTTTCAGCAAAGGCGGAGAGGAGTGAGAGGAGGTGGGTGAGTTTTTGGGTAAGGAGAGAGAGGGCCTCTTTGCATTGGATGAGATCCGCGTTATCGGTGACGTAACAAGAGGTGGCTCCCAGGTGGATGATTGGTTTTGCTTTTGGGCATAGGTCGCCGAAAGCGTGGATGTGGGCAAATACGTCGTGTCGAAATCTATGCTCGTAGAGGGCGATTGTCTTAAAATCGATCGTCTCTAGATGCTCTTCCATTTGAGCGATCTGCTCTGCTGTAATGGGAAGCCCTAATTTTTTTTGTGCTTTCGCAAGAGCGATCCACAGTCTGCGGAATAGGAGGATTTTATAGCGGGGAGAGAAGAGATAGGAGATCTCTTTACTGGCATAACGCGCCGAGAGGGGGCTCATGTAGAGGTCTTGGCGCGCTGAGTTCATTTCATACCATTTATCAAAAATAACGTTGCATTTGAGCGCGTGAAAGCGCCCAGATTCGACGATCGTAAGTGGCGTTGTATTGATCTAATACAACGCCACTTACGATCGTCGAATCTGGGCATCTTTGACGCAGCTGAAATACAAAGTTATTTTCGATAATTGGTATCAATTGCGATTGATGAGCGATCGAAGCTGCGTCAAAAGAGCTTTGATCTGCTGTTGTTCTTCTTCTCGCGGCAGGCACTGAGGCTTTTGCAGCGTTTCTTTGGCTCGCTTTAAAAGATGAATTGCCTGAGAGGCAAAATTAGCGCTGCGTTTATCCGTCTCTTCTAGCGGAAATTCAGTCCGGATCAGATTGAGTAATTGGTACTTTGTGAGAGTGCTGTGATTTTTAACGATCTCCTCTTTGCGGCTGGTGGAACCAGATCTGCTTGCCAAAGTATAAATGGCTTGACGGGGCATCTGATCGATGAGGGGATGTAGAGAAGGAGGCATCATCGTGTAAAATTCGTAATACTGAAGAAAGTTATAGGGCGTTTGCCGATTTCCATAGGTTGCAAAGAGCCAGGCCGTAAAAGCGCCGTCGCGGTATTTTTTCAGGATGTCCTGCGCTCTTTTAATTCTTTCGCCATGCAAAATCACCGCTTGATTGGCAATCGCTTTCACTTCAGAGGTGATCGCAGAAAGCGCTGTTAAATCGGCGTGCACATCGTAGGTGTCATTTTGTCTAAAATCTTTGAGTATTGACTCAAGGGTAGTCGTTTCTTTTTCGTTCAAAGGGCAGATGCGAAAAATTCCAGAAAAACTCGATAAATCTCCGTTATTTGCCCGTTCGACAAGAGCGGTCATTTTGTCTTGCTGCACGATCTTTTGCTTGAATCGCAAATTGAGAAGATCATTGAATTTCGACATCATCAAATCCTCTTTAGTATTTCCGACGTGAGAGCCATATAATCAAGGGAGGCTCGCGCATTGGGCGCTGTCTCAAAAATCGGTTTGCCATAAATTGTTGCCTCAGATACTGCGATATCGCGCCTGATCTTTGCTTGCAAGAGTTTTCCTGGAAATGTTTGATCGATGACTTTTAAAAAAGCATCGTTACTTTTGCCGCGAGGGTTCCAAAATGACAAAGCGACGCCGAGCACTTTTGTGCCGTGCCTTTCGGAAATATTATTGATGAAAAGAGAGAGTCGTTGCAGCCCCTTAACGCTGTAAAATTCGGGTGTTGCGCAGACGAGGGATAAGTGAGAGGCGATCAGCGAGGATTCTGTGAGCCAGCAGAGGGAAGGGGGAGTGTCGATGAGGACAAAATCATAAGGAAGATCGCGCAGAATTTCTTTGAGCCGCTCATGGGAATAGCGGTCTGCTGCCAGAGCTCCTGATACTTCGACCCGCTCGAGCCACGTATCTGCAGGGATAATATGCATGTTTGGGATGCAGGTGGTTAAAATCACCTCCTGCACCGTTTTTTCCCCTTGCAAAACAGGAGCCATGCTGTCCTGTTCGTCCGGATCAAAGCCGAGACCTGTCGTGAGATTGGCTTGTGCATCGAAATCGATCAAGAGGGTGCGCTTATTGTGATAGAGGGAGAGAGCCGAGGCGAGATGGAGAGAGGTAGATGTTTTTGCGGTACCGCCTTTAAAGCTGCTGACTGAAATGACTTTCATGACTTTTCCTCAGTTGTACAAAAGGGCGATAGGAGAGATTTCTCATCGCGCTCCTTTACAACAATACTGAGAAACTTCAGGAAGTCAACTTCCCCATGCACGATATTATCTCGCGTCCGGAGAGCAACTGTTTTATTTTCCACTTCTTTGTCGCCGATCGTGAGCATGTAGTTGACTTTGAGAAGCTGTGCATTACGTACTTTTTTTCCCATCGATTCGTTGCTATCGTCGATATCGCAGATGATCCCCCGTTTTTGGATCTCGCTTGCGATTTCACGCGCAAAAGAAACATGCCGATCTGCAATCGTGAGGATCTTGACTTGGTAGGGGCTAAGCCAAAAGGGAAATTTTCCTGCAAAATGTTCAACTAGGATGCCGAAGAAACGCTCGATCGATCCAAAAATTGCGCGATGCAACATGATTGGGCGTTTATGCGCCCCATCGTGATCAACATAGGAGAGTTCGAACTTTTCAGGCAAAGACATATCGAGCTGTACGGTACCGCATTGCCAATGTCTTCCGAGAGCATCGCGGATATGGATATCGATTTTAGGTCCGTAAAAAGCGCCATCTCCCTCATTGATTCGATATGAGTGGCCCCAATTATCCAAAGCGCCTTTTAATCCACGGGTCGCATGATCCCACTCTTCATCCGATCCGATCGTCTTCGATTTTTCTGGACGGGTGGAGAGCTCCAAGCGATAGGGCAACCCAAAAGTCGAGTAAATCTGATCAGCAAACTGGAGAAGGTGCTGGATCTCGCTTTGAATTTGATCGGGACGCATGAAGAGGTGCGCGTCGTCTTGATGGAAACTGCGGACGCGGAATAGACCGTTCAGCGCGCCGGAGGCCTCGAAGCGGTGCACATGACCGATTTCTGCGATCCTCAAAGGCAGTTCGCGGTAGCTGTGAGTGGCCGAACGAAAAAAGAGCATGCAGCCTGGACAGTTCATCGGTTTGATGGCGTATTCCCTGTCTTCGATGAGCGATAGGTACATGTTTTCTTTATAGTGGTACCAATGTCCTGATCTCTCCCAGAGCTCTTTACTCATCATGGCAGGCGTTTTGATTTCGATATAATTTGCAGCTTTCAAGTGCTCTCGTAAGAAATCGAGAAGCCGGTTCCAAATGATGAGCCCGCGCGGATGGATGAAGGGCATGCCGGGCGCTTCTTCCTTAAAAGAATAGAGATCGAGAGCTGTTCCTAGCGCCTTGTGATCCCTTTTTTTCGCTTCCTCAAGGAGTTCGAGATACTCTTTCAATTTCTTTTTGTCTGGGAATGAAATGGCATAGATTCGGGTGAGCATTTCTCGATTGGAGTCCCCTTTCCAGTAGGCGCCCGAGGTTTTCAAGATCTTGAAGGCTTTGATCTTGTTGAGGTTTGCCATATGAGGACCTCTGCATAGATCTAAAAATTCACCCTGCTTGTAGGCTGAAATCCCCCCCCCTTCAAATCCCTCGATCAGCTCGCGCTTAAAAGGATTTTGAGAAAACGTCTGCAGTGCCTCTTGTTTGTTTTTAAATTCGATCCGTTCGGGCTTATAATTTTCAGAAAGAACTTTCGCCATTTCCTGCTCAATCTTTTCAAAATCCTGATCGGAAAGGGTAAGATTGCCAAAGTCGTAGTAGAAGCCATTTTCAATAGGAGGGCCAATCGTGGGCAAGGCAGCGGGCCAGAGTCTGAGGATTGCTTGCGCAAGCACATGGGCGGAGGTGTGCCAAAAAACCTCTTTTCCTTTGGGATCGTCGAAGTTTAAAAAAACAACCTCATCGCCATCGGAAAGAGATGTATTGAAATCGCGCAAAACTCCATTGACAGTGACAGCGACGGCTTGTTGCGGTTCTGTAAGATGAAGAGCGCCCGCTGCCTCCTGAGGGGTTCCTTTCTCGGAAAGCTCAAGGAGTGTTCCGTTCGCTTTGATTTTCATAAGGGGCTCCAAAATAGAATGTTTGGTGCCTAATATACTGGATCAGGGAAATATTTGCTCAATCAGGATCGCATTCTATTAAGATGGGTGTACTTTGGTTTTTTTGTATTGTGGCGCTCCAGCCCCCGTTAAAAAGTCTTTTATAAACCGTTGTGATCTCGTTCTTCTTGCTTGTAAATAACAGCGTGACTGGGTTCTCAGGATATTCAGTGTCGTGGAGCGTTGCGAAAATTTCTGCTAACTTGCCTAACGTGCTGTTGCAAAGAAGGGATATTCGTTTGCCAGTAATAGCATGAGGGTCTGGTTTAACAAAGTCGCTCTTCTCAAGCGTCTGTGGAAGATTAACCAGCCAAACACTAGCTAAGAGTTTGTTGAGTATTTCCTGTTCCTTCATGATCGTTATGGTAACAGTACATTCTGTTTTTTGACAGCTCCTAAGAGATTGTTACGGATATGGATTTCGTCGCTTTTCGGAGGATTTTTGGCCGATTTTCGATTCAAAATTGGGGGGCAATATACTGGATGTTGATATTGCCCCCCAATTTTGAATCGAAAATCGGCTCAAAAGGTCCCGAAAAGCGACAGAAACCAAATCCGTTAACAGTCTCTAAAAAACACTTTTCTCTTTTAACAAGACGGTGTACGCTGTGCCGGTATATCGAACGTGATTCAAATATTTTGAGAAGAAAGTATGAAAAGCCTGTGCCTGCTCCCCTTGTTGCTATTGATCGTTTTGCACAATTGTCTCAATGCAGCGCCTGTAGGAAATACGGCGGCGCCGCAGCTGATTCAGGAAGGGTTTGTTGTCCCTAGCGACTGTTGGGTCGACATTCGAATCGGCTACGAGGGGGATTTTGTCGGCAATGCGCTTTTGGAGCAATTGGGAGAGGGCTCTGGCAGGGTCGACACTTTCCAGCAGTACACCAATTCAGCAACGGTTACGCTCAATATTCTCGATCGGCTAGACTTGTTCGCGGGATTTGGCTCTTCGCGCGTGTGTGCCGATTGGCGTATCGATCTAGATGGGATCATCGAACGGCTTGAAATGGAGACTTTGTACCACTATCTTTGGAGCGTGGGAGGAAGGGCTGTGCTTCTGGAGTGGGGGCAGCTTTTTTTTGGCGGAGGCGGCAGGTATGCTTACTGTAACTATACTCCTTCTTGGTTTACGATCAATGCAAGTCCGGAAAGTCTGTCTGGATCGCGCTTTCAATGGCGCGAATGGCAAGCTGATTTAGATCTTTCGTATAAGATCGATCTTTTTACCCCCTATTTGGGAGTCAAGTATTCCAGCGCAACAAGCACGTTAGGGAAGTTTCCTGCTGCAATCTCCAATAGTGGACAGAGAAGCAACCATTTTCACAATAAAAATCCTGTGGGAATTTTTATTGGCTGTTCGATTTCCAATGGCAGGTATTTCATGTTGAATATCGAGGGGCGTTTTGTGGATGAAAATGCCGTAACGATAACGGGCGATTTGAGATTTTAGGACTTGAACCTAGTGCTCTGTCAACGTAAATTTTACGAGTTGGGCTGTGTCAAAGCGCGTATAATCAAAGAAGGCTTCTCTCGGATCTGTTCGTCAAAAAACGGGCAAAATCGAGAGTATCGATTTCTCTGGCTCCTCTGTCCGTTGTTTGGCTATGCCGTGCCTATTGGAAACCCATCCGCTCCCTCCATTCTTGAGCAGGGATGCTTCATTCCTGATACGAGTTGGGCGAATCTGCAGGCGAGTTATACAGCAGATTGGCTCTTTCAAGAGCGCTTCATCGCAAGGTGTTCCAGTCAAGAATTGGGGCTGCGCAAAGCGCTTTTCAGCGGCTCTTTCCAAGTGGGAACTCTTTTATGGAATGTGCTTGAACGTTTCGATCTTGGCATTGAAATGGGCTCTGGCCAGTTTTTTTGGCGTTGGGAGCAATCGGGAAAGGTGGCGATTTCCGGTACCGTTTCGGAGGGGATGGTTTGGGGAGGAAGGGCCAAGCTGATCGTTTTCGAAATTCGCGATACAACGTTTGCAATAGACGGGCATGCAGGGGGGTGGGATTGGATGAATGGTCCAGCTGCATCGAATGGGATTCCTCTTTTGGGGGAGACCCATTCAGAGATGCGTTACTGGCAGATTAGCGTAGCTCTTGCTCAGAAAATGGCCCTATTTACCCCCTACATCGGTTTTGTGGCCAATCGAACCCGGCTCAAAATCGATAGGCTGGAATCGGGAGTTGGATGGTTAAGATCTCTCCATACCATAGGGGCTTTCCTGGGATGCTCCGTTTCTTACGGAAGAATTTTTTTTCTGAATGTCGAATCGAGGGGAGGTTTTGAACAAGGAGTTTCTGTGACAGGGCAGATTCGATTTTAGAGAGATTTCAATTCGATTTTCTTGGGTGCCTTTGAGGTGGAACGGGTATATACCCGTTGTGTATAAAATCTCATTCCGCTACGATGTTTGCCTTGATTTTCTGCTAAATAGGATGAGAATGCTAAGTCTATCGCGCCCCCTCTCTGTATTATTTTGTCTCGGATTTCTGTTTTGCGGCACTCTCTTTGCGCAGAGTGCTGATGTGCAGTTTGATGAAAAATCGGACTCTGATAGCAAGGATATGGATGCCTTAAGAAGATGGTTGCGGGATAAGCGTTTCGTGACGATGAAAGAGATTGGCGGCGATCTCTCGATTAGTGGCGAGGTGCGGGTTGAGTTTCAGGCGGCCAATGAACGCAGTAACGGCATTCAGCAAAGAAACAATCCCGATCTACCTCCCAATCCGAAAGCCCCCAAGGCCAAGCCGATGTATGGCTGGGACGTCGAATTCAACCTCATGATGGATTATCGGACAGATCGCACTTGGGCGGCAGTAAAGGTGGAATTCGACAACGACATGGGACAGCGCAGCGGCACCACTTCCAATATCCGGCTGGAGAAGGCCTATTTGGGAGGGAGGATTGTTCCAGGAGATACTCTCATCATTGATGCAGAGATCGGCCGTAGGTACCTATTCAATGTCTACGATTCAAAAATTGAATTTTCATCCATCTATGATGGCATTCTTTTCCGTTTTAATAAAGCGTTTGATTCTTTGGGCGATTATTATTTCAATTGCGGTCCTTTTTTAATAGACGATCTTACGAACCATTACGGCTTGGTGGGAGAGATGGGCGCCTTGGGGATTGCAAATACCGGATTGAACCTGAAGTATTCTGCGATCGATTGGTATAGGCCTGGCGGAGAGACTGAGTCTGGCAATACTGCGTATGAAACAGCATTAACGAACCAGAGATATCGCTTTTTAATTTCCCAGTTTCTTGCCTACTACCAATTCTATCCTCAATGGATGGGGAAGAAGTTGATTAAGTGCTACGCTGCTGGATTAATGAATCACTTGGCACTGAAGTCCAAGTTCGTCAATGATGACTCGGTCCCGACGCAGATCATTCCAACCGGAGGCCGTAGAGCGAATCTGGCTTGGTATGTGGGCGTTTCCCTTGGCGTCGTCAAGAAACAGGGCGATTGGGCGATCGATGCTAACTATCAGTGGGTGCAAGCGCAAGCGATTCCCGATTTCGATGTGTTGGGCATTGGGCGCGGCAACACAGCCAAGGTGGGTCTCTATACGATGAATATCGATGGCTCTGATGGAGGCACTACGCCTGCCACTGCAGTAGGAAATTGCAACTACAAAGGGTTTGAGCTCGAGGCGCTCTATTCTGTGACCGATAACCTTGTCGTGCAGCAGAATTTTAAATATTCGAATACTCTGAATACGAATATTGGTCCCAACGAGAAATTTCGTCAGTACGAGATCGAATTTATCTACGCATTCTAGTGCTCTGAGGCGTCGCTGTCCGAGCGACTATGTCTCCCTCGCAAAATCGTCGATTTTTCAGGGGCGGGGAGTGGTGAAACTGCTTCTTCAGAAAACGCTGCTTTCCCAGCGTGAGAAAGTCAGCGTAATCTGCTTATGATAGTATCGGATCAGCAAGAATCTTCGAGCGATCTTTTCTTTGATGCCGTGGACGAATACTGGGTTTTGGGAAACGCGTCCAAGCGCTTTTTGATACGACTGAACCAGGGAAGCGTCTTTTGCCTTTTCATGAAAAAAAAGGCAAACAGAATGCCCCTGTTCTTGAAGTTCTTTGATCTGTTCGAAGAGGTGTTGCAGCGATGCTTCCGATGCCCAATCGGTAGGGACGATGCGGAGGGAGTCGACGAGTCCGTTGATCCAGGGAAATCTTCGAAAATAGGGAACAGGAAGGAGCATTTTTAGCTGCGGTAAGCAGGCGAAGAGCAGTAACGCGTCCCACCAGGAGGGGCTCTGTAAAATCACAAGATCAGATGGCGCTGGCAGGGGGGAGGCGACTTTAAAGGAGCGCACTCGCTTGAGGATTTTTTGCACGAAAAAGGGGAGGAAAAAACAGGAGAGTCTTCCTGTAATGAATAGGTTGGCAAGAAGGGATAAGAATCCCATTAGGGCAAAGCCGCTTGCTGCAGAAAATCCCAGTTCTTCGCTGATGAAGTAGAGGCAAAAAGCAGCAAAGAGGACGCCTATAAAGCTAAAAAAATTCGCAGCCGCAATGATCTGCCCTCGTTTTTCATCGGGACTATGGACTTGGATGAAAGAATCGAACGGAATTAAAAATCCACCGCCCACGATGCCTAGTAGGGCTAAATTCATGATGGTACAGATGAGCGAGGAAGAGAAGAAGGAGAGGGTGAAAAAGAAGAGCGAAATAAAAAATCCTGCGCTGCAGGAAATCCCAGGTTCTATCCGATCCTTGGATAATTGTCCTGAGATTACGGCGCCAATAGTGATCCCAACGGCCGTAGCGAGAAATAGGTATCCTCCGCCTACTTCACTTAAATGGAGCGATTGCATGGCAAAGGGGATGATGTTGAGTTGCGTAAACGCTCCCACGAAGAGGAAAAAGGAGGAGCCGAAGATGGCAGTCAGTAAGTGAGGAACTTTTTTACTGGCTTTCAGCGTTTGGTAGATTTCATAGAGAAAAAAGGGATTGATTCTCTTGGGGGATCTCTGTGGCTGCGTCCTGGAAATTCCAAGGCTTGTCAGAAGACCGATGATGGCGATAAAGACACAGAAGACCGCTTCTAAAACAAAATTTTTATTGGTGATGTCTGTAATGAAAGAAGCTAAAAAGGTGCCTAAAATAATGGCTAAGTAGGTAAAAGAGGTCATTGAGCCGTTGGCCTTAGAGACCATCTTCTCTTCGACGAGTTCCGGAATAACTCCATACTTAGAGGGTCCGAAAAGGGCGCTTTGCGCCGCCATGAAGAAAAGAGCTGTATAGGCTCCAATTTCCCATTTCAAAGAGACAGCGACCACAGCGAACATCATGATAATGAGTTCGAGCACTTTTGCAATGACGATGATCGTCCTTTTGCTGATCTTGTCTGCGAGCACTCCTGCCCCTGAAGAAAATAGGAGGAAAGGGATCACGAAAATAGCACCTGCAAGAGAAAGAACTGCGTTGGCGGCGGAAGGTCCTTTGACGTTAATGAGGAGATAGATGACGAGCAGTTTGAAAATGTTGTCGTTTAAAGCGCCTAGGAATTGGGTCGCGTTGAGGAGGTAGAAGGATCGGTAATTCGTTCGAAAAAGCCAATGCATGCTTTCATCTTGAAGGGGTAGAGATGGGTTTTACCTATAGAGCTAGCTCGCAAAATTATCAATTTCCCGGGGTCGGGGCGTTTTGCGGATCGCCTCTATAACTCTAAGGTTATCCACTCATACACCCTCTTGCAATAGAAAAAGAGACTCTTATACTAAGAGACTGTTAACGGATATGGATTTCGTCGCTTTTCGGGACCTTTTAGCCGATTTTCGATTCAAAATTGGGGGGCAATATACTGGATGTTGATCCCGAGGCGGGAAACCCAGCCCTCAAGGGCTGGGTATTTTCAAAACAATGTTAGGCCGAGTCGAAGCTCGGCCTAACTTACAATCCCAGGCATTAATGCCTGGGTGTTCACATTGCCCCCCAATTTTGAATCAAAAATCGGCTAAAAGGTCCCGAAAAGCGACAGAAACCAAATCCGTTAACAGTCTGCTCTAAGAGGCTCTATGGGTAAGCTATTTCTCAGTCATCGATTGGACTATTTGGCGGCAAGGCTGGCGGAAGAGCTTTCTCTGGATACGCGCCCTCCCCTGGCGTTGCGAAGGATTCTGGTTCCTCATGCGTGTCTCAAGCAGTGGCTGCTGGTTCGGCTGGCCGATTGTTTTGACGGGATTGCCGGATGCCGTATCCTTACGATGGAAGAGGGGTTGCGAGAGCTGTTCCCTCCTTCGGAACAGATGCCGAAAGCCTCTGAATTGATTTGCGCCATTTTTAGTGCTTTGGAGGAGTCTCAAGAGGCAGAAGTGCTGGAGTATTGTCAGACTAATCGGAGACGATTGGCTGAGTTGAGCTGGACGCTGATGCAGCTCTTTGAGCGTTATGAGCTATGGTATCCTGGCTTATTGATGCTAGATGCTGTGGCTACAGATTGGCAAACGCGGTTGATTCGCACCTTGACCCAATCGGGAATTCTACGCCTGAAAACAACGCAGGTGGCAGAGCAGGTGCATTGCTTTGGGTTCAACGTTCTTCCTCCTTCGCTTTGGAAATTACTGAGCGCCTCGTCAATTTATCTGTTTTCTCCTTGCCGCCATTTTTGGGGAGATCTTTGTACGGATCTGGAACGCAAACAATTAGGACGTTACTGGAAAAAACGGGGAGCGTCGGAAAATGCGCGCGAGGAGTTAGATCGCTATCTGAGGGAAGCGCCTCCGCTGCTGGCCAATTGGGGGAAGGGAGGAAGAGAGACCTTGCGTGTTTTGGAAAGACTTGATTTACAGACGGAAGAAGATGACAGAGAAGAACCTGCGCCTATTTCTAATTTAGAAAAACTTCAGAGACGTCTTCTCGATTTTGTGCTGCAACCGCCGGAAGAAGAGCTGGCAGATTCCTCTCTCCAGATTACAAAAACGGGCGCCTCGCCGCTTCGAGAGATCGAACACGTGCGCAGCAAAATCCTTCGTCTTGCTGGCGGAGCCTTTTTTCAGTACGCTGATGTATCTGTCTTAGCGCCTGATATTCAACCGTTTATCCCCTTCATCGAGCTTATATTTCACGATCTTCCAATTCGAATCATCGGATCGTCTCTCAGTTTGAGAAGCTCTTTTTATCAAGGGATGTGTTGTTTGCTGGATCTTGCGTCAGAGGGGCAGGGGCTTATAAAACTGTTTGAAAACACCAGTTTTAGGAAGGCATTGGATTGGGGAAAAGAGGAAACGGGGTTATTTCGCAGGTGGGTTCAGACGCATAGAAAAGAAGAGGCATGGGAAAATGAGTTATTAGATCAGTATATCTATTTATTTCCTGAACAAAACAGCTCCTGCAAGGTCTATTCCTCAGAGCTTATTGAGAAGTGGCTTTGTGCGATCAAGGGAGTGCAAAAGGATGTCTGTGAGCTACAAAGGCCCCACACGCTCCCCGATTGGGCAGCTCTTCTTGCACGATGTGCCGAGACCTATTTTTTCATCGATCAATCTATAGATACGGAGGGAGATGTTTTCAGAGCATTTCAAAAGACTGTACGAGAATTTGCAGAATCTACAAGGAAGGAGCTTTATCCTCTGGAACTCATCCAAAAATTAGTGAAGAGGCCCTCAAAAGGAGATTTGCACGCCTCGCATCTTCATGCAATCCGATTTGCTAGTATGGAAGAAGGGGCGATCGTCCCCTCCCGCTTCCTCTTTTTCATTGGCATGGACGAGGAGAGTTTTCCAAGACAGGGACAATATTCTTCTCTCGATCTTTTGCGAAAGGAAAATATTTATACATTTGAGGTGCAAGACAGAGATCGGTATCTTTTTTTACAAGCGCTGTTTTCTGCCAAACAGCAGATTTGTTTTAGTTACAATCACATTTCGCGTGAAGAGGGAAAACCTCTCGAGCCTTCTCCCTTGATTAGGGAACTCGGCATCCCTTTGCAAGAAGATTCGGTGGAAGAGGAGATCTCTTTACATCCATCTCCTGCTCGTATTAGATGGCCTGTGAAGCCGGTTGCAACTTTGCCGGAAGGAGTCCTGACGATTTCTCTCGCGGATCTCAAAGCGCTTGCGCGTCATCCTTGGAATTTTTTCCTGCAAAAAACGGCAGGTATTTACGTAGAAGGGAGGGAACAAGACTCCTTTGTGATGCAAAGGGGAAAAATGCTTAGATCCGCATTGCTTAAACCCGTAGAGGAGGTGTGGCAGACGCACCAAGAATCTGCGCCAGGAGGTATATGCGGTAGAGCATTGGAAGAAAACTTAGCGGAGGCTGCCGCAAAGTGGAAAGGGAGGATGGAGGAGTGGGGCGCTGAGATGGAGAGTCTGTTTTTACGACTTCATTGTAGAAAGGCAAAGCGGGAAGAAAAGGGATGGGAAATGCCGCCTGTGGAAATGAGGTTGAGTGCGTCATTGAAAGTGAAAATTTTTGGAGATGTACGTCTATTTTCATCGAAGGGGTTTTTACATGCAGGAGACGATTCGATCGAAGGACTATTGCCTGTTTGGCCCGAATGTCTCGTAGCTCTTCACGCGCTCGGTTGCAAGGAGATCCGCTATTTGAAAAGCGGCAAGACCAAAACGATAGACAATCCTACGGAATGTTTACACGCATATCTTCATTATTTTTTCCTTTCTTTGTCGGCCCCCTCTCCGCTTCTTCCCGAATGGAGCGACGCTTTATTACGTAAAACGGGTATGGATGGGGAAAAAAAAGCGCTAGATCGGACCCTTGGTAAGGGGAATCGCTTTGATGATCCAGTGTTTGATTGGGTGTTATCCAGAGTGGATCTTCCTGCTTTTGACGCTTGGTTTTCTGAGTGGCAACCCCTTTTGAAAGAGCCGTTTGCAGGGCTTTGCAAACTCTATCCAAAAAGAGGACAGGATGCGACCGTTTGACTGCCTTTTAGAGCAATGTCCGATTTTTGGTTCTCATCTTTTAGAGGCCTCTGCAGGAACGGGGAAAACCTTTGCGATTGAACACGTGTTCGTCCGTCTTCTCCTAGAATCGGGGGAGACTCCTATCGAAGTAGAGCAAATTCTCATCGTAACGTTTACTCGGGCCTCCACGCGGGACTTGAAAAGGCGTCTTCGGAATAATTTAGAAGAGGCGCTACAGAGACTACGGGCGCAAAATAGGGAATGGGGCTATCTCGTCCCCCATTTTGGATCGAAAACAGCAGAGCAGCGTCTTAGGGATGCAATCGATGGTTTTGCGCTTGCTCAAATTTTCACGATCCATGGTTTTTGCTATCGGATGCTTCAGGAATTTGCCTTTGAAGCGCGTCTTGGCTTTGCGCTGCCCGATCCTGACCACACTGGGGAGAGGTCTGAAAAAAGACTGGGGAGAGTGAAAAAATTTTTAGAATGCGAACTGGAGGCTGATCTTCTCTGTATCGAGCAGATTTCCTTTCTTTTAAAAACCATCGACTCTTTCGATGAATTAGGACGTAAATTATTGAAGCAGAGCGGATCTGTGACGAAGGGGCCCTCGCTCTCTTTTTCAGAAGCATTTAGGCAGTATCAAATAGGACTGTCTCATTGGAAAGGAGGCAGCGTGCAGGAAGAGAGACTCTTAGAGGACTTTTTTTCTCTATCAGAAGGCCATAAAGCAGCGGTCAAAGGCGATTTTAAAGAGCAGGTAAAAGCCCTTGCTCAGGGACTTGCAGATCCGTCCAATCCGCTCCATTTTCGCATGCTGTTGAAACACCAAGGAACTCTTTTTGCCTACCTCAGTCCTTCGAATCGAAAAGTACGGGCGCAGACGCCGCACGATCTCCACTATCCCTCATTTTTTTCCTGGGCGGATCACATGTTTTCTGCGCTCATCCAACAGGCGATGGATCGAAAAGGGATTCTAAATTGCTTGCAGAAGGCTTGGGAGGTCATTGAAAAAGAAGAATTTTCTGAAGAGGCGCTGATCAATCCTGACGCAATGTTAGTGCGCATGAAGCAAGCGCTATCGCTTGCCCCCTTTGCTCTCCGTGTGAAAGAAAAGTATAAAGCGGTTCTCATTGATGAATTTCAAGATACCGATACGCTGCAGTGGGAGATTTTTCAGACGCTATTTTTACAAAATAGAGAGTCCAGTGCGCTACGCGCGCTTTATCTGGTGGGAGATCCCAAACAATCGATTTACCGTTTTCGGAGCGCCGATATCTACACCTATCTCTCTGCCAAAGAGCTTTTGGGGGTAGAGGCTCAGTTTTCTCTGGATACGAATTACCGTTCTTCTCCTGAACTCGTGAGCGCGCTCAATGCGCTGTTTGCCAGGTCTTGGCTCGTACTGCCGAAGAAAAACCAAATGCTTCTATCTCCTGCTGTGAAGGCGGGATGTGAAGCACAAGAGGTGTTGCCTCCAGACGGCAAAGGGGCATTGCACGTGTTGCTGGAAAAAGGGCAATCCGACGCCTTCGAAACAACACTTCTCCCCTTTGCGGTCTCGGAAATCGAACGCCTCTCCCCCTTGTCCTTATCGATGGCTATTTTGGTGAAAGATCGCCATCAGGTAGAGCGCGCCTTACGTCTTTTGCGCGCGCGCCGCATTCCTGCGATGGCCAAGAGTCATACCCCTTTAGGACAAACGGCGGGATTTCGACTTGTAAAGGAGTTGTTTGAAAATCTTTCAGATACGCGAAAACCCTCTTTGCAGCGTAGTGTCGATGCCGGTCCTTTTGCAGAAGTGACCCGTTTGATGGAGATTCAGAGCTTTGCAAGAGAGGATTTGATTGCTTGCTGTCGTCAGGTGCTCTCCTCCGTAATCGATCCAGCGTGGGCGCTCGATGTGAGGCAGGCGGTTGAGGAGATTTTGTCTTGGGCGGCACGATCTGCTTTTTCTGTAGAGGCGCTTCTACAATTTCTCCAAGCATTCGAAGAGCGTCCAGCAGATGAAGGAGCTAGGCGCTATGGGGAAGAGGATACAGACGCCGTACAGGTTCTCACGCTCCATGCCAGCAAAGGACTAGAATTTGATCTTGTCTTTGCTCTCGGGCTTACCGCCCGTTCTCCTGAGGCAGAAGAAGAGGGCGAAGAGTTCAATGCGGAAAAACTCAGACAGCTCTATGTTGCTATGACGCGTGCAAAGCTGCGCCTCTATATTCCCCTTTTGATGGGAAAAAGCGCTGCCTCGCGCGGCGCGCCCTCTCCCATGGAACTGTTCAGCGATATTTTGGAGGAGCAAGAAGGACCTCTTCTCCCCTTTTTAGAAAAACTTGCTAAGACAGAGACAATCTCTTTTGAAGCCCTTCCAGACAGAGTTCTTTTGCCGCCTGTCCAGCGGGTAAAAAAGGAATGCAAAGCGCCCAAAGAGCCGCTCTTAGTTCCTAAAGCGATTCCGCAGTATATCCAGTCCTTTACTTCGCTGAGCGCCCACGCTCAACCAGAATCGTTCATCCCATCAGAACCTATGCAAGATCTTCTCTCAAGACATACGATTCCTAAGGGGATAGAAACCGGTATCGCGATTCATCAGATTTTTGAAACGCTCTTTCAATCTCCTACTCCGATTTGGCGTGATAGGAGTGTTGTGGAGGCGCTTGTGAGCGCGTCTCTTACAGCCTCTCTGTTACTGCCTTGGCAAGCCCCGATTCAAGAGATGGTCTGGGCGGCGCTGCAGCGTCCATTGTTCTGTCATGATAAACCTTTTTCTCTGAGTCATTTAGAGCCGAATCAACTGCAAACAGAGGTGCCTTTTTTATTCTCCCGATCTCCCCATTATGTAAAAGGCTTTATCGATCTGGTCTTTATTCATAAAGAGAAATACTATTTTGTCGATTGGAAGACGAATTGGCTGGGAAGTTCTGATGAATCCTATCAATTTCTACAAGAAGCAATGTCGCAGCACGATTATTGGTTTCAGGCAGCTATTTATGCAGAAGCGCTGAGGCGTCATGTAAAGCGGTTTTACACGGAGCCTTTTGAAGAGATTTTCGGAGGAGCGCTCTACTTTTTTCTCAGAGGCGATGCAGTCTGTTCATTTATCCCTGAGCCGTATGCTGGATGAATTATTTGCAGAAAGAATAGGTGCAAGTGCCGCTATGCGTATCATGCAAAGCGCGCGTGAAGGGCATCTATGCGTCTTTCGAGAAGAGATCGGAAATGCGCTGGATCTTCTCCCTCCTGCGGTGATAGGGATAGGCAATGGCTCAGCGTCCCTTGCTCCTATTGTGAGGCACGAGGATCGTTACTACCTGCAAAAAAACTGGGTTTATGAAACGTATATCTTGCAGCAGGTAAAGCGCCTCAGGCAATCCCCTGCCCCCTCTTATTTTGATCGAACGCGGTTTTACAAGGCTCTAGAAGAGGCATGTCTTGCTGGCAAGTTATCCAAAGAGCAAGGGGAGGCCGGACGCTCCCTCTTGGACAGTTGTCTCACAGTGATCTCGGGGGGGCCAGGCACTGGGAAAACCTATACGGTAAGCTGGCTTGTACAATTTCTTGCTGCAGCGCTTCCTGTAGAAGAGAGCGCTTGTTGCCATATTTGTCTTGCGGCGCCCACGGGAAAAGCGGCAGCGCACCTTCAATCGATTGTTATGACGCAGTGGAAAGGGGTATCTACTCTGCAATTCGAAACAGCCACACTGCATCGATTGCTGCGCCTGCAGCCCGGGCAACTGCGGCTTGCCTCTGACTTTCGGATCGATGCCGATTTCGTGATCGTGGACGAAGCGTCGATGATCGATGTGCCTTTGCTCGCCCACCTCCTGAAGGCAATAGGCCCTGACACAATGCTCCTGCTTCTCGGAGACCCCCATCAGCTGCCCCCTATTGAAACGACCTCTCTTTTCCCGGAGATGGCGCGTTTATTAGGCAGCTCTTTAGAGCGATGTCTTAGAGTGGAAGATGCGCATCTTCAGCAAGTAGCCTGTGCTGTTAAAGAGGGCAATGCAGACACATTCGACCAACTACTGGACGGGACTTCCTCAAAGGCTGTCCGATTGGACTGGGAGTTTTCTCCTCTTCTCGCAGAGAAGCTCTTTATGAGGATCGGCTCTCTTCTTTCTCCGGATCGCCCAGATCCCAAAGCTGCCTGGGATCACTATCTGCATGTACGCATTTTGAATGCGGTCCGGAAGGGTTCTTATGGAACAGAGCGGTTGAATCAGCAGATCTTTTCTTTGTTGCACAATCAGGCCCATTCACAAAATCTCTGGTGGGCAGCGCCGATTTTGGCTACTTGCAATGACCCATATGCAGCAATTTATAATGGCATGGGAGGCATCCTTATAGGGCGCGGCAGACAGATTCATAAGGCTTATTTTCCAGATACGGAAGAACCTCAATGGCGCGCATTCCCCTCTCCTCCCTCGTATGAACTCTCTTTTTGTCTATCGATCCACAAAAGCCAGGGCAGCGAGTTCGATGCTGTGATCGCTCTTTTCCCAGAAGGCAGCGAGCGCTTTGGCAGAGAAGCGATCTATACAGCGCTCACCCGCTCGAAGAAAAAGATCGAGGTGGTTGGAAAACGGGAAACATTACGGGCGATGATTGCTAGGTCTTCCCAAAAAAAAACGGGCTTTTCAGCCCGTTTTTAAAGAAGCTATCGGAATATGTCGCCCATCTCATGGGCGGGCTGCCGCTGGTGCTGGGGACTGAAAGCTGTCACATACATCCTTCAGAATAAGACAGATGTAGGGGGTAAAGAATCCCGCCACGGCTGCGGTAATGCCCATAGTGCTCAAGTTATCTGTGAGAAGGGTATGATCACGATTCTGCAATGCCCATACTCCAAGTCCCGTGGTAAATACTGCGGCAGCTGTGAGCGCTGACCCAAGCTGCACTTGTAATACCCTGTGCTCTTCACTCATCCAATGAATAACGTTATACACATCATCAAAAAATTGCCGAGCATGTGGTTCGATTAGTTTAAACGTAGGGTAGAGAGCAGCAACACCAAGCATGACTGTCCCGATCTTGGGGGGTAGCAAAGTACAGGTGTCAAGAGGTTCCTTTCCACAGAGGAATGAGTGCGTATATGACCCAGCAAGAAGCGGTAAGTTGAGGAGAATTGAGCCGAATCTGGTAAAGGGCGTCAAAATCCACTCGTTTGTCGGTTGATGTGCGTAGAGGAGGTGTGTGATTCCCGTAGCGCCAAGTGCTGCGGAAAAGCCATACCATTTGTTTTGATCCGCCCAATCTGCAAGGGGCATAGTCATCGTTCCAAAGGATTCCGCGAATGCACCATATTTTGGCTTATCTGAGAGGTGGAAATGGAGGCCTTTTTCGGCTGCTGTAAAGACGTCAAAGGCGAGCGCTCGGAATTGTTGTTTGAAAAACTCATGCGCAAGCTTGAACGTGGAATGTTCTTTGGCATGCGCCTCCGCGGTTCCTTGCCAAGTCACTTGATGATTTTCCCATGTTTTGGCCGCTTCAGCGTGGTCTACAAGCTCTTTGGTGAGGGGGATGAACTGCTGGCGATATAGGGTTGGCCATGTATATTTAGTGGCCTGATTGATCGTGTCGTGCATGTTCTTGATACGCTCACACAAGTCTCTTGATCGTTCAGCCAATTGATGTAGAAAACCGTCTTGGATTTTGAGAAGATCCTGGTCTTTATGGTAAGGTGGGGGGTCGGGAGCAGGGATGGGCGGAGCAAGAGGAATAACATTATGTGGTGCTGCCATAATACGGACTCTCCTTAGTGATTCTGCCAAAGAGTTTAACGAGTATGGGAATAAAATACTACTTCAAACAAATAAATTGCGGGTGTGGATTCGAATTATGCCGAATGCGAATCATGTGTGGTATATATAATTTTTGTATAACGGTTGGTTTTCAAAAATCTTTAATCCAGAATAAATAATTGCATATCCAATAAAAAATATAAGTATCGTGTGCTCTTCCATGACTTGCAAGGTGTTCTTTGTCATTTGAACGCCTCTTTTGACCGCCCGGCTGATCGGATCCTTGGTTTTTCTGTATAGAGGGTACAAAGAGGCGGCGATAAAAGCGATTTTCCCCATTGTGAAGACCCAGGGGGAAGAGGCAAGCTCTTTTGCAGCTTCAGAGAGGAGTAGTTCCGTGATCGATTTTCCGAAATTCAGGCATAGTTCTCCTAAAAATTCGGGCACTTTGGCAGCTCCGAAGGCGAGACCAGCGCCAATAGGCGTGAGGGTAGTGAGCGCAACGGTAGCCATGACTCCAGTAAAGATCCATCCAGCGTGGTGCAAAAGAAATTTTTTCGTGATCTCTTCGGGGGAGAGGGAGTCGATTTCTTGAACGACCTCTACAGGATGGCTGGGAGCTGCTGTGTTGAAGAGACGGTCATCTGCCGCCTTCTCATTAAGCTGTTTCAGAAGAATGTCATTTTTGATTTTTAATTTGGCGATCCAAGCGTCAAGAAGAGGTTGACTGGATCTGGGGTTGGACTGTTCAACAAGAGTCTCGTCAAGGAAGTGCTTGAAGGCCTCCTGATTGAGATCGTTAAAGGATATAGGATTTGTGGGTAACGCAAGCGATGTTTTGGTAGCCATACTTCCTCCCGTGTTTGCCCAGCTCTCCCTGCGGGCCGTTCTCAATCAGGTAGTGTGAAGTCACGCTTGGCTGGGGCAGGCAGCCCACTACCGGGCTTCCTGTTTCGATCCCCCATCTTCGGCGTATTTCTTTGTCTATCGTCTGCCTGTGCAGAACTCAAGCACTACATGTTTAGGACGACCCCTGAGGGAGTTGGCGCCCTTATATCATAACAAAATATTAATTATCTGTTAAGATCGGGGCGGCGGGATTGAAGCTTAGACGGCTACGTTTTTTGCACAGCGGGCGCTGAGGCGGGACTTTGTCCTCGCGGCTTTGCGCGATTTGAAGACGCCGTGTTTGATTCCTTTATCAACAATGCCATAGATCTCTTGGAGTTTGTTTTTCAGTTGCTCGGGAGATTGTTTCTGCGAGAGGGCCGCCTCCAAAGAGCGGACGGCAGTATGTACGGAGGCGCGGAAGGAGCGGTTGCGTACTCTTCGTTTCTCGCTCTGCAAATTCCTCTTTTGGGCTGACGGGCGTTTTACAGCGACCTCTTTTTTCTTCTCAGTCTTCTGTCCTTGTGTGTTGTCTTCGGCCATGGGTCCTCTTCAATTGCAAATTTAGATGCTAGTACTATACTCTCCTCTGCTATAATCCGTAAAGATTTATGCGTTGTTTTTCGCACCCGCAGAAGGGTCTGTTTTTCATTTTACTGGTTTTAAGCGGGGTGGTTGCTGCCTATTTTTCCTATAGATTAGTAGTGGATTTATGGAGTTATGGCTCTCGAAAAGAGAGTGTGGGGGCGCGCATTTTCCGGTGGGAAGTGAAGGCGGAAGGAGATCGGTATGCGATCAGCGCGCACTATTTTTTTGAAGTAATGGGGATGCGCTGGGAAGGGGTTTATGTTTTTCCAAAACCATGGCATCTCAACGAGGGGGCCGCTGCTGCCTATCTCGAAGAGCATGCAAAAGATCCTCGGTTTGTGTGGTATAATCCAAAAAACCCCTCTTTCTCCTCTTTAGATCGGGAATTCCCGGTAGGGCTTCTCCTGAAAACCCTGATTTGTTATGGGGTTTTTTGCTATTTTCTCATTCGCAGAACTCCAGAAACGCTTCAAGCGCTTTGAAATAGAGGCGTCTTATGGAATTGTTGAAACGGCAGAGAAGCTGAAGCCACGCAGGTTTTTTCGTCTTTGCAGCGGTTTCGAGTCTTTTCCAGAGGCGGAATTCGATCCCGCCTCCCTGGGCGCTTTGGTGCAGAAATCGGTGGAGGAGATCTCCTTGAAAATAGATGCGGGAGTGGGACGCTTTCGTAAGGATCTGAGAGAGAGAGTGGGGTGGCCATTCGATAGAAGGGATAGGACAGGGAGCTCGAAGATCGATTCGAAGGGGGGAGCCTGTTTTGATCCTCCGCTGACCAGAGAGAGCCTCTAGCTGGTCGTAAAAAAAGGGGGTTTTAGATCTGTGGAAAGAGAAGAAATAGCAAGGAGACTTGCGCATTGCCTCCTCTGCTGGACGGACGTGGTGGCGATTGAAGATCCGGTCGTCCAAGAGCCACACGACCTCGATTCCTAGTTTTTGGTAGTCGGCCTTCCTGGTCGTAGCCTCGAGAGGGCTAATAGGGGAGCATTGGATTTCAAAGGCGATTTTATGCTCTTCCCAAAAGAGGTCGGCGATACGGCGGATTGAGGGGAAGGGGCGCTCCATTTGCACAATCGCAGGGGATAGGAGCTCTCGTACATGGATTTGGAGGAGAAGGTGATCTTGGCTTTTAGAATAAAGGCGGCAAAAGGGGGATTTTTGAGACGCCGATTCAAGTTCGAAGTGCGACAAATCCCGCTTCCATTCTGCGTTGATTAAAGACCTCTATGGGTGTGCGAAATTGTAACACTTTTCGAGGTCGATTGTTGAGCAGATTCTCAATTTCCCATATGACCTCATC
>JACRBF010000024.1 GCA_016213175.1 Chlamydiia bacterium
AGAGTAAAAAAGAGAGCGTCATTCCTAGATCTTCTATCCCATTGGTAATAAAAGTGAGGGTGCTGATGATTTGAAAGGGTAGCAAAAGCGCCAGCATTTCTAAACGTGCCGTGCGAATACTCAATTTGTTGCGCAATAAAGCGATGGAACAAGTGATTGCGATCAACAGATAACCCCAAGTAATGGGGATGCCCCCAATTTTGAATCCACCCTTAGGAAATACGAGCAGAAATAACCAGAGTAAGAATAAGACTCTCCTTGGAGTAAGAATCTGGGCGCCCGGTCGTCCTAAGCGGAATGTAATCACTTCTTCAGATGCTTAGTTAAAATGGAGGCGAGTTTCATCATGTTCACTGGCTTATTGGAACCGAAGACTTTGGAAAGTGCCGCATCGGGGCGTATGACTCGTTTGTCTGCGGGATCTTGCAGATTGTGGGCTTTGATGTAGACCCAGAGCTGCTTCGTCGCTTCGGGACGGGAGAGTTCTTTCGCTCCAACAATGGCGGAGAGTTCCTTAGAGAGTTTGTAGGTAGCTTGGGCGGGCGTTTTTCTGCTCTTTTTGGTGGCGCTTTTTTTGGGAGTCTCTTTCTCTGCAGCGACTTTCCCCTTTTGTCCGCGTCGTCTCTTTTTAACGTAGGCTGTTTTGGGGTGGTTGGAATATTTGGTCGCTACCTGGTCGAGAGTATTCACGATCACGTCGCAGTCGGGGTAATTGCTGCAAGAGAAGAAAGTTTTCCCAAAACGCGATTTACGAGGAGAGAGGTGGCCATCGCAGCCGATCGCAGGGCAGGAGGGGAGATCTTCAGGACGGTAAACTTTCTCCCCCTTTTTGGGGATGTTGACGATGCCTTTACATTCAGGATAGCGGGAACAGCCGAGGAAGGGGCCGAATTTGCCGTGTCGAAGCGTCATGGAGGACTTGCAGTGCGGGCACGATTGTTCCCAATCGAAATTCGAATCGTAATCTTCTTTATTGAAGGAGATCGCCTCAATAGGACTTGTAAAATCACAGGTCGGGTAGTTAGAGCAGCCATAGAAATACTTATTGCGCGACCAGATCTTTTGGAGTTTTTGACCGCACTTCGGACAGTCGAGTTCCGTCATGAGTTTGGGGACGACGGCCTCTTTTTCGGCTTTTTCGACAAGAGGGATGAAGTCCTTCCAAAACTCCCGCAGGAGATCCTTCCAGTTTTTCTGGTGTTCAGCTACTTGTTCGAGCTGATCTTCCATCTGAGCGGTGAACGTGACATCCATGATGGGAGGGAAGTTATCCTCCAGCATTTTGGCAATTACCTTGCCCAGTTCAGTCGGTTTAAGCGCTTGGCTCTCTTTGACGGTGTAGTCTCTGCTTTGGATCTTATTCATGATCGCAGCGTAGGTAGAAGGACGTCCGATACCGAGCCGTTCGAGCTCTTTAACGAGAGAAGCTTCTGTAAAGCGGGGCGGTGGCTTGGTGAACGATTGGGTAGAGTCGACATCGACAAGAGAAAGGGGCATATTCGGCTCGAGAGGGGGGAGCGCCTTCGTCTCATCCTCATCGTCTAAATGCCCTTTATCTTTTTTCTCTTCGTACGCTGCCAAGAAGCCATTGAATTTGAGCGTGGAGCCAGTAGCGCGCAATACGATATCTTGGTCCGTTTCGATATCGGCAGAGACCGTGTCATAGATGGCAGGATTCATTTGAGAAGCAACAAAGCGCCTCCAGATGAGCAGATAAAGCTTGAATTGATCGATTGTGAGATATTGCCGGATTTTCTCAGGATCTCTACTTAAGTTTGTGGGGCGTATCCCTTCATGTGCCTCTTGCGCTGTTTTCTTTGAGGCATAGATGCGGGGCTGTTCTGGGAGATACTCGGGGCCGAAGTGGCGATCGATATATTTACGGGCGTTCGCAATTGCCTCAGGTACGATATTGACCGAATCGGTACGCATATAGGTAATGAGACCTTCAGAGCCCTCACTGCCCATATCGATCCCTTCGTAGAGTCCTTGGGCGATATTCATTGTGCGTGAGACCGAAAAGCCGTAGTGGCGGCTCGCTTCTTGCTGCAGCGTTGAGGTGATGAAGGGAGGCACAGGATTGCGCTTTCTCTCCTTCTTTTCTACGCTGCCGATACGGTAAGTCGCTTTTTTGAGTTTCTCTACGATCTTTTTTGCCGTCTTCGCATCGGGGATGAGGAAGCATTCTTTATGGCCCGTTTTTTCCTTCTCTACTTTGAGGCCATCCACTGTATAAAGAGAGGCGAGGAAAGGGCGATCGATCAATTGTCCTTCGAGAACCGCGCCGATATTCCAGTATTCCACAGCTTGGAAGGCGTCGATCTCTTTTTCTCGGTCGACGACGAGTTTGAGAGCAACCGACTGTACCCTGCCGGCAGAAGTGCCTCCCTGTCCCCTTTTCACTCTGCGCGTCAAAATGGGAGAGATTTTGTAGCCTACGATGCGATCGAGGAGTCTGCGCGCTTGCTGTGCATTGACGAGATCAATATCGATATCGCGGGGATGGTCGAGAGAATCTTGAACGGCTGCTTTTGTGATTGATTGGAACGCAGTGCGCTTGATTTTTGTGTTTTTAGGGAGGATAGAGGCGATGTGCCAGGCAATGGCCTCCCCTTCCCGGTCGGGGTCGGGAGCTAGATAGACGATGTCAGCTTTTTTGGCGGCATCCTGGAGCTTTTTAATCACCTCTTTTTTGTCAGGCATGGTGACGTAAGTTGGCTCAAAATCATGCTCGACGTCGATGCCAAACTCTTTTTGTGGAAGATCTCGAATATGACCAACGGAGGATTCAAAAAAATAGTCAGGGCCTAGGAACTTCCTAAGTGTCTTGATCTTAGCTGGAGATTCGACGATGACGAGGGCTTTAGTCATAATTCAGCACCAAACCTGGGCGATGGTAGCGGATTTATCGACAAAGAGCAAATTTTTTCTTGCGGCACCCCTCTCTATAGGGCTATAATGCTTGCCTCGTATGAGTGATGAAGAGCTGCTCCAGTGGAATGCTTGCGGCCTAATTCCTGGGCCTTCCGAATCTGAAGAAGAATTTGTAAGACGGGTTTCTGAGAGGCGGGAAATCCAATCCGGAGGAGAACAGATTCCAAGAGCCCATTGGGACTGGACGCGGCTTCATTTAAAGCGTCTCTTCGGTTTTGAACCAGCCCTCCTTCCTGCCTTCTATTCAAACACCTCTCTTGTCCCTTGGCAAGGAGCTGCAACGTGGATCGAAGGGAAGAAGGTTGTATCGATTCAGCTGCGAGAAGGGCTGCGGTGTGGAAGATATTTAGGGTATAGCCGTGATGAAATTTTGGCGCATGAGGCGGTGCATGCTGCCCGCAGCGCCTTTGCAGAATCGAAGACGGAGGAATTTTTTGCCTATATGACCTCTGATAGATGGTGGCGCAGGGCCTTCGGTCCGATTGTCCGGCATCCGTGGGAGGTGTGGGTATTGTTGCTCTGCCTCATTGCAGGGAGCATTGTGCCTGCCTTCCATCTGATGACAGCCGTTTGGATCGGCGGCGGACTCGTCCGCCTGATCCATCTCCATATAAGACTTCGACGGGCGGGCGATCATCTGCTCAAAAAAGTGAATGCCGCGCGCGCGCGCGCGATCTTATTTCGGCTCACCGATGCGGAAATCCAGATGCTCGCCAGGGGGGGGGATGTGGTGGTGTATGCGCAAAAGCAGACGTGTCTGCGCTGGCGGCTCATCCGGTCGTATTTATACCCGTTCCACCTCAAGAACCTATCCGAATAAAAAAAGTCGAGGTCAATATTGACTTAATATTAACCGCGCTTTTTTATTCGATTTGAGAGGATTTGAATCGATTTGCTTTGGGCGCTTTTGAGGTGGAACGGGTATATAGTGCTTCCACTTGAGGTGCACCCAAAATTCATTCAACCTAATTGGATTGGATTCAACTGAATAAT
>JACRBF010000025.1 GCA_016213175.1 Chlamydiia bacterium
AAATCGAATAAAACAGCGCGGTCAATATTGACTTAATATTAACCGCGCTGTTTTATTCGATTTGAGAGGATTTGAATCGATTTGCTCTGGGCGCTTTTGAGGTGGAACGGGTATATAGAGGTCATAAAAATTTTCTTTGCGTAAGTTAAAAGATTGTTTAATTCTTCTATAAAATCGTAAATATGTAAATAAAACAGTTATATTTTTAAAATATAATATAACTATCATTTCAAAAAATCTTCGTTCTAAAAATAATGGGACAGAGTATGATGGATAACCTATGGATGCCGGCAAGGGAAAACATACTGGGATGGGGCGCGCTTTATTTGCGAGCAGCTTGCTCAGCGAGCCTTTATTTACCCTGTATGGTTTCATCGCCTTTATCCTCTACAAAGATCTAGGGGCCAGCGCCTTTCAAATCGCCCTGATGACAATGCTTAAGCCGGTGATCACGATCCTCTCCTTCTATTGGAGTGCCGGGTTGGGGCGTAGCGGGAGGCTCAAGGCGAATGTATTGTGGGCAGGATTCTTGATGAGGGCGCCCTTCTTACTATGCCCTTGGATTGATTCAGTCTGGTTTGTGATCGCGTCAGCAGTCAACTACATGTTTTTCTACCGGGCAGGCATTCCGGGATGGCTCGAGATGATGCGGCGCAGTGTGGAGCCAAAACAGCGGGGCAAGCTCTTTTCTTGGAGTGCGGGTCTAGGCTATGCGGAAGGGGTAGTGCTTGCTTTAGGCATGGGCGGTGTCCTTGACCGAGATCCGAGCGCGTGGCGCATCCTTTTTTTTGGCGCAGCCTTAGTGGGGCTTGCCGTTCTTTTCATTCAAGCGCGTGTAGCGGTGAATGAAGAGCCTTTAGAGCAGGAGAATCTCTCCGTTAAAGAAATTCTAGTGCGTCCCTGGAAAGACAGCTACCGGTTAATGCGGGAGCGCCCTGATTTTGCCAGGTTTCAGTGGGGATTCATGGCATGCGGGTTCGGAATCATGCTCATTCAGCCGGCGCTGCCGATCTTTGCCGTAGATGCTCTGGGAGTTTCGTATATGGTGGTGGCTGGGGGGCTCTCGATTGCCAAAGGGCTTGGGTTTGCTCTCTCCTCCCCTTTATGGGCTCGGTGGATGGAGAGGGTGAGTGTGCTTCGTCTTGCAAGCTGGGTGTTTTTATCTGTTGCCCTATTCCCCGTATTGATGGCGCTCTCCATGTGGGGTATTTGGTGGTTTTATTTGGCCTACTTTTGGTACGGCGTGGGGCAAGGGGGAAGTCACCTAGTTTGGAATTTATCAGGACCTATTTTTTCTGGCAAAGAGACGAGTTCGAGGTATACGGGGGTAGGCGTCGTGCTGGCGGGTTTAAGGGGGGCTGTTGCTCCTCCGCTCGGAGGATGGTTTTCTGTTATTTTCGGTCCTGTCGAGGTACTCGTTCTCGGGGCTCTGTTCTGCTTGTATAGCGGGGTGCTCCTATTCAAAAGCAGGTTCGTTCAGCGCGAAAGCTCAGCTTCTTAAGAAAACATTTTTCGATAATAAGCTGTCTATGTATATAGGGGGGAAAAGGGTCCTTCCTATGCGATCACTCCAGTCAGGAGCTTTAGTTTTTTGTTTGCTCGCTTCTTCGATATTACATCCTTCCCCGGAAGAAATGACTCCAGAATCAGAAGTTGCCGTATTTTTAACGCGCAGCGATGGCGTTCCTGCCGAAATTGAATCGGCATCCGACGCCTATTTTGAAGGGTATGTCCAGGCGCTCATCGACATGCACTATTCGGAATATCGAGTGGTCGTGATTTCGAAGGACAAGAAAATTTGGCTTGCTAATTTACCGAAGAACCAGTTGACGGCGCAGAGTATTGTCTCCTTTGTTAAAGATGTGCCTGGGGTTAAAGAGGTGAATCTGCTCAATGGGGTGCCTCCGGAAAGCGAAGAGCTGCGCGTAAAATATGTGCAGAGACCGCAAATTTCAGGGATCTGGTTTCCTCAGATGACCGAGCTATTTCAACCGCTGGTAGGATCTCCTCGCGTTATTTCCTATACGCTGGGATATCGAAGCGGAGATAAGGTATGCGGCAATAAGTGTGTTGATATCTCCTTAGGAGACGATTTTCCCATTTACCGTTGGCTGGATGTGTTATGGCATGGCGACTTGCAGATCGGTATCGAAGCGGGGATTTGGTCTGTTTTCAATATGGATCCCACGCTCGATCTCGCGGGTGGAACGGAGCTGGTCAACACCGATTTTTATGGCGGGATTCCTATTACCTATGCAAGAGGAAAATGGTCTTTTAGACTGAGGGGGTTTCACTGCTCAAGCCACCTTGGCGATGAGTACATGGTGAATCATCCGACCGTCAGACGGCTTAATCCCAGCAACGAGGCGATCGACTTCTTTACCTCCTATCAAGCTAGTGAGGCGATCCGCCTGTATGTAGGTCCTGGCGTAATCGTCCATAGCGATCCCTCATTCCGCTGGGACCCCCTCTACATTGAATACGGCACCGAAGTGCGATTTTTAGGGACGAAATTTCTCAAGCAAAAACTCTATGGAACCCTCTTTCTCACATTGCATTGGCGTAATATGCAGGAGCTTGATTGGAATTTTGATGGAACTTATCGAGGTGGATACGAATTTAGTAAATTACAAGGGATTGGTCGCAAGTTCCGCTTTTACATAGAATATCATCACGGCTATTCCTATGAGGGACAGTTCTCTAAATTGCGCGACCACTATATGCAATACAACCTTTCTTACGGGTTCTAGTAGTTGTGGTTCCATTTAAAGGTGAATTTTCCTTGCTCTTGCCTTTGATCGCTCTCGAGTTGGATAACAAGACCGTTTTGCAATTCGATTTCAATACTTAAATTGCCGCTGGCGTCTTCCGCCCCTTGCGTGTAGGAGACGAGAATCCCTTCGCTGATGTATTTGCCCACCTGGAGCGCGATCGTATCGCTCCCTGCTTCGTCGTCATCGCCAGGAACCGAGACGATTTGAAGTTTGTCCACGCCAAGTGATTTACGGGTGCTTTCGAGGACATCGGGGCTCTCTCCTGAGAGATTAGCTAGGGAGTTTGCCAGTTGCAAGGCTTGAAAGCTGTTGATTTCAGACAACTCTTGGCCAAAGAGCAGGTAGGCCATGAGAGAGCTTAATGGAAGCGGGGGTGAGGATTGGAGGGTCAGTTGCGGATTATTCAGAGGGCCTTTAAGGCGGGCTGTAATGCTTACCCCCTTGACTTCCATAAGACCTGCCAAATCAAGGTAGGGCATCTGATGTTCTCTACCGCTGAAGGAGAGAGCTCCATCGATGAGCTTGAAAGAACGTCCTGCAAAGGCAAACTGTCCTTGAATAAGCTCCAATTTTCCTTTCGCTGCAATCGACGTATATTCTCCGCCGATGTGAAAGGCGCCTTTCCATTGGGAGTGGAGTCCCCTGCCGCTGATGGAGATAGAATCGGGCGCTATGACTTCGAGATCAAGTTGCAGAGGGAATGGAGCGGAAGTCGAGAAGGGGATGGGGGCTAAGGGTTTTGTAGGGTTCTTGTAGACAACGGCTAGAGTGGGCAGAGAACGGGGAATATGGTCTGGAATTGTGAAGGTGCTTTGCACAACAGTCATTTGACCGCTGGCGAGGGCTTCTTGGAGATTGCCGGTCAGCTGAATCGTCCCTTCTGTTTCGGCATGTACGAGATCGATTTGTACAGAGTGCAGATGGTTAAAATCGGCAGTGAAGTGGAAGGGGAGTTGTTCTTGAAGATTCAGGCTGATTTCTCCCTTGGCTTGAAGCTGTCCCTGTCCTTCCGAATCGGTCGCTGTGAGGGAGCTTAGAAGAAAGCGTCCTTCTAGCGCCTCGCCCTCTGCTTTGATAGAAAAGAGCTGGGTGCCAGTGAGATAATTTTCATAGTAGCCATTGTCAAAATGGAGCGTCCCTCGAGTTTGAGGATGATTGAGGGAGCCTTTGAGAGTCAGATCGCAAACGAGATCTCCCTCGATCCTATGTGTTCCTAAATTGAAAAAATCAAGCATCTCTTCAATGCGTCCTTGAAAAGAGAGATTGCCCTGGGCAGGTTCATCGTAGAGAAGCTGGGCTCTGGGCGGATAGAGATCGAGGCGCAGGGGGACATCAAGATCAAGACTTAGGAAGGGCGCTTCTCCTGTTTGGAGCGCGCCATGGCAAGTGAGGCGCTCTTGTTGGATTTTCCCTTCCACAAGGCCGGAGGCCTCGAGTATGGAAGTCTCTAGCAGACTTCCCACTTGGATAGAATCGATCGAGGCTTTCCAGGAGCCCGTTGTGTTCTCTTTTGACTGACTCAGCTTGAGTATGGCATCCGTAGTGCCGTTGATTGTGAGTTCAAGGGGATTAAGAGACAAAAGATCGAGAGGAAAGTGCATCAAAGAGAGATCGATCGAAGCACTTTCATTGTTTTTATGAAGATTGAGTAAGAGGTGCGCAGAGCCAACGATGAGGTCAAGGTTGGAGAGACGTAAATCGTTGGGGGAGATATGGCATGTGACTGCAGATCCCAGGGAAAGGGAATGTTGATAGAATGAACCGGAGAGGTCGTTCAGTGTGTAAAGTCCTGGATCTTGGAAAGTGCCGTTGAGATGGAGCGTTAAAGGATGCTCCCACTCTCCTTCCAAAGAGAGGGAAAAGGGCCACTGATCTGCACCGTCTTTGGCCGTTTCTAAACTGAGTGTATCGAGGAAAAGAGAGTGCCATCTGACCTGTTCAGCAGCAAGCGAGAGGGTGCCGAGCCTCTGCTCAAAGGGGTCTTTGAGATCCAAATAGAAAGAGAGCGTTTCACTAAAGAGCTCTTTCCAATAAAGGCTTGAGATAGCACCATCCAGTTTGACAAATTGGGTTTGGTCGATCACATCCCAATCCGCTTTTGCTTTCAGGCTGCCATAGAAGTTAAAAGGAAATTCCTGGAGATTTTCGATCGCAAGATCAGTATGGCCGATGATCTTTCTGTCCGGGCGGATTTCCAGAGTGCTTTCACAGCGGGTAGAGGGGGACTCTAAGTGTAGAGGAGAAAGAAAGAGAGAGCCGTTTGGACTCCAAGCAAACTCACTGAAAGCGTGCCAGAGGGTTTTGTTCAAAGAGGCGGTTGTATCGATTTTTCCTGTCCACTGGGATGCCCGATATGTTGCGTCAATATGGGCTTTGCTCTCTTCTAGACGCAGGCCGTCCACTGCGAAAAAGGGGAGAGAGGCCGAGCCATCTACATGAAGGTCTCCGTTCTGCATGGATGCGACCCTGAAATAGGCGCTCATTTCAGGGTGATGCGCTGTTACTTGGGCAGAGGCTTGTTTCAGGTGCGCTTCTGGACTGAAAACAGCCGTCCCTTTTGCTGTAAAATAGGCGGTGAGGGCGGAAAAGTGGGGGATTTGCCAGTCTCCTGTTTTCTCTTGTTGAAAATCGGCATGGAGTTTCCAGGGAGTGTGCAAAAAGGGTATTTGAGGGGTAATGGTTGCACTGGCTGTCCCTTTGATCTTAGTCAGAGGTTGTCCGAATCCATGCCATAACCCCTTCAGGGAAAATTGAACAGCGGAGGCAGCTTCAAAGGGGAGCTGTATAGAGAGTAAAGAGAGCGAGGAGGTGTTGAGAGAGCCTTTCGCGCGTAAAGACCCTCCTTTATGCAGTTTGACGGTAATCTTGGCCATCGAGTCAGCAAGATTCGCTTTTGTGGCGGTGAGCTGAAGAAAGAGCGTCTCGCCCCCTTTGCCCATTTCGAAGCTGCCTTCAAATTGGGTTTGTGCGATTTGAGGAATCGCAATTTCACTGATGTGGAAATGCTCTACTTTCAGCGTCAAAGGCAGAGTGGGCGCAAATCGCATATGTGGTTTGATAGGATTTTGCGCGGCGTCCCAGGCAATCCCAGCGGCTATAACATCGGAAAAGAGGACTTCTCTTTGCAATAGGCCCAGTAGGGAAAGGCGCGCCTGCAAGGACTGAACGGAGACTTGAACAGTGTCCGATTTCATGACGACGCCTTCCCATGCGATGGCGTGAGGCAAGGCGCTGATGACGCGTTCCACTTGAATTTGCACCCCCGCTTTACTCAGTTCATGCGCAAGGAGCGCTAAGATCCACGCTTTTCCTCGATTGCTCTGTAAAAAAAGCATCGCACCGCCGAGGAGCAGCAGAAGAGAGCAGAAGATAAGGAGCCACTTTTTCATCAAAACGTTTGTCCTACTGATGCGTAAATTTGAAAACTCGAGTCGACCCCTTTTCTCTTATCGAGAGGAAATCCAATATCGACGCGTAAGGGGCCGAAAAACGCATAATAGCGCAAACCCACTCCTACCGATTTATACCATTTTGCACTGAAGTCGGGAATTTCAGAAAAGGTCACAGTGCCGAAATCAGCAAAGGGGACAACGCCGATCGTTTTCGTGATTTTCAAACGGGCCTCAACACTGGTAAATACAGCCGATCTGCCTCCATAAGGTTTGCGATGTTTGCGGTGGGGAGTCAGCGGGCTTACCGTTTTATAACGATACCCCCGTAAATCATCTTCAGAGCCGCCGAGAAAAAGCTTTGTCAGAGGTACTTCATGTTGCCTTGCTCCCGCAATCGATCCCAATTGGCACCTGAGCGCAAGGATAACCCGTTTTGAGGGATGAAAGGGGATGTAAAAATTGCCCGTGAGTCGTTGTTTAACAAAACGTTGGTTGAAGGAGAAGAAGGACTGATAAGGAGTTGCGGAATAGACAATGGAGTAGCCGTGCGTAGGATCAAGAAAACTGTCTGCTCGGTCGTAGCGCATAAAAATAGGAAGTCCTAAAAGAAGATAAGTGTCGTTGCTTGCTGATTCGGAGACATTGATGTGTTCGAGTTTCAGTCCGATAGAGGCGTTGCGTTTGGGATCTATTTTCCGATCGATGTAGTTGGCAAAGCGATAAATGAATCCCCGATACGCGTAAATATTTTCCAAGGATAATTCGGCAAAGGCTCTATAATTTTGATTGAAAGAGAGAAAGTCTGGTTTTTTATAGGAGATATTTCCGGCAATCAGACGTTGGGAAATATCGCCTTTAAGGCTTACGATCTCTCCCATGCCTCGGACATTTCTGTGCGTCCAGGTAAAGGTAAAGCCTGGGCCGTCTACCGTTCCATAAAAGGCACCCAGTGTGATACGTCTGTGTTTTGCTTCAGAGACACGCAATTTCATGGGCAATGTCCCCTGTTCGTCAAGGACGTCTCCATGGGTGATATAGACTGAGGAGAAGAGTTCCGATTTGAGGAGGCGCTCCTGGGTTGATTCAATGAGGTCTGGATTGTAGATATCACCCTCTTGCCAGCCGATTTTCGAGGCGATAAATTGTGGATCGATCCCTTGCAATCCGAAAAAAGAGGTGTATCCGAATTTAGCAAGAGGACCTTCTTGTACGCAGGAGGCGGCCTCCACGGTCTTTCCCTTCATATCGACCTCTACTCTCCGTTTGTCGATATAGGCAAGAGGGTAGCCGCAGCGGGCAAGTTCTGTGAGGAGATTGAGCTCCGCATTGACAATGTCTGTAGAAAGCGCAGGCTTTGATAGCTGCAGCCCCAGATCTTCATAAGTGATGGGGGCGCAGCAGGGAATTTCGGACATCTGTTTACAATCGCCATTAAAGATAGCATAGGAGGCAAGATTGTATTGAGTACCCGGCTGGACGAGGAGATAGACTTGGACGTTCTCCTTTTCGGTTTGGATGTCGGTGGAGATGGCCGCATCATAATAAGCAAAAGCATGGAGCGTTTGTATTAAGGAAGGCAGATCGGAATTTACGCGGTAACGCAGGCCGTTGATCGAGGCGGGGGGTCTATTTTGCAAGGCGACGAGCTGCGAGGCGTCTTGCAAAGCGCGAAGCGCTGCTTTATCGTCCAATCCCACAAAGTGCACTTCATAGGCAATGGAAAAAGTGACAACTGGGGCGCAGAAAAATAGGCGTGCCAGGGAAACGGTATGCATATCTTGGGATTCTGCCCCAAGAGACCTATGTGGTCAAAAAATTTCTTCCTCTGCTACACTGTATTTTTATACCAATTATCGAAAATAACTTTGTATTTCAGCTGCGTCAAAGCTGCCCAGATTCAACGATCGTAAGTGGCGCAGTATTAGATCAATACAACGCCGCTTACGATCGTTGAATCTAGGCGCTTTCACGCGCTCAAATGCAACGTTATTTTCGATAATTGGTATTACCAGAAGTGGCTGTAAATAGATAATAGACTTCATATGGATCGTCCTCTCTCAACAGAAATTTATGCAAAGGCGTGCCAGTTGATTCCAGGAGGAGTCAATTCCCCCGTTCGTTCTTTTCAAGGACTCCAAATGGCTCCGATGATTGTAGAATCTGGAGCTGGGTCGGTGATTTGCGATGCTGATGGAAAAAAGTACATTGATTACTGTATGAGTTGGGGAGCGCTGATTCTTGGTCATGCGCATCGAAACGTTGTGCGTGCGGCCTCTTTGCAAATGGAGCGCGGCTCTTCATTTGGCATTGCAACGGCTGTGGAAGTCGAGATGGCCGCCCGTATTGCCGATCTGATCCATTCAGTGGAGAAGTTGCGGCTCGTCTCTTCGGGGACAGAGGCTGTGATGACAGCCCTGCGCCTTGCGAGAGGCTATACGGGCAAAACGAAGATCCTCAAGTTTTCTGGCCATTATCATGGGCACTCTGATGCACTGCTGATGCGTGCAGGTTCGGGCGTATCCCATCTGAATCCGACCGCGACTTCTCAGGGAGTAAGCAGAGCGGTTCTCGCTGATACGCTCTGCTTTCCTTTTAACGATTTTGAGACAATACGTACTTTTTTTCGAACAGATCCTCTAGCCAACGAGCTTGCTGCCATTATTTTAGAACCGATTACCGGGAATATGGGTGTTGTTTTTCCAGCACCTGGTTTTTTGGAGCTTTTACGCGAAGAGACGACGAAAATAGGAGCTCTGCTAATTTTTGATGAGGTAATTACGGGATTTCGGGTCCATTTACAAGGCGCCCAAGGGCTTTACGGGATTACGCCAGATCTGACCTGTTTCGGTAAGATCATTGGAGGGGGGTTTCCCCTTGCAGCTGTTGCTGGCAGACGAGAGATTCTCGACTGTCTCGCCCCCTTAGGGCAGGTTTATCAAGCGGGCACCCTTTCCGGCAATCCCGTAGCTGTTGCAGCGGGACTTGCCACCCTCGCGGAGATCGTTCAACCCGCATTTTATGAGGCTCTTAAGATAAAAACAGACAGGCTTTTAGGCCCCATCCGAGAGATCGTATTTCGTAAGTCTCTCAATGCCTGTGTCCACCAAAGCGGTTCCATGTTTTCTCTGTTTTTTGGTCTTCGGGATGTTACGTGCCGCGAGGATTTGCATTTACTTGATAGTCAGTTATTTGGCAAATTCTTCCGTCACCTCTTTCAGCAGGGGATTTATATCCCCCCCTCTCCCCACGAAGCGTGGTTTCTCTCCTCTGCTCATACGGATGCAGAAATCGATGCTACAGCTTCCTGCATCGTTTCTTTTCTCACGAGTTTATAGGGATAGTGACTTTTGAATTGAAAAGTAAACTATTTTATTGTAAAATAGTATAAATTATAAATTGAATAATTATATGACAGTTCGTTCTTTATCCCCTTCTGAACTGCCCTTGCCAAATCCTGTTACAGAAACTGGTTTATCTAAAAAAGCAACGCCGCAAGGGCGGAAGGTGTCTACAACAGCGCCCCCCGTTGCTGCTAAAGTGCAGAATGCGTGGCTGAAATTCCAAGCAGGACGCGCGGCCATCTATTTGTTCTCTTTTTGTTTCTGCTGGTTGACGGTTTGGTTTCGTTTATACTCCCATTTTTATCACAAATCTTTACACGATGGGATAAAGGATGCTCAAATACAAAAATTGAAGAGTAGTTTTGACGTCATTATAGGCGGCCATGTTGGATCTACAACGAAGGGTGCTATTGCTTTAGCTGATCAGACAATTGAATTTCTGTCTTTGAGCGAGCTGAGAGAAAATATTTTGCAATGCCATAAGGCGATCGGCTGTAAGCAAGATCCAGCATCTGCAACAAAACTGGCGCATGCCGTGATAGCGATTCGAGAAAAGATCGCTAAGCTACACAGAGGAGAATTTGTATGGGGTGGCGTAGAGGGGCTGCGGGAAGAGATCGCAGAAGTCATGAAGATGCAAATCTATCAGGACTTAGAAAATTATCCAGAGTCTCATAAGCCAAAGGATTGTTTTGCTATTAATTTCTTGCAAGTTCTCGCTGTAAAATTTGTGGCTGTAGACGGTACTGCGGCTCTGACTGCCTATGGGAAGAAATGTCTGGAGTCGCACAATGGGAAACCTTTTGCAGAGGAAGAGCAATTCGGTCCGGCAGATCTTGCAGATCAATTGTCTGGATGCTTACAAGCGGCGTCCTTTTCAAGCGATGGATGGGTTAGAAAAATGTTTTGGGCACTTGCTCACCCCCATCTGGCTGTCCATTCTCTTAAATCCGTAACCCAGCCTTTGGAATACAATGCAAGCGAGAGCAACCCTTCTTTTACGGCGTATAGCTATGCGGATAGCAACGGGAAAGAGATGCGTTTTTACTACGGGCCAGGACCTACAGGCGATGCGATCTTTGAACATGGTCTGCTTCCCGCCTATAAGCGTTTTCAGATTCATGAACTGCGATTTAATCACCAAGATACACACAAAAAGGATGATCATGCCAGAGTCCAAGATGCACATCGGATGGCGAGAGAGCATCCGGAGGCGCTAAGGCATGCTGTTGTCGGATTCGATAAAAGCAGAGCCGTTCCCGCTCAATTTGTAGGCATTAATGATTTTTTTCGTCAATACTCGGACTCTCTTGTAACAGGGAATGCCCATAGAAAAATCGGGGGGCAGAAAGAGGATAATGGCGTTTGTATTCCTCAAGATCTTTTGGATGACAGGCAAGTACGCACCGCACTCCAGTTTGCAGAATCGTTTTGTGTGCAGATGGATCTCCACAGACAGAGCGCTTTGGAAAACAGGATCAATGCGGGCGGTGCGGAACAGGCGCGTGCTGCGAAGGCGATGCAACTCATTGCTGATACCTTTTTGACTCTTGCGATGACCTACACATCCCTAGATCAGATCTCGTATGAAGATATGACCCGTCTTTTCGATGAACAATTAGATCAGGACCTCTCTTCTTTTTACACAAGCGGCGCGTGTAAGCAGGATGTGGATCGAGCGGTTACAGAAAATATCATGCTGCGCCTCTTTTTCCGTTGGGCAACCAATCCGGCGCCTTTAACAACGCAAGAAGTGTATGAAATTGCGGGAGCCGTGTTTGGTAGGGCAAGGCTCGTCGATGACCGGGCGATCATGAAACAACGCTACGCAATCATGGAGGATGTCCTCCGATTCGTAGGATCTGCAGAAGACGTACACCACGCCCATCAACTGTTATCGGGTTATCGGGAGGCAATCCTTGCGCAGCCGCAGCCAGAACCGCCTATAGAAGTACAGCAGGGGGGTGGTGGGTGGATCAACAACGCAATGTCCCGTATTTGGCGCATGTTTTTTTAGTCGCTTAGGGATTGTTAAATAATAAAGTAAACCATTTCACCGCGCCAAATCCACCGAAAATTGATGATCAAAATTGGGATAGTATTCGTAGAGATACAACCTCATTTTTGATCGTCGATTTTAGGCGATTTCGCGCAGGTCAAATGGTTTACTTTATTGTTTAACAGTCCCTTACGCGTTCGTCAGGCGCTGTAAAGCTTTCCAAAGCCTTCACTTCAAGATGAGACTCTGCTAGTAGAACCTGTTTGTTATCCACTTGAACAAGATAGAGCATTGTTTTAGGGCTAATCATCCGTTTTTCTATTATTTCAATTCGCTGTTTGCCAGAACCTCTTTGCAGCCGATTCTGAATTAGGCGGCGTAAAAACCAATAACTAGCAAAGAGGAGTAAGACGACTGCAATGAGTGTAAGGACCATTTTGACAAGGGACGCCCCGAGGTCGGCAGGGGGGAGGGGAGCCGCTGCGTCTGCTGCCGAGGAGGCAAGGGCAATTAGCTCGCCATTTTCATTGGGGATAAATACAGAATCTGAAAAAAGCATGTCCACAATATGAATGGGTATCGCTTTCTTTACAACTTCCCCCTATACTGATCTCCGTATGGATAATAAGGGTTGGATCGCTCTCGACATCGATGGGACGATTACTCGAGAAAAATATAGCATTCCGAAAGAGGTGACGACCTTCTTGCGCAAGTGTGAGCAGGAAGGCTGGCGCATTGCCATTGCGACGGGGCGTTCCTTTCATTTTGCCTTGCTTGCCCTCTCCGAATTCGAATTCCCTTTCGTCTTACTGCCTCAAAATGGTTCGATGGCGCTCGTTATGCCTGAAAGACGGGTGCTATTTAGACGCTATCTTGCCTGGGATGCCCTTGCCCTGATTGAAGAGGCGTTTGAAGGGGTAAAAAACGATTTTGTTGTTTACATGGGATGGGAAAAGAAGGATCAGTGCTATTTTCGTCCGCACCGCTTTTCTAAAGCATTTTGGCCCTACCTCCAGGCGTGGCAAGTGCGGCAAAGGGAAGAGTGGCAGCCTGTAGAGGAGTTTACAGAGGCGCTCATTCCCGCCTTTCCCCTGGTGAAAAGTTTTGGTTCTTTCGAAGAGATGGGCTGGGTTGCTAAACGCCTCAAGAAAATGGGCCGTTTTCAGACGGCTGTGCTGCGCGACCCCTTTGATGAGAGCCATGCGGTGCTTCTTATTACGGATATCCATGCTTCAAAGGGGCTCTCTTTAGAAGAGGTCTTTCGCCTCAAAGGGCGCGGCGCTCTTGTGATTGCAGCGGGAGACGACGATAATGACGTCAGTTTATTAAGGGTTGCCGATATCAAGATCGCGATGTCCCATTCTCCCGATTTTCTCAAAAACATAGCAGATTTCATCGCGCTCTCCACAAAACCCAGAGGGATTATTGAGGCCATTTCAAAGGCAATAGAGCATGGAAAGTGAGAAGAAGCGGCTTGTCGATTTGGCAGTTCGTGCGGGAAGGAAGAGGCAGAGCCCAAGAACCGGCTTTGTCCATCTCTTTGCAGCAGATACGGCAGCATCTGATACGATCCCGATGTATGAAAATTTTTGTTTTGCCATAGCTCTTCTCCGTCAAAAAACGGCTGAGTCGATTTTAGAGGCAAAGATTCTTATCGAAAGGCTCATCGCTTTTCAAAACACAGAAGGCAATTTTCCCATCTATTTGCATGACTTTCCAAGGGCCTGGGATGGTCTGATGGCTCTTCGTATTGCACCCCTTTTCGTACAGATCGAACGGCATTTTGGCGCCGTTTTAGGAAACGATTTACGTACCGCCATAAAAAGAGCGTTGGAAAGAGCGCTGATTTTTTCCGCGGGGAAGGCGACAGAGCCTCTCTGGGAAGCGCGTTTACATGCTTTGCGAGGGGATGGCTTATCCCCCTTTGTACCAAAGACCGCGGAGGAATGGTTCGAATGGCTTGTGAATGCACAAATTTCTGGTTGTCCTGTAGAGTATGACAAAATCCCTTACCATCCTGAATTACAAGTGTTTATAGGGTCTGGGGAGAAGCAAGAACGGGGAGAGCCAATGCCTTGTCCCATCGAATGGGCCCTTGCAGAATCTTCTGATTTTTCACGAAGACTGCTCCGCGATCATCCAGAGGTTTTGCGTGCTTCGCCTCTATTTCCCCTGACCAGTGCGTTTAACAGAGTGCCAGAATCTTATGCCCTGATTACTGATGCGGAAGGGGTTCGCATTCTCTGGGGAGAGGATCGATTACACAGCTTTTCGTGTCCTGGATTTACGCTTGTGTCTCAAGAGGGAGAGCAACTACAGATGTCCCTAGCGCTCTCAGATCCCGTCGATCTTGGGCGCAATGATTGTATTGAAGCGGCTCTTTTTTGTGATATTGCTCCGCAAACCAAGGTGATGATTGAAGGACGTAAAGGGATGATCTTTCGCTTAGGGGAGAGAGTGCAGATCCAGACACCGAGCCTCTCGATAGAGCTCTCCTTTCAGAACCAAGAGGGAAGTGGAGATTTTTGCGGCCAAATCTCTCGTGCAAATCGACCTGCGGAAAAAGGAGCTACTGGGAACTTGCTGTATGAGGCTTTCGATTGGCAAATTTCTCTGCGTACACTGCGTAGATCAGAAGGGTGTAAAATCACGGTCGCTATCTCTCTTGATGCAGCGCAGCGCTATCGATAGCAAGTCCCATGGCGTGCATGCCATTATCGACGTAGAGCACTTCTCCTGTAATAGCGGAGGCAAGCGGTGAGAGAAGGAAGGCTGCGGCAGCGCCGACCTCTTCTCCTTCCAGGTCTTTGGTGAGGGGGGCGTTGGCCTTGGAATAGCAGATCATGTCATCGATCATGCCGATTGCACGGGCAGCTCTGCTACGGAATGGTCCTGCTGAGATCGCATTGACCCGAATTTTCCATCTGCGGCCTGCTTCCCAGGCAAGAGTGCGGGTGTCACTCTCAAGCGCCGCTTTTGCTGAACTCATCCCCCCACCATATTTGGGGATGACTCGTTCAGAAGCGATATAGCTCAAGGAGAGGGCGGAACCTCCCGGACTCATGAGAGGGCCGAAATGGGAAAGAAGACTGATGAAGGAGTATGAGGAGGAACTCATAGCGGCGAGATAGCCTTTACGGGACGTATCGAGAAGGGGTTTCGTCACTTCCGGAGCATTCGCAAGGCTGTGGATGAGAAAATCGATAGAGCCAAAATCGTTTGCGATTTGTTTTGCTACATCGGACACAGTATATCCTGAGAGTTCTGCATAGCGTTTATTTTCTCGAACCTCTTGAGGGACATCCTCCATTGTGTCAAACACCGCATCAATCGGATAAATTTTGGTAAACTCGAGGAGGCGACCATTGGAGAGTGTTCTCGATGCATCGAACTTGCCATTGGCAAGGGAAGTTTTGAAAATTTTTAAGAGAGGAGCCCAAGTGCCCACTAAAATTTCAGCGCCTGCTTCCGCCAGCATTTTTGCAATGGCCCATCCGTATCCGTTATCGTCTCCGATGCCGGCGACAAAAGCCTTTTTTCCTTTCAAATCAATATGTAGCATGGGGGTTACCGTCCTGAAGGCTTTACGGCCGCCATCTTTTTGGCAAATCGGCGCCAACCCTCGGCGGTCAGAATTCGTTCGTGGGAAATCGCCTGAAGAGACTGAGGCTTTTTGCTAGGCTCCATAGAGCTGCTTTTAGAGCGGCTTGGAGAGGGCTGGGGCTCTGGTTTCGGCTTCTTCCTAAAAAAGATCATGGCTACGAGGATATTCCCTTTGAGAGGCATTGTCAAGATCTGCGGAGTGTTCCCTGTTGCGGACTGCCGGGTTTTCTGCAATAATATCGTCCGTTCTTATGGGGCAATGTAAAGAAATTAAATACTATGGGGTGCACGCTTGCTTGGCCTTGGCAGAAGCGAGACCTCACGATATTATCCGTGTATATCTCGATGAGGAGCGCGTGGGTCTTTTCTCACCTCTTCTTAAATGGTGTGCGAGTCAAAAAAAAGCTTACCATATTATTCCCCATGCAGAGATTGAGAAAGTGAGCGGCTCGGTGCACCACGAGGGGGTGTGCTTGCTCGCAAAAGATTTGCCCCCGCTCTCATCTCAGACGTTTTTGGCCTCTCTTGCACGGGGGTCTGCTTGCCTGATCTTTCTCGACGGTGTGGAAAATCCGCATAACTTGGGCTCTATTGTGCGGACGGCTGCCCATTTTGGAGTTCCCTATATTTTGGGTGAAAACCTCCCCTCGCTTCCTCCTTCTGCATGCCGCATTGCAAAAGGGGGGGCTGAACGGGTGCGTCTCGTTTCGTTATCGAACCCGATAGAGACGCTCAGAAAGCTTCAATCGCAAGGCTTTTCACTTCTTGCGACCTCCTCTCATCAGGGATCATCTTTGTATAGCACCCACTTTTCTGCGAAAACGATTCTGGCCCTTGGTTCTGAGTCGAAGGGGGTGAGCCCTTCTATTGCTAAATTCGCTTTAGGCTCGATCTGCATTCCTGGAACTGGCGCTATGGAGAGTTTGAATGTAGCGGTCGCTAGCGCTTTGTGTATAGGCGCCTATTTTCAACAACATCCCTCCAGTGCCACGTGGCGCTTGTAGGGTATCTTGCTCCCGAAGGTTTAGAGGAGACGCTCGCTCAGGAATTGACGGGTGTTGTAGCGCGGTATGGCCGTCTTTTTCTTGCGGAAGAAAATAAGCACCCTGTCCATTGGGTGCAGAATATCTGGTATTTTCCGCAGACTTTTTCCTTTGATTCCATTTCCGAGGCTGCCAAAATTCTCCGCGCCCTCGGCCCTCTTTGGGCGCTCTACCCTCATGTGAGTCTTCGGCGCGCCGAACTGATCTCTGCTTTGCTCCCTTTTTTTCCAAAAAAGCAGAGACCTTTTCCTGTAATGCTTCCCAAAGTGCCGTTAGGGTCTTGGACTTTATTGGATGAGAAAACTCTTTTAACCTCTCCACAATGCCTTAGTCCTTTTCCCAACGGGGAAATCTCTTTTGCAGAGACCAAAATCCCCCCCTCTAGAGCGTATCTTAAATTATGGGAATTTTTTACCCTTGCTGGCTCTCGTCCGCTCCCAGGAGATAGCTGTTTAGAAGTAGGCGCAAGTCCAGGAAGTTGGACGTGGGTGCTGCAACAATTGGGCTGCTCTGTGATTGCGGTAGATCGAGCGCCCTTGGCTCCTCAAATAGCTGCTCTTCCCCGTGTGCAATTTTTTCAGCAGGATGCTTTTTCTCTCTACGCGCACGATTTTCCCCAGGTGAATTGGGTTTTTTGCGATGTGATCTGCTACCCGGAAAAACTGTTGCAATGGATACTACCTTGGCTAAGCAAGAAAGTCTCTCTGGTATGCACCGTGAAATTTCAAGGAGCGCGGGATTACCCCTTTATTCGACACTTTGAACAAATAGCGGGCAGCCGTCTGATGCATTTGCCGCACAATAAACACGAACTCACCTGGTCCCGTTTGCTATAAAAAATTTTCTTGCGTAGACTGACTGGAATCCGTAGTATCTTCGCCCGAACTGAGGAATTATTTACAAGGTACAAGCGCTGTTATTTTCCAGATTTTTAAAAAGCAGGCAGTCTGTACAGGTAGATATGTTCTTAAATTATTTATTGACAGATAGGTAGTTCGGTTCTGTCGCATTTTTTATTTTTTAGATTAATTGAGGTTACAATGGCTCACAGGGTTGATTCATTCAAAAGTTTATCTAAACCATCATCTCATTTGCTCGATGTTGCACAAAAAGGATTGCAGGGGATTCAAGAAAGCAAGGTAAAAATGGTCGCTACCGCTGTTTTTGCGCTGAAAACAATGTACGATCTATATCGCGGGTCATGGAATGGTCTAGCAGTTGACGTTGTAGTATTAGGAAGTGTGTTGTTGATCAGTAGTCGAATGGGAAGAGCGCTTGCACGAGACGTATCCGGCAAAGTGTTGCAGAGTCCACGTGAGCGAGTGGCTGCAGAGGAGGCTGATTATCAGGTATCGCCAGGAGATAAGACCCCAAAAAGACAAGGCCCTATGTGAAGCCTTGTCAGCTTTGTGGCAAGGTTTTCTATTGTACCAATCCGCAGGATCTCTGCGGATTGGTACAGTTTTTCTAAGGAGCATCCCATCTATTTTTGATTGGTATCGGAGCTATTGCTCGGATTTGGAGCAGGTAGTTTGTTTGAAGAGTTCGGTGAGACAACGGGACTAAGAACCAAATCGTTAAAAGATTGGGAAGGGGAGCTTGAGTTGGTCTGAGAAGTAGCAGTCTTGTTGCCATTTGATTGGGGTGGAAGCAAGAAGCGGGGAGAAGACGGCGGGTTTTTCTGTGCCAATATCTCAGTCACTTCTTGATCGGCTGCAGCACTTTTTCTTGGGCTTAGTATGTCTTCGAAGGAGAAAGATGGAGGACTTGCGTTGGGTGATGGCAGCGTTGGAGCTTGCGGACGTGGAGGCAGGGACGAGGGTGATGCGATCGAGGGAGTTTGTGCAGGGGGAGAAATGGGGAGGAATTGAGGAGGGGGCGCAGGTCGTAATGGTTCTTGAGGCTTCGGAACAGGTCTCGCTTGTTGATAGACGTGTTGTGTAAGTTGCTCAACAGACGAATTGGAGCGATTAGGATTAGGATAAGCCGGTACTGAAGGTATTGGGATTGGATTTGATCGTGGTGGAACGGGTTTTGTTCCTGAAAATTTAGTCATAAAAAACTCCTTCGTGAAAGACTGTGCTCTTGAAAATTTTATAGTGAGTTCAAAAATAGGCATGCCGAACGTTCGGCATGCCTATAGGATGTTCAATTGTTTGGGGGTGACTGTGTCAGTACTGCAGGCGCTGATTGCGGTCTAGGTGAGTTTGCGGGGTTATATAGAGGGCCTGGGCTTGCAAGTTGGGGAGGACCCTCCTCAACAGGTGATACACCCTTAGGCGCTTCCTCTTCCCAATAGCGCTGCGACGCTGAGACCTGTTTTATATGCCATCTGGGTGTTGGAGGTGGTTGAGGTGCTGGTGGTCGCGGGTTGTTTAAGACTGTTGAGGCTGCACTTTGTGTGCTTGCATCTGTGGGAGACAGCGTAACAGGTGGTTGGGGTGAAGAGCTGCCTGCGCCTGAGGCAGGTTTGTCTGATGTTACTGTAGCCATAAAAGCTCCTTTGGTTGCGACAAACTCCTTGTATAAATTTTTTGTAAAGAATTTGTCAAGAGTCTGCCTTGTAACCAGCTACTTTCTCTTCTCTCTTTCCCAGAAAACGCGCACCTTTTCTTGGAGCGTTTCTAGGTAATAATAGAGGACGGGTGTGAGCAATAAAGTGATTGTCTGCGAGATAAGGAGTCCGCCTACAACGCATAGTCCGAGGGAAATTCGGGTCTGCGCCATAGCGCCTCCGATACCGAGCGCGATCGGCAATGCTCCCATAAGCGCGCAGACTGTGGTCATGAGGATGGGGCGAAAGCGGATGAGGCACGCTTCAATGATAGCGTCGTAGGCAGATTTTCCCTCTTTTTGCACAGCTTCATTGGCAAAGTCGATCATCATGATGCCGTTTTTCAACACGATTCCGATGAGAAGGATGAGCCCTACGAAAGAGTAGAGGGACAGGCTTTGTCTGAAAATGAAGAGGGTGAGAAGTCCTCCAAGAAGGGCGGGAGGGAGGGCGCTCATAACGGTGATGGGGTGGATAAGGCTTTCATAGAGGATGCCGAGGACGACATAGATGACGAAAAAAGCGAGGATCATGAGGAGATTTAAGTTGGAAAAGGAGGCGGAAAAGATCTGGGCGGTTCCGACGACTTGTCCCTGGATTTGTGGGGGAAAATCCTGGCAAGTCATATTCTGAATTTCCTTGAGCACTGTGCCGAGAGGAACCTTTTCTCCTGGGTTGAAGGAGATGTTGACTGCGGGAAGGCCGTTGACGTGGTTAACGGTCAAAGGGCCTGCTATTTCTTTGACTTCAACGACTTCTGATAGGGGAACAAGGGCATCGTTCAGCGAGCGGATGTAGAGTTTCGAGAGGACTGTCGGATCTTTATAGAAACGGGGCAGTGTCTCTATGATCACATCGTACTGGTTGATCTCTCCATTGATTTGGGAGATTTTATTATCCGAATAGGCCCATCCAAGATAACTTTCAATGGCAGCTGCCGTAATATTGTAGTTCATCGCTTTATCGCGCAAGATATGGAATTCCCATTGGGGTTGATGATTGAGCAGATCACAGGAGACCTGGGAAAAAGCGGGATTAAGGCGCATCTGGTTTGTCAGTTTGGGGGCATAATCGAAGAGCGTTTTCCGATCGATGCTGACGAGAGAATATTGGTAGAGCGCTTGCGAGGTGGTGCCTACCGTAAGATTGATGAGGGGCAAAGGGGAGAGGTAGGTATTGATGCCAGGCACTTGTCTTGCTTGCAGAGAAAGGTCTGCGATGACATCGCTGATTGGGAGCCTTTCTTTGAATGGTTTGAGGCGAAAAAAGAGGATGCCTTGATTAGAGTTGCTATAGGAATTGATTGAGAGGATCGATTCGATATTGGGATTATTAAGACCGATTTTGGAGAGTTGCTCGTGATATTTTTCCATAAGAAAAGGGGAGGTGCCGTCTCTTGCTTGCGTAAATCCTTCGATGAATCCCACATCATCTGGTGGGAGGAAGTCCTTGGGGATGGCGAGGTAAAGAACATAGGAGGCGCCAATGCTGAGACCCCCTATGGCGAGCATAATGAAGCGGTGGCGCATGGCCCAGTGAAGACAGGGTTCGTAGAGCTTTTTGAGCCACTCATTAACAGCGTCTGCAAAGCGCTCCATGGTTGGTTTTTTTCCCTCTTTGTAGGGCTTAATGAATTTACTGCCTAGCATAGGGGTTAAAGAGAGGGAGATGAGTCCTGAGAAGAGAACGGCTACAATAATCGTGACAGCAAATTCCCTAAAAAGGCGCCCTATTACGCCTTGCATAAAGAGCATGGGGATAAACGCTGCGGTTAAACACAAAGTCATGCTGAGGACGGTTACACTGATCTCTTGGGCGCTTTTGATCGCGGCCTCGACGGGCGTATCTCCTTTCTGCACGTGCCGCACGTTATTCTCTAAGACTACGATGGCATCATCGACGAGAAATCCAATCGACAGGGTAATGGCAAGGAGCGAGAGGATGTCGATACTGAAACCTAAGAGGTACATGATGGCAAAGGTACCGAGGATCGAAATGGGTAAAGAAAGTGAAGGGATGATCGTGTTAAGCGCTTTGCCAAGAGAGAGGAAGATAACCGTCGTTACGAGGATAAAGGCGACGATGAGGGTGAGTTTTACATCGTCTACGCTCTGGACGATCGATTCGGATTGATCGTAAATGGTATCGATGGAAAGGCTTTGGGGAAGTTGCGGTTTCATCTCTTCGAGAACGCGCCGAATTCCTTCGATGATTGTGACTGTATTCATGCCAGGCAGTCTTTGTACTGCTAAAACAACGCACTCGGTCTCCTTTTCTTTCGTGATGTACGTGTGGGCAAATTTGTCGTTGGAAACGCTATCGAGAGATTTCCCTATATTATTGATTTTAAGTAAATTGCCGTCCTTGTTTTTGATGATGATTTCGCCGTAAGGGGGGGCTTTGAGGAGCTGGCCGTCGGCGTCGATCGTATAATCATCTCTTTGTCCATAGAGAGTGCCTAAGGGAAGATCGACGTTTCCTCGTTGGATGAGTCCTACGACTTCATCGAGGCCGATCTGTTTGGCTGCGAGTTTTTCAGGATCGATCTGAATGCGGACTGCGTAAGGGGAGCCGTAAGTAAGTACCTGGGATACGCCCTCAATCATCGCCATTCGTTGTCCCATGAACGTGTTGCCGTAGTCGTAGAGCTCTCCTAACGTCATGTTGGGAGAAGAGAGGACGAGATAGAGGATCGGGGTCGAGGCGGGATTGACCTTTTGATAGACCGGATTATTGGGGAGATTCGAGGGGAGGTTGGGCTGGGCACGGCTGATAGCCGCCTGTACGTCGGTCGATGCGGAATCGATATCTCGATCTAAAACAAATTGGAGTACGATGTGGGTAGACCCCGTATTGCTTGAGGAGAAAATCGTCTGAATCCCTTCGATGGTCATGAATTGCTGTTCGAGCGGTGTTGCGACGGCATTGGCCATTGTATCAGGGCTTGCGCCCGGATAACTGACAGAGACTTGGATGGTAGGCATATCCACGTTGGGAAGATCGCTTACGGGAAGGGCGACATAGGAGAGGGCTCCAAAAAAAAGGATGGATGTCATCACGAGGAGCGTCATCACTGGTCTGTGGATAAAGGCTGTAGAGAGATTCATCATCAATCCTTCGGCACAAAGATACTAGCACCGGAGTAGAGATTGATCTGTCCTTCGATCACCACTTTTTCTCCTCCCTTTAGGCCGTCTAGGACGATCACATTGTCTCCCTCCCTTTGCCCGAGTTTAACGGTTTTCTGCTCTACCGTATTCCCCTCTTTGACAACAAAGACAAGGGGATCTTTCAATGTCATTTGTACAGCGGTAAAAGGGATCAGGACGGCATTGGGCAGCGTTGCGAGGATAAGCCTGGTCCGCACGAACTGTCCGGGCCATAATGCACGGGACTGGTTGTCGAAGGTAGCGCGTAGTTTAATCATCCCCGTTTGCGCATCCACCATATTGTCGAGCATTAAGAGGGTGCCTTCGAAGGTCTCTTTGGAAAAATCATCGTAGGCGGCAAACACAGTTAAGCCCTGTTTTGCGCCGGCTCTTTGAATTTGGGGCAATTGATACTCAGGGATTGAGAAAGTGACATAAATGGGAGTCATTTGATTGAGAGTAATCAGCGGCTGCGTACCATCATTACCGATCAAATTTCCATAATCGACTTGCAGGATGCCGAGCATTCCATCGATCGGAGCGTAGATCCAGCAATAATCGAGATTGATCGCCGCCGTATCGACTGCTGCTTGATTTTGTTGTACAAGTGCAGCGGTTGCTGCAAAATTTGCCTGCAGCGTCTCGTAATCGATCTGTGAATAGTACTCATCTTTCGCTAAGATCTTGTAGCGTTTGACTTTTTCTTCGGCCAAAGCGAGGTTAGCAAGACTTTGTTCCAATGTCCCCTGTGCTTGCTTCAGGGCGGCTTCATAGGGTTTGGAGTCGATTGTGAAGAGAAGATCCCCCTGTTTAACCTCTTGTCCTTGGGTAAAAAAGACACCCGTTAATTCCCCTTCGATCCGAGACCTGATTTCAATACTCGTCATCGATTCGACATGTCCGAGCGCTTCTAAAAAAATCGAGGCATCTCTTTGCACGGCAGAGGCGATGTGGACAGGGTAGGTAGGGGCTTGTTTAGGTTTCACCTGTTCAGAGCATCCCACAAGCAAGAGGAGCAAGAAGACGCAATGCTTCATTTTTCCTCCTGGCACGGATTTATGCACAGAGAGCCGGTTGCGTACGCCAGCGCTGCGAGAGAGGTGAACCAATTTTTTTGTGAACCCGCCTTTTTCGACCGAGCGTCGGCTAGCGAACTTTGCGCCGACATCACATCGAGAATGGTGCCGGTGCCTGCTTTATAGCTTGTGAGCGCAATATCGAATTCGAGTTCGGCAGATTGCAGATACTCCTCCGAATCGGCCAGATTTTGCGCTGATGTTTTGATCCCCATATGGGCGGTGGTCACATTCTGAATTACAGATAGTTCCACCTGCATCATCTGCGCTCTAGACAGTTCCAGGGTTGCCTCTGCGCTTCGCACGCCGTTTTTATAATAAAATCCCTGGAAGATCGGGAAACTAAGATTCAGTGCGACACTCCAATGCATCCCCTTGTCTTCCAGTCCTTTATTGAACCAATAATGGCCGAGGTCAAGGTCGCTTGTGATGACGGGGTAGATGGCCCTTTTCGCATTGAGTACGAGCGCCTCCTTCGATTTTACATTGGCCTGAGCGGCTAGAAAATCTTGGCGTCTTGTTTGCGCGGTGGCTACGAGTGATTCAACGCTTTCCAAGATGGGGTTTGCGACGATTTGTTCGGGAAGGGACTGTACTTGGAATACGATCGTAGCGGGAAGCCCTAAATCGACGGCTAATTGCGCAAACGCATCTTCTACATTTTGCCTTTGCGTTGTAAGATCGATCTTACTTTGCAAATACTGGGTTCTGGCTTGCGCTACATCGCCCAAAGCAGCGAGACCCAAAGAGAACTTTTCGTTTGCGGCATCCAATGCGGTTTTGGCATTTTCCAGGTTGGCCTGATTGGCCCGCAGTACAGCGCGCTGATACAAGTAGTTGTAACTATCGTCCATAACCGTTTGAATGACGATCTGGAGTTCTTGATTGTGATTGAGATCGGCGTAATAGAGCATTTCTCTTGCTACCATGGCAGCGGAGGTGCGCTGGCCGAAGTCAAAGAGCGTGTAAGATAGAGTTACATCAGGACCTGCTTGCGTGATGAAGCCGGGCACGAAGGTATTTAGGGTAGCTCCTTTTTGTCGCTCGTAGCTTCCATTGAAAGCAAGCGCTGGATAAAACGAGCTTAAGGATTGTCCATATTGTGCAGCAGCTGCTCGAGCATTGGCCCAGGTTTGTTTGGTGGATGGGTTATTTTGCAAAGCGATATCGATTAATTCTGCGACGCTCAGTTCGCAAGAGCCGAAGTGGGTGGGCAGCACGGTTTGACAATATTTTGCAGAGACGAGCGTGCTCCCTTTCAACGGACTCCACGATGCTGAAGAAGTGGTGGGAGTAAGAGTAAAGGGATCGGCAGCATCGCGCGCGCAGCTGCTGAGGAAGAGCAACCCTGCAATGCCTATATAGAGATGCGTTGTATCTAATCCTTTCACTCAGTCCTCTAAGAGAGTGTCACCCTCTAAGGGCTATGTAGAGGAATTGACAAGAGGTTGCAAGAGATTTTTTCTTGCTCTGAATTCAAAAATCTTATCTACTCCGGAAGACGGAGGGCTATTATGCGCAGGTTTTTTAAATTTACTGGATTTTCACTCTTTGTTTCATTGATTGCGGCTTTAGGCGGACTCCTCTTTGGTTTTAATACCAGCATTGTTTCTGGGGCTCTTCTTTTTCTTGCGAAAGATTTCAACTTGACGACGATCCAGCAAGAAGTGGTCGTAAGCTCCCTCTTGATTGGCGCTCTAGTGGGCGCTTTTGTAGGCGGTTTTATTGCCGATCAATTCGGACGCAAACAGAGTCTTATACTCACAGCCGTTCTCTTTTTGATGGGCTCTTTTCTTCTTGCTGCGGCGCCCGATTTCGATATTCTCCTCGTAGGACGTGTGATTTTAGGGTTTGCGATAGGAGTTGCCTCCATGGCAGTACCCCTTTATATCGCTGAGATGTCCCATAAGGATTCCAGGGGCGGACTGGTCTCCCTCAATCAGCTGTTGATTACGATTGGGATTCTCCTCGCCTACGGAGTCTCTTATTATTACGCCGAAAGACAAGACTGGCGCGACATGTTCAAATTTGGAGTGCTTCCTGCGGCATTACAGTGCATCGGCCTTTTTTTTATCCCCGAAACCCCTTCATGGCTCATTAGTCAAGGCAAACATGCAGCCGCAGAAAAAGTACTGCGTCGGATGTTTGGACCCTCTTCTAGAGAAAAGCTCGAGCAAAAAGAGACGAAGAACGATACGCCCAGCCGTAAACATTGGAAGGAGTTATTAAAGCCCTCTGTACGCAAACCGCTCCTCGTGGGGATTGGCGTGAGCGTGATTCAACAAGTGACGGGGATTAATACAGTGATCTATTATGCCCCGCAGATCTTTCAAAGCGCAGGCTATAGCACGGCGCAAGAGGCTCTTCTCGCTACATTGATTGTGGGAACGGTGAACGTAGCGATGACCTTCGTTGCTCTTTGGCTCATCGATAAATTGGGACGCAGGCCTCTGATGATCTCGGGACTGATCGGAATGGCAGCCTCGCTTGCCGTATTAGGAACCTCCTTTTTCAGTAATGGCTATAATGTGGGTAGCGCAGCTTTGGGCGGACTTGTGATCTATGTCGCCTTTTTTGCCCTCAGCCTAGGCCCCTGCGCCTGGCTCATTATTTCTGAAATCTACCCGCAAGGCATACGAGGCCGCGCGATGGGGATTGCGACCTTTGCCAACTGGCTATGCAATTATATTGTTTCCCTCACGTTCCTCACCCTGCTAGAGACTTTCGGTGCAGGAGAGACTTTTTGGTTGTATACGCTAATCTGCTTGCTTGGCCTATGGTTTGTCTATAAAATGGTTCCTGAAACCAAGGGAAAAACTCTTGGAGACATTCAGAAGTTTTGGAGAAAGTAATGCATTTTTCTAAAATCCAGGAGATCCTGGGAAGTCGTGCTGAGTCTCTTTTAAGCCACTCGTGCAAAACGATCCCCAAAGAGAAACTCTCTCTTCCAGGTCCCGATTGGGTGGATCTGATTTTTGGCAAGACCGATCGGAATATTCGAGTTCTCCGCAGCTTGCAAGCTCTTTTTTCCCATGGACGCCTTCGCACTACCGGCTATCTTTCGATTCTTCCTGTGGATCAGGGAGTCGAGCACGGCGCCGGCGCTTCTTTTGCTCCTAATCCTGACTATTTCGATCCAGAAAACATCGTCAAGTTGGCTCTAGAAGGAGGCTGTAATGCAGTGGCCTCTACGCTCGGAGTCCTGGGGACAGTTGCCCGAAAGTACGCCCACAAGATTCCTTTCCTCCTGAAATTGAATCATAACGAACTTCTCTCTTATCCAAACAGTTATGACCAGACCCTTTTTGCAAATGTCAGACAGGCCTACGACATGGGTTGCGTAGCGGTCGGCGCTACCATCTACTTCGGTTCGACGGAAAGCCGCAGGCAGATCCATGAAATTAGCGAAGCATTCGCAGAAGCGCACCAGCTCGGCATGGCCACGGTTCTCTGGTGCTATTTACGCAATAGCGCCTTCAAGACAGAGGGCAAAGATTATCATGAATCTGCTGATCTCACGGGGCAAGCAGATCATCTTGGCGCTACAATAGGCGCAGACATTGTCAAACAAAAGCTCCCCGTGTGCGACGGAGGATTCAAGGCGCTGAAATTCGGCAAATACTCCGATACGATGTATAGCTCTCTTTCGAGTCCCCATCCGATCGACCTGACGCGCTATCAGGTAGCCAATGGGTATATGGGGCGCATCGGTCTCATCAATTCCGGCGGCCCGTCTGGACAAAACGATCTCCTTGAGGCGACCCTTACCGCAGTCATCAATAAACGCGCGGGCGGCATGGGTCTTATTTCAGGGCGCAAGGCGTTCCAAAAACCGATGAGGGAAGGCGTTGAGCTTCTCCACGCTATCCAAAATGTCTATCTCTGTAAAGAGATCGGCGTGGCGTAGGATGGCGCCGAGATGCCCGTTCACATTTTGGAAAGAGGCTCCCTGAGTCGGTAGGGCAGTTGCCTTGCTCTCGACTTTGCAACTTTTTTAGCCCGCTGGCCTATCCTATTTGCTCTCGGACATTTGGCCATCGGGCTAAAAAAGTTGCAAAGTCGCGTTGCTGTCATCAACGCATAATCCGTCGGATGAGAATATCTGTTAGGTCGGCAATGCGCGCTATATTCCAGAGGATTCTCGATACTCTCGCCATCCCGAAAAGTATGAAAGTGTCTGCGGCGAGCTCTTCCAAATTATTAAGGATTATAGGTATGATGAGGGTCTGGACGAGAATGTTACCTTGGAATCGTGGGGCTAAGTAAACGGTGAACACGGATGTTGCAGCCTCCATCACAGAGAGCCTATCTACCCAATTTTTAGGGTTGGTTGCTGCTGCTGGATCCGACTCTATTAATCTCCTTTGGTGGGAGAGCATTATTGCCATCGTTGTACCAGAAATCGACAGTACTGCAAGGACGCCAGTTATGGTGGTGATCAGCATAGGCAATTGGCGACACAGCACTGCCATCCGATCTTTAAGAGGGACAAAGGAGCGAGGATCGAGGGGAGCTCGATCGAAGGGACATATAACAGAGCCGGTGTTTTTGTAGAATTGGACTAAGCACTGCTGACAAAAGAGGTGTTTGATGATTTCATTGTTATTGCTCCGTACTTG
>JACRBF010000026.1 GCA_016213175.1 Chlamydiia bacterium
CATATCGACGTTGCGGTTTGGCACCTCGATGTCGACTCATCGCATCCTGGGGCTGGAGAAGGTCCCAAGGGTTTGGCTGTTCGCCAATTAAAGCGGTACGCGAGTTGGGTTCAAAACGTCGTGAGACAGTTTGGTCCCTATTTGTTGCGGGCGTAGGAATTTTGAGAGAATTTGAATCGATTTTCTTGGGTGCCTTTGAGGTGGAACGGGTATATAGCGCTTCCACTTGAGGTGCACCCAAAAGCTGGATTACAAAACTTCAAAACACGTGCCATGTTTCAAGCTGGCCTTCATACGCTTTTTGAATGTATCGTAGTCTTCACAATCTTTTGCAAGATCAATCTGACAGTGGCAGGTGTGGGAAGAGGGCACCGCTTTCGGTTTGCTCACCATTTGAATAACGAACGGTTTGGATGGCAGTGTGCTGCTGCCAGAGACAAACTCGACAAATTGCAGGAGCTCTTCGGATGAGGAAGCAGAACGGAAACTCGGCCCCTGTTAATAACCTCTTCCCGTTTAAATAAATCGACTAGTTTGGCTTAGGGCCAAACGTCCGAGAGCAAATAGGATAGGCCAGCAGGCTAAAAAAGTTGCAAAGTCGAGGTTAGAACAAGCCGCCTAATCGGTGGCTCTTGAAAACCTATTCTTCAGGGACGACTATTTAGCTCTCTGCAATGGTCTGTATTCCAGTAACGGGGTGACCGTGAGCAGGCCGATCACTGCAGCGCCAGTCGATATCACTAACGCTGTTTTAGCTAAGATTTTTTTACTTCCGTCTTGCATCTTAGTATCAATCATCTGGTTTGCTTTGTGCGCAAGTACTCCTATCGATGTAGCCGCTACGCCTGCTGTCAGTGCAATCACACCTTGTGCAACCGATCTGTAGTCTGGTTTGGTCGCTCCGAGTTTTTCGAATACAGGGGCGACAATATTGCAAATGGTGTCGCCAATGGACAGAGCAGTTGTGGCCATTGCACGGCAAAATGGAGAACATTCAAGCAGGCTACTAATAGGGTTACAGACTATAGTGGGAAGAGACATAAAAAACTCCTTTAAATTGTTTACTGTTTATACGATAAAATTATTATACATTACTCGGTTTTTTTGTATGCTATTTTATCAATAAATGGATAAATTATTTCTTGAATTCAACTTTTTTCAGTACAGAGCGAAATCCCGATTCTTGAAACACGCTTGGTGCCTCCCTCTCTAGTCCTGAGGGGCTAGAGAGGGCAGGGAGTTATCAGGGAGTTATATAGTGCTTTTAATGCAGTAGCGATTATCAAAGACACAATGTGAAGGGGGCGGACGCCTTCCATCCCAGTAATGCATATAATACTCTTGAGGCATATATAGTGCTTCCACTTCAAAGGCGCCCAAGAAAAAAATCGAATGGAAATCTCTCTCAATCTGAGGTGAACCCAAAACAGAGGAAGGTTCACGTGCTATAGCAATACTTGCAAGCGTTACAGAAACGCTCCTCATGCGCGGATACATTCCTTGGACCCTTTTTTGCCCAAATCAAATTCCCAAGTTTTGTAATTATACCGAACGTGATTCAAGAATCGGATTTGGGCTGATGTGAAAGTTCTCTAGGTTCAACGATCGTAAGTTGCCCAATATTAGAAATATGGGGGCAACTTATGATCGTTGAACCTAGAGGCTTTGACACAGCCGAAATCCCAATTCTTGAATCACGTTCGGTATAAATATTATGCGCGTTCTGTTTGCAGAATATAGCCCTGGCGCAGCTCTTCGCTGTGCACGAGCCAGGCGCCAATGGAGACGACCGCGGTAGAGAGAAAAATCACAGGGGAAAGGGTTTCTCCCAAGAGCGCCCAACTGCTTAATGAGGCGAAGATGGGACTGAGAAGTCCCATGAATGAGATGAATGTAGCCGTGAAGCGTTTCAATAAAAATCCATAGAGATTGTAGCAGAGAATGTTAGAAATCAGGGTCATCAAGAGGATGCCTTGAGTAAAGCTGCCTAAGGAGGCTGCGGCAACGGGAATGGGGTGCCAGGGTTCTGCGAGCAGAGAGTGCCCTAATGCCATCAGGCCGCCGATCAGCATGGCGGTGCCATTGACCGTCAGTGGGGAGGTAGAGTGATTTTTTTCTTTGAGAATCACACGCATGAGAATCCATCCATAGACAGTGCAAATAGCAGCTCCGATCATGGCCAGTTCCGGCCAGGAAAGGAAGGGGATGGTCGAGATTAATTCTTCAGACCCTTTTTGTTGTGCGAGTACGGGGATGATGCCGCCAAATCCGATGAATAACCCTGCCCATTTGCGGGGGGTCATCCTTTCTCCGAAGTGGAGATAAGAGAAAAAGGCGGAGAAGAAGGGGCACAGACTATAAATAAAACAGGTTTTGGCCACGGTGAGATGCTGCAGGCTCCAAAACTCACAGGCGTTCGTTAGGTACATGCCGAAGAGGGCGAGAAGACAGATGAGGGAGAGCTGCTTGAGGGAGAGGGAGAGGGCGGGTCTGTTGCGCAGCGCCAAGAAACCGAGTAGCAGTACTCCAGCAAGGAGCATCCGCGCAGCCGTGAGAAATAGGGGAGGAGATACCTCGAGAGCCATTTTCCCAAGAGAAAAAACGCTTGACCAGACGGCGTACATGAAAAGGATGAGAAGGATCGACATTAGGCTCTCTGAAGTTGTCTCTTAAGATAACAGGGTTGTTTGCATTCGGTCAATGATTGGAAGAATGTGGGGTGGTGGAGTATACTGCTTAGGTCTTTTAAGGGCTCTCCATGCTCAATGAAATTTTTTTCTTTATTCAGATTCTTCTTGTGATCGGATTTTCCGTAGGAGCTGTCAGACTGGGGAGTCAAGCGCTTGTGGCTTTGGTCGCTTTGAATGGGGTGTTAGCTAATCTGTTTGTAGTGAAACAGATGGATCTGTTTGGGCTGACTGTGACGTGCAGTGATGTTTTTGCTGTGGGGAGCATCTTAGGGCTGAATCTACTCCAGGAATATTTTGGCAAAGAGGCAGCGCAGAGGGCTGTAAAAATCTCCTTTTTCAGCCTTCTCTTTTTTGTGGCTGTTTCTCAAATTCATCTTTGGTATGTTCCGGCGTCCACGGATCAGGCTCACTCTGCATTTGCCGCGATTCTTGTATCGACCCCTCGTATCGTTGCAGCGTCTGTCTTTGTCTACTTTTTAGTACAAAAGCTCGATGTGTCTCTGTTCGGGTGGATGAAGAGAAGATTTGAGGGGCGTCTTTTGGTCTTTCGGATGGGGATCTCTCTTGTGCTAACGCAGTTCATCGACACCGTGCTGTTCAGTTTTCTGGGGCTATATGGCATTGTATCCTCGATGATGGCCGTCATTGGAGTGAGCTTCATCGTGAAGTGCTGCGTCATCTTTTGCAGCGCGCCGCTTGCAGCGCTGTCCCGCCGGATCTTTATTAACCCGAGAGGTCAATAAGTGGCAACAAGCGGCGCTAGCGAGATGAAGTCAGATCGAAGCGAAGCGGTTCGCACGACGAAGGACCATAGCCGGAGGCTAGGCCGAGGAGGAGGATCGATATGACAAAATCTCGAGCAGCCGATTGCCACCTATTGACCTCTCGGGTTAATAAAATAGAGTCAGCATGAGTTTCCATTTTGAGATCCTGCACCAATCGACCAAGTCGCGAGCGCGAACAGGGAGGATTCACACGCCTCACGGGATCATCGATACGCCTAATTTCGTCGCCGTTGGCACGAATGGCACTCTCAAAGCGATCGATAATCAGAGGGTAGATTCGATCGGATTACAACTCATGTTCTGCAATACGTATCATCTTTTGTTACAGCCAGGAACTGAGGTGGTGCGTCGGGCGGGCGGTTTACACCGTTTTATTAACCGAAAGATGCCGATCATCACAGATTCAGGGGGATTTCAGGTTTTTTCTCTTGCGTATGGCTCGGTCGCCGATGAGTTAAAAAGCCAGGGCAAGAAAAAGCAGAGCGGCCACGTGCGTAAGATCGATGAAGAAGGAGTCGTCTTTCGCTCCTACCGCGATGGTACACTCATCAGGCTGACTCCTGAATCATCCATTCAGGCGCAAAAGGACTTTGGGGCAGACATCATTATTCCGCTCGATGAGCTGCCCCCGTATCACATAGGTCCTGCGCGTCTGCGGCACTCATTTGATCGAACCCACAGATGGGAAAAGCGCTCGTTGGAAGAGCATTTGAAAAATCCAGCAAATCAAGCGATCTATGCAGTGATCCATGGAGGCGTCGATCCTGGACTACGGCAGGAGAGTTGCGCAATCCTTACGCAATTGCCTTTCGACGGTTTTGCCATCGGTGGATCGCTTGGTAAAACGAAGCTGGAAATGCTGGGGATGCTCACAAACCTTATGCCCCAGCTTCCCTTAGAAAAGCCGAATCATCTTCTCGGGATTGGAGATCTAGAATCTTTGGATTTGTGCATTCCGTTAGGGCTCGATACATTCGACAGTTCCTATCCTACCCGTGCTGCGCGGCATGGCTTGTTGCTGACTCGTGAAGGTGGCTTGAAGGTAGAGAGAGCAGAATACGCTAATTGCTTTGCTCCCATCGAGCATGGATGTTCTTGTTGGACGTGTACTCAATTTTCTCTCGCCTATCTCCATCATTTATTTAAAGCAAAAGAAGCGGCCGCGTATTCAATGGCGACCATTCATAATTTACATTTCATGATCGAACAAATGAAACGATACAGAGAATTGATTGCAGATAATTTGATTTAAATTTTTATTCTTTATGAGAAGTTATTTCATTGCTTTTTAATAAAATATTATTATAAACTATCCTAATTGTATTGAATGTTTAATAGGTGTGTATGGCATCTGCGTCTGGTATTTCAGGGACAGCGATGGTTGATTGGGCCATCATGGAGGATTTTGTTACCTCTGCAGAAGATGGGGTAGATACCGAGACCTTAACGAGGCTATTTGACCTTCTGGTGCGGGCACACAGCCTTTCCCTGGAGGCTTTGAGAGGTGTTGCTCGCACAGCTGCACAGAAAGAACTGAATCGGGCTGCCCTGTTCTTAAATAACAAGATTGCACAGATGACGGATCAGAACCGCGATACGACAGCAACCAAGATCGATGCAGTCGCAATAAAGACGTTGAGCCCTCCTTTACCGGTTATTGCCCCTCCGGAGGAGGTGGAGATTCTTCTTCCCCCTCGTGATCGCGAGGCTATTTCCCAACAAGTTTCAGATGGTCCGCTGGCTTTAGCTCTGCTGCCCATCAGTAGACACGTAGATGCGCTGTATCAAGATATGCCTTGGCCTAAGGAAGTGAAAAATATACTTGTTTATACAGCTGTCTGTGGCGGAAATGGAGATATTGTAGCTGCTGCAAGGGCCATTGAGACCATTTATAAAATGTCTCCAGGTATTCAGATTGATTGGGTAGTTGTTGCCGATTGTAAAAATTATAATGCAAAATCCTTTCTAGATCCTTCAATTGTAGCTTCCGGAAGGATCTCAATACGATATGGGTTTCGATCGAACCCCCCAAGTGCTGATCCTGTCGATTTAATGTTAGTGGGGCCTGTTGCAGCGCATAGTTCGGAAGCTGGGGACATCTGCCAACACTATGGTCGAAAGCTTATGGGACCTGTGTGCGCCTTTCGAGAAATTGGATGTTCGCCGTTGAACATTCTGTGGACGCCATCCTCCTCTTCTTCGCCTTCTCAGATTCATTCAACTGTATTCCCGAGCCCGGCTGTCTCTCCACTCCATGCTTATCCAATTCCAATGGGGATTATAGAAGGGACCGGTGTTTTCTTGGAGACAAGGCGGCAGTTCGCGTCCCGTGACAAGAGCTTTAGTCCTAGTTCTTATATCCCTGAAATCCAAGAAAATAGCCTGCGCAAAGATCTTTTGGAGTCGATGGGCATAGCGGATGGTGTTTCTCAACCGAAACTAGAAAAATATTCTCTCAATTTCGGGTATGCCCATAGAGCCTCTTCTTGGGAAAAATTCATTGACTGTGTCGCAATGCATGAGAAAAATTCTGCCAATAAAAAAAACAACAAAGATGTGATTATTGTATTGAACCAAAAAGGAGCGGTGGATGAATATTTTTTTGAAGATTTTAAGAAAATGCTCTTACAAAAACTGGATCTGCTAAAAAATAAGGGGTTTGGGAAGGTTGTATTAAAAAGTAAGGATGAAGCTTCGACGCTCCTAGATCAGGGGAGCAAAGAGGGCTCGTCTTTTACCGTGATGATTCGCCCCTCTTTTTCTCCTCGCGACATGGAACGGCTGCAGCTAGCCTCAGATAGACTGCTTTCTACAGGGAATAACTCGGCTGTAGAATCGTGGTGCGCTCGATGTAAGCTGTATCTATACGAGTCTGTGTACGGTTCGGACGGATTCGGTCAAATATTTTTACAACACCAGGTTGATAGGGCATCCGAAGTATCCAGGAATCTTGGACGTTTTTTAGCTCTTGCCGGAGGAGATATTAGGAGCGTTTCTGCGCGAAGTGTTACTCAGCCCTTTGCTCAAGTGCAAATCAAGGAACTGGAAGAAATTTTAGAAGATCCTAATTTAGAGAAAGATACATTGAATTTCTGTGACTGCTTAGTAAAGAGAACGCCATTTCAAGAGATAGTAACAAATTCTCTCAAGAGAACCATCTGGCATTCCCGCATCTCCGAGCTAGTTCAGATAGAACGAGAGGGGCTTGGCAAAGAATTTTATGAGAAATTGGGACTTTATTTCTCCGGACAAGTTCTCTCCCGCGAACAGAGTGTAGTGCGCGTTCGTTCATTAAAAGCGATACAAGATAAACTTCGGAAACGGATGGCAAAATAGTATGCGTTTGTTTCTGCTGATTTTCTGGTACCAATTTTTCAAAGCATTTGGTAGCGTAGTTCTTTTCCTGGAGGCTCTCTATGACCGCACTTCGTACAGAAAAAGTAAAAACCGCACTGCCTACGCTTTTGCATCCGCCGATGCTGGAAGCGATTTTCGAATTACACTGGGAACTGCAGGGTGATAAGCAGACGGGGCGGATGCGCGATCCTTCCTACCCAATGATGTATGGACGGATCTATGAGCGGTTCAAGAAGGAGTTTCCCATTCTGGAAGATCTTCCCTCTTCTCAGGTGCATCCGGAAGCCAGTCCCCATATGGTGCGGCACAGAATGCGTAAAGAAAAAGAGGGGCATCCTCTTGTGCAAATAGGGCCCGGTGTGATTACGGCCAATGAGGCCAAAGGCTATTCTTGGAGCTCATTTAAACGTCTTATTTTACGCCTTGTAGAGGCTGTTTCCGAACTGTATCCCTCCCACTCTGCGCCGCTTAAGTTTGTGCGATGCGAAATGCGCTATCTAAACGGAGTGCGTTTAGACGATCCTAAGGAAAATCCTCTCCATTTCTTGGCGGAAAAGCTCCACATTCAATTGAATATGGATAAGGAATTGTTCTCTTTAAACCCTATTGATGAGAGTCCCGTAGCTGTTAATCTGAACGTAGCGTACCCGCTGCATAAGCCCAAGGGGACTCTTGCATTGAATGCTCATTTGGGGCAAGTAGAGGGAAAGCCGTCTTATGTATTACAGACCCTGATTCAGTCTAGCGGAGAGAGCCTGCCTTCCGAGGTTCGGGGATTCGACACTTGGATTACAGAGGCGCATGAAGCGGCGGTTCATAGTTTTCTTGTCCTATGCAAAGGGAAAATGATGGAGAAATTTAAAGGATGAAAAGGCAGGTTGCAAGGATTGCCATTACGGGAGCTGCGGGTCAAATTGCCTATAGTTTGGTTTTTCGCATTGCCCAGGGCGATTTATTGGGACCGGATCAACCAGTCGCTCTTCATCTCTTGGATGTGCCTGCAATGAACAAAGCGCTTGAAGGCGTCGCAATGGAATTACAAGACTGCGCTTTGCCACTCCTCAAAGAAGTGCGCATCGGCAGCGATCCAAACCAGATTTTCCAAGGCGTTCATTACGCGCTGTTAGTGGGTGCGAAGTCGCGCGGCCCAGGAATGGAGCGTAAAGATTTGTTAGGAGACAATGGCAAGATTTTTGTGGAACAGGGACGTGCCCTCAATCGTTCGGCATCAAGAGATGTGAGAGTGCTTGTTGTAGGCAATCCATGCAATACGAACTGTCTCATTGCGATGCACCATGCACCTGATTTGCCAAGGCGTCAGTTTTTTGCTATGACGCGTCTAGATCAAAATCGGGCGGTAGCTCAGCTCGCTATGCGAGCGCAAGTCGGGGTGCAAGAGGTCTCTCGCGTAGCGATTTGGGGAAATCACTCCTCTACTCAAGTGCCCGATTTTCTCAACGCCCATATTCGGGGTGTTCCTGTTCTTGAGGCTATTCCCGATAGAAAATGGCTCGAAGGGGCCTTCATCCAACAGGTACAAAAACGGGGCGCTGAAGTGATCGCCGCGCGAGGCAAATCTTCTGCTGCCTCGGCAGCTCACGCCATTATTGGAACCATCCGCTCTATCGTAACGCCGACGGCGTCAGGAGACTGGTTTTCTCTTTCCGTTGCCTCTGACCACAATCCTTACGGACTCTCTGAGGGATTGGTCTTTTCATTTCCTTGCAGATCAAATGGGAATGGTGATTGGGAGATTGTTTCTCATTTGACGATCGATCCCTTCTTGAAAGAAAAGATCCGCCTTACTCAACAAGAGCTTATGGAAGAAAGGGATCTTGTTTCCCATTTACTGCAAGAGGTCTAATAGACCTCTTGCGTAGCTAAAGTTCTGTCGATTTTCGGGTTCTTTTGAGCCGATTTTCGATTTAAAATTGGGGAGCAATATACTGTTGTCGATATTGCTCCCCAATTTTGAAGTCGAAAATCGGACAAAATAATCCAGAAAATCAACGAACCATTAGTTACGCAAGAGGTCTAATGAAAGAGGACGTCCTTTTTGAGATTACGAAGGAACATTTAGAGACGGGCTTAAGAGGAGTGCCTGCGGGGTACTGCGTGACTTCCGCTGTAGACCCGAATCAGGGGCTCTCCTATGTAGGACACCCCATTAGAGAGCTCTCAGCCAGAGATCCCATAGAAGTCATCTATCTCCTCTATCATGGGAAGAATGGTACGAAAGAACAGGTTGGGCAATTCCAAAGCGATTTAAATCGAAGGGCAATCTGCACAAAAGAGACCCTTGCAGCGATTCACACACTGCCTCGGACCGGACATCCCATGGATGGGTTTGCTGGGGCGCTTCTCATTGCAGGCATGTGCGAAGGGATCGGGAATTACCGCGAAGATTGTCTCAATGTCATTGCAAGACTGCCTCAAATTGCCGCTGCCTTGATTAACCATCACGCCGGATGGGGAGCAGGAAATCCCTCCAAGCCGGAATTGGGTTATATGGAAAATTTTATCCATATGCTTCATATGCCGCACCCCAAAACCCCCGAACTCATCCAAGTCATGCGGCTATTCGATGTGCTTCATTTTGATCACGACGGCGGTAATTTATCGACGTTTGTCGGCAAAGCAGTTGCGTCAGGACTCGAAAATATGCATGGCTCTCTTGCTGCTGCGATGACGGCACTTGCAGGTTCCAGGCATGGAAGAGCGAATCAAGACTGCTTAGAGTTTGTGCAAGGCGTTTTGAAAGAAACGGGGGAGTTGGCAACTGCGGCAGATATCGAAAGGCTTATTCGGAAAAAACTCCAGAATGACGAATTGGTGTACGGGTTTGGACATGCCGTGCTGCGCGTTGAAGATCCGCGGGCGACCGTCTGCTACCAATACTGTCAAAAGCATTTTAGTGCGCATCCGCTTGTGAAAATCGCAATGCTTTTGCGCAGCGAGGGGAGCCGCGTTCTCAAAGAGAATCCAAAAATTTCCGATCCTTATCCTAACGTTGATGCCATCACAGGAACAATGCTCATGGCGGCGGGATTTCCGTATCCCGACTATTTCACTGTGCTTTTCGGACTGTCCCGCTGCGTCGGAATCGCCATTCAAATCGTCTATGAACGATTGGAGGCGCGCGGTGGCAAGGGGACTCCCATCATGCGCCCCAACTATTTGTACAAATCGAGATGAAAACGAAATATCCTCCGATTGAGCCGTACTGCACCGGATATCTGGATGTTGGATCGGGACATAGTCTTTACTGGGAAGAATCAGGGCGTCCAGACGGACTGCCCGCCCTTTTTTTGCACGGAGGTCCCGGGTCAGGGACCGAGCCGAGCCATCGCTGCTATTTCGATCCAACAGTTTATCGGATCGTGCTCATGGATCAACGGGGAGCCGGTAAAAGCCGTCCTCATGCAAATTTAGATAATAACACAACCTGGGATCTCGTAGAGGACTTGGAATGTTTACGGGAGCATTTACACATCGAGCGTTGGCTCGTTTTTGGGGGGTCCTGGGGCAGCACCTTGGCGCTTGCCTACGCGGAGACGCACCCTAAGCGCGTACGCGCTCTCATCGTACGCGGTATTTTCCTTGCCCGTAAAAAAGAGATTGATTGGTTTTACCAGTTCGGAGCGCACCATATTTTTACAGATGCATGGGAAAAATTCTTAGAGTTAATCCCCGTTCACGAAAGAAAAGATCTTGTGAGCGCTTATTACGCACGCCTGACTGCGAAAGATCAGGCGATTCGGCAGGAGGCGGCCAAGGCTTGGAGTGGCTGGGAGGCTGCGACCTTGAAGCTCATTTTTGATCCCGCTCTTTACCAGCACTTTACGAGAAACGAACATGCGGACGCCTTGGCCAGAATCGAATGCCACTATTTTCTCAATCGGAGCTTTTTTAAGACGGACAACTGGTTAATCGAGCACGCAAGTGCGCTTGCTCCCGTTCCTGGCGTCATTATTCAGGGACGCTACGATATCATTTGTCCTTTCGAGAGCGCCTGGGAGCTGCACAAAGCTTGGCCTGAGGCAAAATTCGAAATCATCCCCGATGCAGGACACGCGGCAAGCGAACCGGGGATTACCGATGCCCTCATTCGGGCGACAGACCTGTTCGCAAAGCTTTGATCCAAATCGATATTTCCTTTATAATCCTCCCATCATGAACTGGTCTGATCTTGAAAGGGCATTTAGCCGCGCGGTGACGCTCTCTTTTTCTAAAAAAAAATTGGCGCTCGCATTTCCTGTACTCGTATTCTGCGGCATTTTTGTCGTATTCTGTAGAGCCGTTGCCTTTGAGACAGGCGAGTGGGTCTCTATGAGTTTTGTCTTCTTGCCCATTCTCCTGTCATCGGGGATTTTATTTGCTTTAGGTATCTTGTTAATTCGAATGCATCACCATGAGGCAAAACAGCTTACTCTTGATTTTAAAAAATTAATGAGCCATTCAGCAGAACTCATCATTGGAACCTCCTACCTATCGATTGTGCCTATCCTCATTTACCTCTGCCTATGGATTATCCTCGGTGTTTTCTTTCTCTTAAAAGAGACCCCTCTGTTAGGCAATTTTTTTAGCGTAGTCCTCTCTTTTGGACCCTTTTTACTCATCTTTAGCTCACTTGCCCTCTGCCTTTTTAATCTAGGGCTCCTCTTTTTTGGGGCTCCGGTTGTTGCGCTCCAGTCGCCCATCCGCGATTCCTTGGCTCGGCAGATTTCTCTGGTTTTACGGCACAGGCTTTTAAGCGGACTTGCCCTCTTTATGCTCGCCCTTCTTCCCACGCTTCTCGTGGCAGGGGCGCTCTGTTTGGCGGCTATTTTGACCAATGTTAGTTTTTCTATCGCTGGCCGGTCACTTTCTGTTGCGTTGGAATGGTTTTTTATCATGCTCCCCTTTGCAGCTATTTTAGCCCCAGTCGTTGTCTTTTTTTTCAATTTTGCTGCCGAAAGTTATCAATTACTACAAGGAAGTACTGTATCAAGCGGTTTTGTCTACGGGGAATCGGTGAAGGCGTCTTCAAGGTCTAATGCTTCTACAGAATAATTCTTTTCAGGCCGGCGGCAGTATAGCGATCGTAGGCGCAGGATTTGCCGGCCTCTCTGTTTGTTGGCATTTAGCAACCCTTGGGATTTGCTCCACGTTATTTGATCCTCGGGGCATTGGCGGAGGAGCCTCCGGCGTTTCGACAGGACTGCTCCATCCTTTCGCAGGAAGAAGAGCCTGTAGATCTTGGGGGGCCTCTGATGGAATGCGCGAGGCGGAGGATCTTCTTGCTATTGCAGAAACGGCGCTGGGAGCGCCTGTTGCCGAGAAAACAGGGATTTTCAGGCCCGTGTTGACAGGACAACAAAGAACTGACTTTATGAAATGCGCCAAGAAACATAAGGGGGCCGAGTGGCTGGACGATGTCCGTTTTGGCAGCGGCTTATGGATTGCAGAAGGCATTAGCGTCTATTCGCGCCTCTATTTACAAGGTCTTTGGAAGGCGTGCCAGCAAAAGGGGGCTCTGCTCGTACAGGAGAGTGTCCCATCGCTATCTATGCTAGAGAATTTCGATCAGACGGTCTTGACTACAGGTGCAGATACGCTTGCCTTTGCTTCTTGCAAAGACCTTCCTTTAAAAAACACCAAGGGACAAACCTTGATCTGCAGATGGCCTGAAAGATTGCCATTTAGTTTAGTCTCCCATGGACACATCACGCCAACAGAAGACGAAGGATGTTGTCAGATTGGATCGACTTACGAAGAGCATTACACAAGCGCGCTTCCCGATTCCTCTATCGCTATTACCTTAAAAGAGAAAATCGCCCAATTTTATCCTCCTGCGCGAGATTTTGAAGTACTTGAAGTGCGCTCCGCTGTCCGTATCGCCCGTCTCAAAGGGTATCGCCCCGTGGTGCGAAGATTGGATGCGAAGAGTTGGGTTTTCACGGGGCTGGGATCGAGGGGACTTCTCTATCATGGTTGGATCGGCAAGGCCGTTGCTAAGGCCATTGCTGAAAATAGCGCTGGATTAGATCCGATTTTTGAATCGGTTTGTCTATAAATAATGTTCCCTGTATACTTATTGCCTCGAAAATAATGAGGCAATGTATGGATAAAGTCGTTCATTTCGAAATTCCGGTTGATGATATGAAACGGGCAAAAAAATTCTACGAGATCTTCAACTGGCAGATGCAAGACATCGAAGGGATGGATTACGTAGGCGTAAGAACGGTTCATGTAGATGACAATCGTATGCCGAAAGAGGCTGGTGCAATCAACGGGGGAATGATGCAGCGCACCGCGCAAGTGACAGCCCCTGTCGTGGCTATCCACGTAAGTTCTGTGGATGAGTATTTGAAGAAGGTATTAAAGGCTGGCGGTAAAATGGTCATGCCAAAAATGGAAATTCCCGGCATGGGATATTATGCCTACATTTCCGATACAGAAGGCAACGTAGTAGGGCTTTGGGAAACAATGGCCGCGTCTTCTTGCAAAAAGTAGGTTTCTCCTTGAAACCTTTTCTCCTTCCGGAGACAATCAGGAGTTGGCATGAAAAGGTTTCTTTTTTTTCTGATTTTGCTTGCCGCTGGGTTTTCAGCTGGATTTTCAGCGGCTCGCTGGAATGTGCCTGAGTTGTTGGCGACAAGACTTGCTTTCAAAGAGAGGGGGGAGGGCTCTTCTGCGTTTACTCCCACGCAATATCCCATTACGAACCTCCCCTTTACCATTCTTATTGTGGGACGGAATAATGGAGCTTTTGTCGAAAAAACGCTCCGTTCTGTATTTACGCAAAACTACGATCCCTTTCGTATTCTCTATATCGATGATGCTTCGGATGATGGAAGTTTCGATCTCGTCCAGGATCTCGTCCATAGCAGCGTGCGTATGGCGCAAACACAGATGGTGCGCAATGAACGTTCTCTCGGATTTCTCGCGAATCTCGCAGGGGCGGTGCAGGGGATGAACGACGATGAGATCGTCGTTGTTTTGCGGGGGGAGGATTGGTTTTCTCATGAATGGGTGCTGCAAAAATTGAACCAGTATTACGCCAATCCCGACCTTTGGCTCACCTATGGGCAGTACCGCGAGTACCCTTCTTTTCAGATGGGGCTTTCTCGTCCCTATTCCGCACAGGCAATAGAGAAAGGGATTCGAGAGCTTCCCTTTACAGCGTCGCATCTGCAAACGTTTTACGCTGGATTATTCAAGAGGATTGAGAAGGCAGACCTGCTCTATAAGGGAGAATACCTGGAAGTCGCCTCCCCTATGTCCTATATGGTGCCTATGTTAGAGATGGCGGGGGGCCATTCTCAATACATTCCCGATGTGCTCTACATTGTAAATCGAGAAGTTTCTCAGGGAGTCGATCTAGTTCAGCAGGTATTTTTCGAGCGGTATATCCGCTCTTTGAAACCCTATGAACATCTCTCTGTGCTCTCTGCAGATTTTGAAAGCCATGAAAGTCTGTCAATAGAGGCTGCTGAGTGATCCGAAAAACCTTGTATCTGATCCCTCTCTTACTCTTTGTATGGTTCGGGTATTGGATGGGAGGAGGCGCGCAACCGCCCAGAGAGAAAAAACTTTCGGCGCGTACGCCGATCTCTTCTTTAGAGCCATCTAAATCTTTTGTCATTGTCCTCTATGCTTATAAGGATGCGCTGTGGTGTGAGCGGACGTTACGATCCATTTTTGAGCAAGAGTATGATCAGTGTAGAGTTGTTGTATTCGAGGATGGATCGCACGATGGCACTTTAGAAAAGATCAAATCCTTTGTAGTAGAGAATAAACAAGATCATCGAGTGATCCTTATCCAAAACGCAGAGCGGTTAGGTCCCGTTGCCTGCCTTCACCGCGCGGCCCATTCGCTATCGGAACAAGAAATCGTTATTCCCATCAGCGCTAAAGATTGGTTTGCAAGTCCCAAGGCGCTGAACCGTTTGAATGCGCTTTATCGCAATCCTGATGTATGGACGGTTGCCTTGCAACCGCTTCTTTATCCAACCTATGAGGAAGTAAAGGCGGGGGAAGTAATGAAGCTTCCCCATCACATTCCCGTCTCTTTTTATGCGGGACTTCTGAAGCGTGTTCACCCCTCTTCCTTCGACTGCCATCACCAGCTTGTCCTGGAGCGCGACGCCTACCTGAAGCCGATTCTCCAGATGAGCGGAGAACATTTTCAAGTCTTGAAGGAGCCCCTCTTCATCGTGAATCTTTCTACGCGTTGTTATACCAATTATCGAAAATAACTTTGTATTTCAGCTGCGTCAAAGCTGCCCAGATTCAACGATCGTAAGTGGCGCAGTATTAGATCAATACAACGCCACTTATGCCAAATGAGGCAGTACTCGTGCAGAGAGAGAAGAAACCCTGCGTTCTATTGGTGAGAGGGTTTTCCTGCTCTGCCAGACATAGGAATGCGCTTCTGTAGAGCGCCATTGGCCGTATTTTGAAACGGGGTGCCGCATTACTCCTGTGCCAAGCGATTCAACCTCATCGGCGGTGGTGAGCAACTCTCTGGAGGGGTCTATGGGTTTTCGGGGGGAATGAGATTCATAAGAACCGCTAACATCTCCGACTCTTCGCATAAAGACTCCTTGGTTTGTCGCTTTTCTGACTATAGACGGTTTAGAAAAAATTGTCCAATTTGCTCTTCTTCAGTTGGTTAAGAAATTACGAAAAAGAAAAAAGTTGTGGCTGAAAAATTGAGGGAGGGGAGACAATTGGAGGCATGCTGCGTCTTGTTTGGAATATAGTCGCTTGGATCTCTTGGCGGATGCTCTCGCTGCGTTACAAAGTGCGGGTGGAGGGGTTGGGGTTGTTGAAGTCCTTGTCTCCGAAGGATGGGCTCCTCTTTTTGCCAAACCATCCAGCGCACATGGATCCTCTCCTCCTCTTCGTCCTCCTCTGGCCTAAATATCGGATGAAGCCTTTAGTGGTGGAGTACATTTACCGCACTCCGATTTTAAAACCTCTGATGCATCTTGTGCGCGCGGTCTCTATTCCTAATTTCGATACTTCTGTGAATCAGATCAAAATTCAAAAGGCTGAGGCTGCGGTACGTAAGATTGCGGATGAATTAAAGCAGGGGAGTCGTTTCGTCCTCTATCCAGCAGGAAGGTTGAAAAATTCGGGCAAAGAGGTCATTGGAGGCGCCTCTGGCGTCCATGCGATTGTCCAAGAGTGTCCAGAGGTGACTGTGATCCTCGTCCGTACGTCAGGCCTGTGGGGGAGCAGTTTTTCTCGTGCCTTGCTGGGGAGAGTTCCCGATCTTTCTGCTACTGTGTGGCATGGGATCAAGGTCCTTTTCAAAAATGGACTGTTTTTTTGTCCCCGCAGAGAGATCACCATTACCTTTGCCTTGCCAGGCAAAGATCTGCCGCGAAATGCTTCTAGGCTTGCCTTCAATCGCTATCTGGAACAGTGGTATAACCGCTACCCTGATGAGGGAGGGCGCATCGTCGATACGGAGCCGCTTCGGTTAGTCTCTTACAGTTTTTTTCGTAAAGACGTGCCGCAACCTTTTCAACCCCAACCTACTCTACAAAAAAAAGCGTTGGAAGAGAGTGAGATTTCCAATGAAACCCGTACCCAGGTCTACGCTGAGATCAGACGCATTCTTGATCACCCGGGCATCGAAATTTCCCCCGAAATGAATTTAGCGACAGATCTAGGGATGGATTCCCTCAATATTGCAGAGTTGATCTCCTTCATTACGAAGACCTATCGCGTGGCGCAGCTCCATCCGGAAGATATCGACACCGTGGGTAGCGCGCTGGAAGTGGCTGAGGGGGCTAGAGGCTCAGAGCGCCCTTCTCAGCTCACGGGCGCCGCCTGCTGGCCGCACGAATCTTTCCGTAAGCCCCCTCAGCTTTCCTCAGGCGCTACGATTCCGGAGGCTTTTCTTTCTGTGTGTAGTCGCTTGGGCGGATATGCAGCGTGTGGAGATGATCTCGTGGGCGTGCTTAGCTATAAAAAAATGAAGCGAGCAGCCCTCATTGTAGCGCTCCATTTTCGAACTCTGCCGGATACGCGTGTTGGGATCATGCTTCCCGCCTCTGTCGGCGCCTATTTGCTCATCTTGGCGCTCCTCTTTGCGGGAAAAGTGCCTGTGATGTTGAACTGGACTTTGGGTTCCAAATACCTTGATGAGATGACCCGGATGGCGGACATCAAGACGGTTATCAGTTCTTGGCGCTTTTTGGAGCGTCTTGCCAATGCCGATTTTGGCTCCTTAGCAGGAAAAATCCAGCTCCTCGAAGATCTTAAAAGTTCGTTATCCCTCAAACATAAACTCGCTGGTGCCTTTCTTGCCGTTTGCCCTAATGCCTTTGTTTTAAAAAAACTGCAGTACAGAGCGCAGAGCGCAGATCCTGCCGTCATTCTCTTCACGAGTGGCACTGAAGCAAGTCCCAAAGGGGTCCCTCTTTCGCATGACAATATCCTGATGAATCAGAGGGCGGCTATGCAATGCATCAATCTGACAAAAGACGATGTGTTATTTGGAGGTTTGCCTCCGTTCCACTCTTTTGGATTTTCTGTAACGGGGCTTTTCCCCTTGCTTGCAGGCATCCGGGCATCCTTTTACCCCGATCCTACCGATGGATTTGCTCTCGCCGAAGGGATCGAGCGTTGGCAGGCTACTATTTTCTGCAGCCCACCCAGTTTTCTCAAAGGACTTTTTGCCGCAGCGCGAGAAGAACAGCTGAAAACGGTGCGCATGTTTGTGACGGGAGCCGAAAAAACTCCGCAAGAACTCTATGCGCGCGTAAAAAATCTACACACAGACGCCCAGTTAATCGAAGGCTATGGCATTACCGAATGCGCGCCGATTCTCAGCCTCACACGGTTTGATGCACCCCCTAAAGGTGTAGGACAGCTCATTCCCGGCATTGAACTCTGCACGATCCATCCAGAAACACAGAAGCTTTTAGCAGAAGGGCAAGAGGGAGAAATCTGCGTCCGAGGCCCCAATGTATTCAGCGGTTACTTGGGGAGTTCGCAGACACCCTTCATCGAAATGCAAGGCAAGCAGTGGTATCGGACTGGGGATATTGGCTATCTTGATCCGGAGGGTAATTTGATCCTCTCCGGCAGGCTCAAGCGCTTTGTAAAACTCGGTGGTGAAATGATCAGCTTGAGTGCTATTGAGGAGAGTCTTGCAGCGGCGTTGACTATAAGCGGAAGAATCTCGGCAGATGCTCCCTCCCTGGCCCTTTGCGCAGATGAAAGAGTGGAAGGGAGGCCTCAAATTATCCTGTTTAGCACGGTTCCGCTTGATCGAGAAGAGATCCACCAGATTTTAAAGGAGGCAGGATTTAGCAGGCTCATCAAGATCTCAGTGGTGAAGAAAGTCAATGAAATTCCCCTTATGGGAACCGGAAAAACCAACTATCGTCAGTTGCAAGAATTGTTGAGGTGACCGGTGCGTTTGAAACTCTATAACACAGAAACCAGGGAAAAAGAGGAGGTCGTAGCAAAGCATGCAAATCAGATCCGCATGTATACATGCGGCCCTACGATCTACGCCTTTGCCCACATCGGTAATTTTAGAACATATGTCTTTGAAGATCTTTTGAGGCGCACTCTTCAATTTTTTGGCTTTTCTGTCGAACAAGCGATGAATCTCACTGATATTGACGACAAGACGATCCGCGGAGCCATCGCCAAGAAGATCGCCTTAAACGCTTACACCGAGCCGTACCGGATCGCCTTTTTTGAGGACATGAAAACCCTCTCTATTCAACCCGTTGAGCACTACCCTGCTGCAACGGCTTATATCCCTGAGATGATCCATTTGATCGAAATCCTCTTAAAAAAAGGGTTTGCCTATAAAGGCGATCGGGGCAGCATTTATTATAAGATCAAACAATTTCCCTCCTATGGGCGTCTTTCTCATCTGGCGCTCGAAGACCTCAAAGTCAATGCGAGCGGCGCTAACGAAGCAGACGAATACGATAAGGAAAACGCTTCCGATTTTGTCCTTTGGAAAGCATACGATCCCGAGTGTGACCACCATATCTATTGGGAGAGTCCCTTTGGCAGAGGCCGTCCGGGCTGGCATATCGAATGTTCCGCCATGGCGATGAAACTCCTTGGAGCTTCCATTGACATCCATTGCGGCGGTATCGATAACCTTTTTCCCCATCATGAAAATGAGATTGCCCAGTCGGAAGGGTGTACTGGATGCCGGTTTGTGCGGTACTGGGTACATGTAGAGCATCTTCTTGTAGATCATAAGAAGATGTCGAAGAGCCTCGGCAATTTTTATACTCTCCGAGATCTTCTCCACAAAGGATATACAGGCCAAGAGGTGCGCTATCTTCTGCTTTCTACTCATTATCGGACGCAGCTCAACTTTCAAATGGCAGGACTCGATGCCGCGCGCTCCAGCCTTCAACGCATCGGAGATCTGATTCAACGTCTACGCGAAATCCGAACGTTTAGCGCAGCAGACTACGCTACAGGCCCTCTTGAAAGGGCTGCCCTCTTGTTTAAAACGGCGCTTGCGGACGATCTCAATATCTCCTCGGCTCTGGCAGCTCTTTTTGACTTAGTACGGGAGCTCAACGCCCTTTGCGATGAGCAAAAGCTAGGCGTGCAAGAGGCTGGCAAAGCCTTAGAACTATTCAAACAATGGGATGCGGTTCTTGCTGTGCTCCCGCTCCAAGCGCCTGAAGAGGCGCCTGAAGAGGTGCGTGCGCTATTAGAAAAACGGGAAGAGGCTAGACGTCAGAAAAATTTCTCTGTCAGCGATGCGATGCGTGATGCCCTGTTGGCAAGAGGCTATCTCATCGAAGATACCCCTCAAGGCGCAAGGTTAAAGAAGCGATGAGCCATAAAGGACGCACTCCCGATGAGAAATTCCTCATCCAGCTCTACAAAATCGCATCCCAAAAAGGCGATCCTTTTAGTAGCGTCCTATGCGGCGCCGTTGCTCGGGCGCTCGGTCAAAAAGAGACCGCCACAAAAAACATCGTTAAACACCTCGCCCAGGCCAATTTTGTCGAAAAGTTGGATGAGGCGGCAGTCGTTCTTACCCCTCGCGGGATGCGTTTTGTCCTCGAAGAACTCGGGATGAAGTAGGGAATTTCTCTTCGGTATTGGATGCAATATACCCGTTCCACCTCAAAGGCACCCAAGAAAATCGCATTGAAATCTCTCTAAAATCGAATAAAAAAGCGAGGTCAATATTGACTTAATATTAACCACGCTGTTTTATTCGATTTGAGAGGATTTGAATCGATTTGCTTTGGGTGCCTTTGAGGTGGAACGGGTATATATAGTGCTTTAAAATTCTATTGATAGAATATGTAAGAAGGCTGCGCAAATTTTTTGTCTGGAGCGAGCGACCATTGTACGAGTACAAGGCACGAGTGAAGACAAAAAATTTGCTGTAAAGCTGACGAAGCAGATTCTATC
>JACRBF010000027.1 GCA_016213175.1 Chlamydiia bacterium
AAAATGCGGAAAATCCGCTCTTTCGAGAAATTTTGCATGAAAGCCTCTGGTTTGAAGTTTGTTGTACCAGAGTGACTTATAGATGGAATTAGGAAACTCCGGGTGTATGATTCGAACATACGACCAATGGATTAACAGTCCACTGCTCTACCGCTGAGCTAACCCGGATCAGGGGGAAAATGAAGCGCCATTATATATTTGAGTCCGAATTCCACACAATCAAATTCTCCTTGAGGATGAGGAAGATACCTGGTAGTCTGAAACCGCTTAATAAAAACTTTTTCTCCTATGGATGAATTAAAGGGAACTGTCGAGGCGATCGTCTATGCGCAGCCGGAAAATGGATTTACCGTCGCTCGTCTGAAAGAGCCTGGGAAAAAAGAGTTCACGGTCATTGTGGGGTGCATCCCTGCTTTGCAGCCAGGAGAGGCGGTCTGCTGCAGAGGGGCTTGGAAGGTGCACCCTTCCCACGGACGCCAATTCGAAGTGGCCGACTATACGGTAGAAATGCCGAGCGATCTTGCGGGCATTCAAAAATATTTGGAATCAGGACTCGTCAAGGGCATAGGCCCTGTATTTGCGAAAAAAATCGTCGATCTCTTCGGAACACAGACTCTGCAGGTTATTGAGGAGACTCCGCATCGGTTGTATGAGATTGCAGGCCTTGGCGAAAAAAAGGTCGAAAAATTGAAAAGCTGCTGGAAAGAGCAGCGCTTCATTCGCGATATCATGATCTTCTTGCGCACCTATGGGGTCAGTCCTGCCTACGCGCAAAGAATTTATAAAGTCTATGGCGAGCAAAGTATCGCTAAGGTGCAAGAAAACCCTTACAATCTTGCAAAAGATATTTTTGGCATCGGGTTCAAGCTCGCAGACGCTGTAGCGCAAAAGCTGGGGTTTGCGCTCCACTCTCCAGAGAGGCTTTCTGCGGGCATTCAGCATGTGCTTTGGGAGCTTGCGGGTGAGGGTCATACCTGTTATCCAGAGGCTGATTTTTTACCCCTTGCTACTGCAACGCTCGAAGTGGACGTATCCTTATTGGAAGGGGTCATTCAGAGCCTTGTGACAAAAAAGGCATTGGTTCGAAAGGCTCCTTTGCTCTGGCTGGGATCTTTTTTTTCCTACGAACAGGGGATCGCCCAGTCGTTCCTGCGCTTGAAAGAGCATGCGCAAAAGATCCGCCAGATCGATACGGAACGGGCGGCTGATTGGGCGCAAGAAAAGCTCCGTATCCGCTTTGCGGATCAGCAAAGGCAGGCAGTCATCCAGGCGCTAACCGATAAGGTGCATGTCATTACGGGAGGGCCAGGAACGGGAAAGAGCACCATCACAAATGCCATCTTGGGCGTCACGCTGAAATTGACAGATAAAGTTCTCTTGGCAGCGCCCACAGGCAGGGCCGCGAAGCGGCTTACGCAGATTACCCATCGCAAGGCGTTTACAATCCACGCTTTATTGGAGATGGATTTTGCATCGGGCGGTTTTAAACGGGGCGCGGACAATCCTCTCGATTGCGATCTATTAATCGTCGATGAGGCAAGCATGATCGATACGGCCCTCCTCTTTCACTTACTCAGAGCTCTTCCCGGCGATGCGCGGCTTTTGCTGGTGGGCGATATCGATCAGCTGCCAAGCGTGGGACCTGGGACTGTACTGCGCGATGTGATCCAATCTTCCCTGGTGGGAGTCACTAGGCTAACGGAGATTTTCCGACAAGCAAGGGGCTCACTGATCATCACGAATGCGCACCGGATTAATCATGGAGAATTCCCCTCCATCGATACGCCTCCCGAAAGCGATTTTCATTACATCGAAGCGGAAACGCCAGAGGCTATTCAGCAGGTCATTCTCGAACTCGTCTCCAAAGAGATCCCTGCGCGTTGGAATTTAGATCCTTTCGATGAAATTCAAGTTCTCTCGCCGATGAAACGGGGCGTTATTGGGGCAGAACTCCTCAATGAATCATTGCAAACCCTGTTAAATCCAAGCCAAACACCCTTGTTTCGTGCAGGACGCCGTTTTCACGTGGGAGATAAGGTGATGCAAATCCAAAATGACTACGATAGGAAGGTCTACAACGGAGATATTGGCCGGATCGGAACCATCGACCCTTCCGAACAGACAGTGGTCGTGGTGTTCGATGAAAGAAACGTCTCCTACGATTTTTCCGATCTCGATGAGCTTGTTTTAGCGTATGCGACTTCGGTACATAAGTATCAGGGAAGCGAATGCCCTTGCATCGTCATTCCAGTTCATACATCGCATTTCAAGCTTTTACATCGGAACCTGCTCTATACCGCCGTCACGCGAGGCAAAAGGCAGGTGTATCTCGTGGGAACCAAGAAAGCGATTGCAATCGCGATCCATAACGATCAAGTGCAAAATCGTTATACGGGGCTAGAAGCTGCGCTCAGAAGCTGTGCTTCTAGGGGGTGTACCTAAAAGGCGGTACATTAAGCAATGACACTGCCTGGTAAAAGATGCTGGATGAGAGGAAGTTCTAATTGGGTCCCTGAAGAAGCGGCAAAGACCATCCCTTTGCTCTCAACACCCATGATCGTAGCGGGGGCAAGGTTGGCAATCACCACAATCTTTTTCCCAATCAATTGCTCGGGTTCATAAGAGAGGGCGATGCCAGAGACAATAGTTCTCGTCTCAAAGCCAAGATCCACAAGCAGTTTTAACAGCTTTTTCGATTTGGGAATTTTTATAGCCTCCAGTACTTGTGCTACGCGTAGATCGAGCGCTTCGATCTGAGAGAACTGCACAAGGGGCTTCAGGGGGATGTAAGCGGAGGGGGTGGGAGATGGGGTTGTCTTATGCGTCGCGCTTTGCACTAGAACTCCTAATTTCGCAATTTCTTGTTCGATCTCCGCATCCTCTATCTTGCGAAATAGGATCTCCGGCTCAGTCAACCTCTGCCCTACAGGCATCGGCATGGAGCAGATTTTTTGCCAATTCTGCTTAGACAGCGTCGATCGAAAACCGAGTAAACGCCAAACTTTTTCGGCAGAGTCAGGCATCAGCGGCGATGCGGCAAGAGCGAGTCGAATGATGCAGAAAATAGAGCAAGCCACAGTCGTCTCTAAGGAAGAGCGCAGCGCGGAGTCGGAGGAAAATTTCCACGGTTTTTTTGTATCGAAATAGACGTTTCCTGCTGCAGCAAGCTCCATCAGCCGTTGGCATGCTTTACGCAAATGAAAGGCTCCGAAGGCTTGACTCATTTCATCCGTTAGGAGCTTCACTTGTTCCAAAAATTTCAGATCCACTTCATGAAGATCTCCTAAAGGAGGGATCACTGAGGCGCAATGGGTTTTGGCAAACACGAGAGTGCGATGAATGAAATTACCAAACTTACCGAGCAGCTCTGCATTACAACGCATCTGGAAATCTTTCCAACTAAACTCCGAATCGGCCGATTCTGGGGCGTTGGCGGCAAGCGCATAGCGCGCTTGATCGGCGGTATACTTGGCAAAGAAGTCTTCGAGATCGATAGTCCATCCATCGGATTTGGAAAATTGTTTCCCCTCTAGGAGGAGAAATTCATTGGCCGGAATCTCATCGGGAAGTTTGTAAGGCGCCTCCTGTCCCATCAGCATGGCAGGGAAAAAGACAGCATGAAAGGGAATGTTGTCCTTACCAATGAACTGGATCAATTTCGTCTTTGGATTCAGCCAATATTGCTTCCAGAGATCGGGCTGACCCATTTTTTGCGCCCACTCCTTCGTCGCGGAGATATATCCGATAGGAGCGTCAAACCATACGTAAAAGACCTTATGAGGATAGCCTGGCACAGGAACGCCCCACTCCAAATCTCTGGTAATCGCGCGGGGCTTCAACTCGTTTACATAACGCATGGCAAAGTGGAGGACATTTTCTTTCCAATTTTTTTTAGTCAGCCACTCTGTAAGCTGTTCTTTGAATCGATCAAAGCGCAAATAGAGATGCTCACTCGGTTTTCGGATTAAGGAAGAGCCTGTTACCTTGGAACGGGGATTTTTTAGATCGGTTGCCTCGTAGGAAGAAGCGCATCGTTGGCACTCATCGCCGCGCGCCTCTTCGTAACCGCACTTCGGACACGTACCGATCACATAACGGTCAGCGAGAAACCGTCTCTCCGTTTCCGAGTAGAGATGCTCCTTCGTTTTCTTTTCAATCAATCCTTTGCTCTGGAGTGCAATAAAAAATTCCTGCACTGTGTCCACATGACCGGGCCATGTGGTGCGGCTATAATGATCGAAAGAAAATTGGAGTTTTTCAAATAGGGCGCGGTTGATCGCATGAAAGAGGTCGACTTGCTGCTTTGGGGTACGTCCCGCCATCTCAGCGCTCAGTGTGATCGCAACACCGTACTCATCAGAACCGCAAATATAGAGCACCTCGCGTCCCATGAGCCGTTCAAATCTGGCATAGCAATCCCCCGGAAGATAGGCTCCCGCAATGTGTCCAAAATGGAGCGCCCCATTTGCGTAAGGAAGCGCAGACGTGATGAGAACGGATTCTTTCATGATGCACTACATATTAGGAACCGTGAAGTCTTCCGAGGAAGTCTCATCAATTCTCCGGGAAACCGCCTCCAACACCTGTCCTAAATTCGATGAATCGCCGCTCAGCACCATATTGCGGCCGATATTGATAGCAAAATTGCAGAGATTAAAGTTATTTTTGAACTTTTTTCTTAACGCTTCTGTTGTCAGTAAACCGGTCGTCATTGCTCCATCCCTTTCCCAGAAGAGGATCGGTCAACCCGACGTTTATTGCAATGATTTTTTAGTGCTTTTGGGGTGGATACCGATTTTTATGCTCTTCTGCGATGAGAATAGAGCGCAAAACCTGATAGGAGATCGCCAAATCCGCATTAACAATCTGATAGTCGTAATGGACGGCCTCTTGTATTTCCCTTTCTGCCCAAGAAAGGCGGGTATCGATTGCCTCTTGCGTATCCGACCGTCTTTCGTGCAAGCGTCGTTGCAATTCTTCAAAATTGGGAGGTCTGATGAAGATGAAAATGGCGTCTAGGGTCTTTTTGATTTGTATAGCCCCTTGCGTATCAATCACGAGAACGACATGCTTGCCCCTATTGAGCAGCCTCTCTACGGCACTTCTCGAAGTGCCATAAGAAAAGCCGAAGACAGTGGCTTTTTCGAGAAACTCCCCTCTGGAGGACATTTTTTCAAACTCTTGCTGATTGATAAAATGGTAATCGCGCCCTGGGGTTTCCTGGGGGCGGGGCGGGCGGGTCGTGTAAGAGACGCTCTCGACTACACAGTCAAATTCTTGAACAATCTTGCGCACTAAGGTAGTCTTTCCCGTTCCCGCAGGAGCGCTGACCACAAAGACAAGTCCTTTTTTCAATCCACCTAGTAACTGCATAATCACTCAATATTCTGGGTCTGTTCGCGCATTTTCTCCAGCTCGCTTTTCATCTCCACAACAAAATAAGAGATCTTCGCATCAGATGCCTTCGAACCGAGAGTATTGATTTCACGTCCCATCTCTTGGATTAAAAAATCCATCTTCCGCCCCACAGCCCCCTTACTAGAATTCACAATGTCTCGAAATTGCTTAAAATGGGATTTAAGCCGCGTGATCTCTTCCGTCACATCCATCCGCTCTGCAAGAATGACGACCTCCTTCATCGCCTTCTCCTCCCATTCAGGGCTCAGCTGTACCCACGCGCTGATCTTTTCGCGCACCCTTTCGCGCATCCGTTCCGAAGCTTCAGGAGAAATCTCTTCGATAGCCATAAGCTGCTTTTCTAATAGAGCCAGACGCTCCGTTACATCAGCAGACAAAGCGACCCCCTCTTTGTGCTTCATACGCACCAACTGCTGCAAAGCCTCTTGTACGCAGCGCTCCACAATAAGCGCCTCTTCTTTGTCTGCAAATTGCAGCTTTTCTTCCACGGGTAAATAATGGAGAATCAACGGGAAATCAATCTCTTTGACGTCATAGCCTATCTCTTGAGCAAGCGCCTCTAAACGCCTTTTCACAGCAGATAGAGTTTGCGCGTCTGGCACTCGTTTCACAGCAGCCTCCGGAGAGAACTGCAAAAAGAGGCGCAGAGAGATTTGTCCCCGATCAATCTGAGCAGAGATCCAATTGCGCATCTCGTACTCCAACTGCCCAAATTCCTTGGGCAAAGAGACAAAAATCTCCAGATATTTCCGATTCAGAGATTGTATTTCTACAGTCACTTTTCCAAGAGGAGAATCTAGGGAGGCCCTACCAAAGCCGGTCATACTAGCTAGCATACTAAGCCTTTTCGGCTTATGTTAAGCAGTTATCATACCCTAGTCAAGGAGATTTCTATTTTTTCGTGCAATCGCCCCTCTTTCGCAGATATTATCTCTCCCGTGAACCGTTCCATCTTGTGTTGTGCAACTGCCTCTTTTGTCTTTTTACTCTGTCCGTTTTTTGCTGCGTTCGCGGCTGAAATCATCGTCGATCTACGCAATCCGACCTACAAAAACTTCGTGCTGCAGACAACGGAAGGGGGCGTGATCAAAAACTCCGAAATCCGCATTCAGGCGCAAAACATTGAATATACACGCAGCATGGAGCAAGAAACGCCCATTCACCGTATCTACGCCTCCGGCGATTTGATGATTCAGTATAATGGTAAAGTCTTTACAGGAAACCGCTTAGAATACGATTTCATTGCGCACTCCGGCACCGTCTATCAAGGCAAAACATTTTCCAGCCTTTGGTATATCGGCGGAGAAAAAATCGATCTCAAATCCGATGGGAGCTATGAGGTGGAAAACGCGTCGATTACAAGCTCTGAAAATAAGGACAGCTTCTGGGATCTTTTCGCTACAAAAGTGGAGGCGCTGAACCACGACCTTTTCATCTCAAAAAATGTACAATTTCGCCTATTTAAAGTGCCTACGTTCTGGCTCCCTTCACTGAAACTGAATCTCAAAAAAAGCCACGATCCAATCATCCGTTACACGCTCAACTGGGATAAAGGGCAAGGGCCTAGAGTAGGAGCGCGTTGTCAGCTCTACTCATGGCAAGATTTTTCTCTCTTCGGCAGGCTGGAATATCGCTGGAGCACGGGATGGGGGGGCGCCGTGGAGACCGAATACTTCCCTCCTCAAGGACAGGCGACGTGTGTAACAAGAAGTTATGTGGGCACAGATCGGTTGGAAACGGCGCCGAATAAGCAATTTCGATTCCGTCTTGAAGGCGCTCATCACTGGAGTAGTCTCAATGGCAAAACCAGCTCTGCCCTAACCTGGGATAAATATAGCGATGTGCGAATGCCAAGCGATTTCAAAAGCGAAGATTTTGAAGTAGGCGCCGCTAAACAGACGCTCTTTTGGGTTCATCATCAAGAGCCGTTTGCCATCGTTAACTTCAAAACAAGACCGCGCGTCAATCTTTTTGAATCGATCAAGCAAGACCTCCCCACTCTCTATCTCCACTTTCTTCCAAGAACGATCGGTCCCTTTGGTATCCTGTCTTCTCTGTGGGCTAAAGCATCCTATCTCGATTTTGCCTACTCCGATCAACTGGCCTCCGGCGGCCTCCCCTCTCCTACCGACTATCGGTCTGGACGCTTCGAAGTCAGGGAAAAGCTGCAGGTACCGCTCCACTGGGGGCCGTGCGTCGTGACGCCGAATGTGGGAGCCATCGGCATTTTGTATACGAACAGTGCATCCCATCAAGTAAAACCTCTCGGCCTTTTCACCTACGGACTGGATATCGCTGCAAGAGCGCGTAGAGCCTATAGCGCCTCGCAACACGTTGTAGAGCCGTATGCAAGTCTTGCAAGCCTTACAAAGCCTACCGTGTCTCCAGACGCCCACTACATCTTTTCCATCCAGGATGGCTACAATCAAATCAACCAGATCCAAGCTGGCATCCGCAACCAGATTTTCTCAATAGAAAGGGTGTCACGAGGTTCTTGGTTTACAGCCGATCTTTACGCAAATGCCTTTTTTTCAGACCCTACAATTCCCCAATTTATTCCCCGTCTCTACTTATTACTGAGCTGGAATCTCCCCTCTCTTGATGTTTCCATCCACAATGCTTGGAACTTTCGCAATCAGGTACTCGATTTCTTCAATGCCAGAGCGCGCTGGACGATCAGTGAAAACATAGCGCTTACTGTAGAGGGACGTTACCGCTCTGAGTACGACTGGCGCAAGGCAGATCATGAAAATTTCATCCTCGATGTCACTCGTTCCGAGACGCAGCTACTCCTCTCCCCTCTTTCGGATAGGCGTATTACAATTCTCTCGGATCTCTTCATCCGCCTCTCCCCATTTTGGGAGTGCCATTTACAGTCTCACCATGGCTTTTACCGCTTCACTGAAGATCCCTACAATGAATTTAAAATCGATCTCTTTACCTGGATCACCACGGCGCTGAAATTACGTATTTCCTACAGCCATACCGATAAGGATGACCGCGTGACAGGAGGGATCTCATTGATTAAGAAATAAGATATGCGTATTTCTGTTTGATTTTTTGGAGTTCAGGCTCGATCTGTTTACGCTCTTTCGCAGAGAGTCTATCGATATAGAGCACCCCATTGAGATGATCGTTTTCATGCATATTGACGCGGGCCAGAAAGCCCGTGAGTTCTTGCTCATGAAAAGCGCCGCTTAAATCCTGATAGCGGACACGAATCCGAGCCGGCCTAGAGACTTCTAGATGGAGGCCAGGAATAGACAGACATCCTTCTAGCATACTCTCAGTTTCCTTTGAGGGCTCCGTAAAAACAGGATTAATGGCTACTTGTGGTTCCCCCAGTTCATAGTGACCGGCAGGATGCAATTTTTCGTCGCGAAATACATAGATCCTCAACAATTTTCCCACCTGAGGTCCTGCAAGCCCTACGCCATTGTTTGCAATCATCGTCTCAATCATATCCTGAGCAAGCTGCTCGATCTCAGGAGTAATCTCAGCAATCGTCTTTGCTTTTGTCCTTAATAGGGGATCGCCCAAATAGCGAATAGGAAGCTTCACGGTTGATTCGTTCCAGACGGACTCAATTCTGTGGGCGCAATAGTAGGAGTATAGAGGGCTTTTTCCCGCCTTCCCAAAGAAGCGCTCCAGAGAGATAAGACAAGGCAGCCTAAGAGAAATGCGCCAGATAGGTAGGCTGTAAAGCGTTTTAAAACTTCTGCCGTTGCAGTACCAAAGAGCGAATCGCTCGTATCACCTCCGAAAGAAGCTCCAAGTCCCAGACTCTTCGCCTCTTGGATCAAGATGACGAAGCAGAGGATGAGGGAAAAGAGCAAAAAGAAAAACAGAAGAACATAAAATAGAGCGGTCATGATTTTTTCTCACGCGTAATGGATGTAGATTGGGCACAGCGCCGAACGATCGCAGCAAGCGCTTGGGGATCAAGGGAGGAGCCTCCCACGAGAAGGCCGTCCACGTCCCCCTCTGCTATGAGATGATGCGCATTTTCCGGGTGGACCGAGCCTCCGTAGAGAAGGGGAATCTCCCGCGCTTTGCGAGCACTGAACAAGTGGCCGAGGAGTGAGCGTACATAGGAGTGAACCTCTTGTGCCTGTTGAGGATTTGCGGCAGATCCGGTGCCGATCGCCCAAATGGGTTCATACGCAAGAAGAACTTTGAGCGCATCTTCTGCGGGCAGCGAACCGAGAGCCGATTCCAACTGCCGTTTGAGCACTTTTTCTGTTTTTCCCGATTCTCGCTCAGCCAAAGTCTCCCCTATACAAAGGACAGGGATCAGATCGTCCTGCAACGCTCGCGCCACCTTCTGTTTCACCATTTGGTCGGTTTCACCAAAGAGAGCCCTGCGTTCCGAATGTCCCAGCATCACGAAAGAAGCTCCCGCTTCTTTCAACATAAGGCTCGAGATTTCCCCAGTAAACGCCCCTTCTCTGGCTTCATGCATATTTTGAGCGCCAATGATGATTTGAGTCCCTTTGGAAGCTTGTACGGCTTGGGCGAGAGAGGTAAAGGACGTTGCTAAAAAGAGATTTACATGACAGCCCGCTATAAGAGACGCAAGGGTTTCAATGCAATCGACAGCTTCTCTCGCCGTTTTATGCATCTTCCAATTGCCAATTACATACGGGCATTTTTCCATGAAAAACCAAAAAAAGTTCTACATTTCTAATATTGGACAACTTACGATCGTTGCACTTAGAAAATTTTTGGAAAACTTTCGCATCAGTCCAAAATCCGATTCTTGAACCATGTCCGATAGGCCAGGATATATCAATCATTTCCCCATTGCAAGGATTATTGGTAATAATTCGAGCTTTTTGCGAGAATCGAATCCCATTCACAAGGATCTGCTTGAACGCCATCACTGTTTCAGAGCTTACTGCCGCCATCAAATCCCTTCTTGAGCCCTCTTTTCGCGCTGTGTGTGTGAAAGGAGAGATTAGCAACTTCAAGCTCCAGTCCTCCGGCCATCTTTACTTCAGCCTTAAAGATGCAAACTCCCAGATTTCCGCAGTCCTCTTCCGGGCGAGCGCTGCGCGTCTGTCCCAAATGCCCAAAGAAGGGGATCAGATAATCGCCCAGGGAGAACTCAGCCTTTACACCCCTCGAGGCCAGTACCAGATCGTGATCCGAGAGCTTCAATTCCTCGGTATTGGGGAGCTGCTTCTCAAACTTCATCAGCTCAAAGAAAGGCTCCAAGGGCGCGGCTGGTTCGACTCCGCCTTAAAAAAACCTCTTCCAAAGCTTCCTCAACGAATCGGAGTGGTCACCAGCCCCACTGGCGCAGTCATCCAGGATATCCTCAATGTACTTGCCCGCAGATTCGCCCCATTTCATGTCATCTTGAATCCCGTCAAAGTACAGGGAGAGGGCGCCGCTCAAGAGATCGCAAAGGCGATCGAAGATTTCAATAAGTACAATCTGGCAGACGTCTTGATTGTGGGCAGGGGCGGAGGCAGCATCGAGGATCTTTGGGCCTTTAACGAAGAGATCGTCGCCAAGGCCATTTTTGAATCACGCATTCCCATCATCTCCGCGGTAGGCCATGAAACCGATTTTACCATTGCCGATTGGGTAGCGGATGTCAGAGCGCCAACCCCCTCCGCCGCAGCCGAGATCGTCATCGCTGAGAAAGCAAACCTCATGAAAACATTACACAACACGGAACAGATGTGCCGGCAGAGACTGCGGCAGCAAATTCGACAGCGGAGAGAAAACTTAAGCGCCCTTCGTAAACATCCCCTGTTTAGCTCCCCCTACAAACTCCTCTCTCAACACATCCAACAGCTTGATTCCCTGTGCGCTTCGTTAGAGCATCTCAAACCCTTGAATCAAATCCTTGCTTGGCAATCCCGCCTTGCCTCTTTTCCTGAAAAGGCCGCCTCCACTGCACACGCGATGCTGCAAAATAAGAAAAAAAGTCTTCTACGCCTTTGGGAACACCTCAGTTCTCTCAATCCGCGCAATTTACTGAAGAAAGGGTATACCATCCTGCTGACGGAGCAAAAATCGGTTGTCCTTTCGATTCAAGATCTTAAACCCCATCAACCCTTTACCGCTCTCGCTCATGATGGACGAATCCGAGCGGTAACAACCGAGGTTTCACCCGATGACACAACAAGAGACTCTCTCTTTTGAAAAGGCGTTCGAGCGCCTCGAAAAAATTCTCGAAACGATGAATGCAGGCAAGACGCCACTCGAAGAATCGCTGAAGCTCTTCGAAGAGGCGGAAACGCTCATGCGCCTGTGTGGCGAAAGACTGAACACAGCTGAACAGAGAATTGAAAAACTCATTAAGGGACGCGGCCAAGAGGTGACCATCAATGCAGAAGGACGCCCCTATAGCGAGCCATTCCAATATGGATAGAGGACGCCTCATGTTCTGTGCCATGTTCAGCATCGTTACGCTGCTGAATGTAGGCTATGCCCTTTTACGCAGCGTGCGCAATACCCTTGCCGTTACCGACCTGGGCGGCGGCGCTGCCTCCATCCCTCTCTATGAGGTGTGCGGCAGTATGCCAGGGGCGATTCTCATGACAGTGGGTCTGACATGGCTGCTCAATAGATTTTCCATCGAAAAAGTATTCCTCATCGCCATCTCCTGTTTTATCGGATTTTTCCTCCTTTTCGTCTCACTCGTTTACCCATCGCTCCCCCTTTGGCAAGAAGGCTTGGCAAAGATCCATTGGATTCCTTGGCATCAAGGCATGGCCCATCTACTTCCCCAATTTGCCTCAATGCTCTTTTTTACTATGGCAGAACTATGGAAAATCGCCCTTCTCACAATCCTCTTTTGGAGCCTTGCTAATCAATACCTTCCGCTTGACAGCGCCAAAAAATACTACGCCCCCCTCATGTTCGGAGGAAGCCTCGGGACATTCCTTTCAGGCCCCCTTATTGCCCTCTGCACTTCGAAAACGCTCTCTAGCTCTTGGGGCAACTCTCTTACTTTGATGATGCTCTCATTGACGATCGTCAGCGGCCTGACAGTCTGGCTCTTTTTCTACTTGTGGCGCACTTTTGCGGGTTCCAAAAAAGACGCGAAAAATGAAAAACCTTCTCTTTCTGTCTGGGAAAGTGTTCGTATCTGCGTAAAATCTAGGTATTTACTTCTTCTTGCCTGGATCACTATCGCAGACTTCGTTGCGTATGCCCTCGGCGAGATCATTTTTCTCGACGTTTTGAAGCAACTCTATCCAGAGCCGCGCGATTACTGCAACTATATGGGCAAACTCTCACAATGGAGTTCGATCCTCACAGCCTTTAGCGCTCTCGTCGTAACCCCTATTCTCCTACGTAAGTGCCGCTGGGTCACCGCCTCGCTCATCACCCCCATCTGCCTACTTGTCACCGAAGGAGCCTTTTTCTTTGCCCTCTGGCACCCTACATTAAGTCAACGGCTCGATCTTCTCGTCCTTTTTGGAACAGGACTCTTCTGCCTCGTAAGAGCCGCCAAATATACCCTCTTTGATACGAACAAGGAAATTTCCTTTCTTCTCCTCCCTCCACTGGAAAAGATGCAGGGTAAACTGGTCATCGATGGCATTTGTTCCAGATTAGGGAAAGGGAGTTCTTCGATTCTGAGCATCCTCCTCATCCAAATTAGCGGCGGTGTGTTGGCAAGCTCCGGCCTTGCCGGAGGCATAGCCCTCATCATCGCCGGCAGCTGCGCTCTTGCCACCTCCCACCTCGGCTCCCTTGTGGAAAAAAAGGCTCATGCCTTACGTGAAGGAGTGTAATAAATCACGTTGGGTATATACTGATATATCGAACGGGATTCACTTATGACGGTTGTCCTTTTTCCTCACGAAAAAAAGAAAGACTCCTTCGAGCTTGCGATCCGTATCCGCGATTTTTGCAAAGGGCAAGGAGTAAGGGTAGCCGCGGAAGATGAAAAAGCAGCCCATATTGGCGCCCTTCCCCTCTCAACTCTCAACCCAAAAGAGATCCGGTTTCTCATCTCGATGGGGGGCGATGGCACGCTCCTCAGAATCGCCCACCGCTTTGCCTATCTCGACGCCCCGATTTTAGGAATTAATTTGGGACACTTGGGATTCATGGCGGACATCCCCGCCTCCGATATCTTTCCTTCCCTTACTGATCTATTAGAGGGCGCCTATTCGGTGGATGAACGCCTTGTTTTAGAGGCCGCATCCCACAACAACCAGACGCTTTTCGCCGTCAATGACATCGTCTTGCATAGAGCGCAGAATTATAGCCTCATCGAACTTGCGATCCACGTAGATGGCACTTACATCAATACCTTTGTAGCCGACGGGATCGTCATTGCCACCCCTACAGGCTCTACGGCCTATTCCCTTTCTGCAGGCGGCCCTATTATCAGCCCCACACTGGATGCTCTCGTCATCACTCCCATCTGTCCCCACACGATCTCCAATCGCCCGCTGGTTCTAAAGTCGGATCGGAAAATCGAGATCCAATATGTGAGTGAGTATGATCCGATCGATGTGCGTTCAGATGGTCTTGACGCCTTTGCCTTGCAAAGCGGGGATACGGTTACCATCCAACGCTCCAAAAAGACCTTCAAACTCGTCAACTTACATCGCCACGAATACTTTGCTACCCTGCGCAAAAAACTCGGCTGGTCTGGCAAGCTGGGGATTGGAAGAAAATAGACCTCTTGCGTAACTAAAGTTCTGTCGATTTTCTGGGGGCGGTGAGTTTTGCAATGGCCTTCCCTTTAAAAGGCGCTGGTGCCTTTGGACTGCATTGCTTCATAACCATCTTTTAACAAATGGAGAGGGAGGTATTCCCAGAAAACCCTCTTGGCCAGAGACCCTATCGGCTTGAGAGCAAGGTCTTTTGCCCCAGGAGATGCTCCCGCCTCTTCAAGCCTGCGGATGCGCGCTTTTTCTGCCTGGTAGGCTTGATGAGGGATTGTGACCAAATCGGCGACAAGCCCTGTCGTTGCAGCGAGTGCATTAAACCCGAATTTTAAAATCCCTGTCGCAGATCCTACAGCGGCTGTCATCCCACGTCCCGAATAAAAGGAGGCCGTAGCCGATTTTCCGTCCGTATTAAATCCCCTGTGTTTGGGCAACCAAAGCACTTGCGCAGCGCGCCCTAAAGCTCTCGCTAGCCCCGCCCTTTTTCCCATTAAAAATTCTTGGATCATATCGGGAGTAAGGCGCGGGGTAAGTCGGATATCTTCCGGCATATCCCGAAAATACGCTTTCCCCAATTCCGATGACACAATCCTCTTGGCATAAAAATCTGCGAGTTGAAAAAGTGCTTGAGCATGTTTTTTTTCAAAAAGGGTTTCTTCTTCACAGTCTATTCGGTGTAACTGCACCTGGTATATGCGTTTAAAATCTCTCTCAAACCGAGTAACAACTTCCGGAAAAGAGGGAAATCCTTCATGGAAATAGGCGCTATGGAGCATCCGTACGGCATACGAGCCGCACCATTCACTCTCTCCGTTGGATAGGTAGCGCTCAAGGTTTTTCGTAGGATAGCAGATCCTCTCATCACGCTCTGCTTGTTCTGGATTCTCCCCTGGCCGTTTGAAGTATTGCCCATTTTCCTCATCCTCTTCCCAACCAAGCCCTCCATTCGATTTGAAAATGACATTGCCTTTTTTAAATTCCTTGAGCCTATCCTTATCCAATCCCTTGATACTGCGCAATCTCCCTTCTACCAGCGTATGTCCGTTATGTGTGTACTCCCCTTCTATATATTCTCCTGAGGAGTCTCTTGCACTTGCGCTGGGGGATTTCACCCGGGAGAATTGCCCCTTGGGATCTTCGATCCATTTCCGGTAGATTGTTGTCCCGCTCTCATGTAACTCTAATCGGTATCGTGGTTCTTCTTCATCCGGTAAAAAAGCGTTGGGATCTGCAAGAGTTAAATAATTATCGATGAGCGCCTGACGCACATGACGCACTTGCTCCTCTTCCGTAGCGAGCATTTTCGAGTACTCGCCACCGATCGATTTGAACGCGGGACTTGCTCCTCCGAAAATATTCATGCCCCGCTGAATCTCTTTTTGCCTCCTTTTGGCAATCTTTTTCATACGAGCGGCAAGACGCGGATCTTTGATTTTCACTCCGCTTGCAGACTCCGAATACTGATCGATCATGTCCATCTCTGCCCCAATCCCCAAGTATTCACGACGCGGTTTATCCCCTTGAGCGCCTATACGGATCATGCTGTATAAGATCCACTCTCGAAAAGGCCTTAGATGCTTGGGTAGAGTCTCGAAATCTGGCAAAGTCATACGGCTTTGCCAGTCTTTCCTCAATAGAGCTCCTGACTGTATAGTAAATTTCTTCGTTACAATCCACTCCCTGACCTCCTCCGCCTCGCTTTGCGTAAAGCAGGGTCTAATGAATGCCTGCGCATTAAAGGACCTAGGTAAGGGAGTCGCAAGAACCGTCTTTACAAATTCCGCATATACAGACTGAGAGGCCCATAGGAGGTCGATCTCTTTCCATAGTGCAGATTGCTGACAGAGATGCTCTGGCTTCACTGTGCCGTCATCGTACAAAAAGCCTTTAGTTCTCAAAAATTCTCCCGTAAGGCGCGATCTCTCATCCTCTGAAAGAGAGCTCGGTTCTGGAGGTCTTACGAAGCAAGACGCCTCTACAGGATATGCCCCCTCGGCAAAGACGATCTCCGAATGGCTCCATGGAGCTACGGGATTTGCGAAGGTGACAATGTACCCATTTTCCCCCTCTTCCGGTCGAAATGCGGTGCCCCTTTCTACAGTAGATTCCAAGCGAGAACTCGGCAGAGCAACAGGTTCATAGCGAAAAGGCGCCTTGCACTCGATCTCTTCTAATTGCTTCATGAAAGAGCCCCCCCGATACCGGATGAATTCCCCTTCAAACTGACGTCCATTTTTTTCTACCAAAGCTCCCTGCCTCTCTCTCCACTCCATGCACCGTTTCTGAATAGCGTGGAGTCTTTTTCGAGAAGGCTCTTTATTATACTGCCGAACCACCTTATCTACTGCTCGAAGCTCTTCTGAGCGCTCTTCGCTTACACTCTCAAGACTTTGTAGCGCTACACAAGAAAGCGCTCCTTTTTGCATAGCCTGAAGAAGAGCGTCCCCGCCCTGCTGTAAAAAAAGATCTGGCCTCGTTTCAATGCTCGCTTCCATTTTGCGGACCATCTGTTGCAACACAATGGATGGATTTTGGCCAGAGGCAAGATACGCATTGAATCTCTCTATGAGAGGACTAAATCCTTCAAGAGCACTGTCAGGCAGAGGGGAAAAGGCGCTCCAGTTCCATTCCACCTTCTCGTGTAGCAAGGCAAGACATTCATACCCTTCGCATTCCCGGCAGAGATCTTTTTTTGTCTTTCCCCTCAAAATGTCAGTAGCCGCAGCCACAATTTTCAAGCCATTGCTGCGGTTGAATCCCTGATTGTCTGCCGCCTGCCACTGTTCTAAACACCGCAACGCATGTCGCAAATTCTGCAGCGTCTTGTGATGATTGTAGAGATCGATAGCTGTTTCTAAAGACCCTTTGCCCTGAGAATAGGAAAACCAGAGAGCGATTTGGGGAAGATCTATCCGCTCATGAAGCGCTCCTTGCAGATCTGTTTTTTGGCTCATCTGCTCTTGCAAAGAAATGATCTTCATCCGTGCAGAGATCGTTCTCTCTGTCCTCAAAAGAGCAAAGAGTGCAAAGAGTTTTGGATCTGTAAAAGCGCTCGCCGCTTGGTAGTAAAAACATTGAATACGCAGCGCTCCCCTTTCCACCTCTTGAGGATACGCCCGCACCCAAGTAAAAAACGCTTGGAGTGCCTCTCTGAGATTCTCTTCCGTTTTTTCGGCGTTGTAATCAGCGATTTTGAGATTGAGCTTCTGCAGCTGAAGCGTGGGCGCACCTGGAATAGAGTCGATTCCCAGCGCCGTCAGGGGCTGTACAGGCAGAGCGCCGTCTAAACGGCTCTCGATTTTATACCGAATAACCTGATTGGCGATTTGTACTAAATTTTGATTATTATACTCATGATTGTCTTGACTCTTGACGATCTCAATTTGCCGGATGACAGCCTCTAAATGTTCTTCCGTCTTCTGCGCATTAAAAACATCTACCGCTGTACGCAGTCCCAAATAGACATCATCCAACGCATGTTTGAGAATTTGCCACAGGTATTTAAAGCCCTTGATAAAGCCCGTCTCCTTTTTCAGGTGGGATGTATCAAACCACCTGCGCTTTACTCCCGGACTCCGAATGGAGGGATATTTCGCCAATCTGGTTTGGGCGACGAGAGCAGATTTTCGATCTAAAGGAGCAAAACATGTTGAGTGCGGCGGGGCTTGAGAAGCCGCGGGGGAGGTAGGCCAAAACAAACGCGTTGTCATAAACTAATTATAATGAAAATTTTACCAATATAATTATAACAAAAAAATGACAATTAACGACTGTTTTTATATCCACTTATACAGATTTTTTTCTTATGATCTTCGACACCCTGGGTGCAGAGGGAATGCGTACAGCCGACAGCTCTTTTTCGATAGACGCAATCAATCTTTTACGCGCCTCTGCACCGCTCATGAGAGCCCCAAGAAAAGGGGATAATGTCCCACGCGTATAAATGATATTTTTTAACTGACGCATTTTCGATTCCGTGTTGCCAGAGAGCTTTTTAATTTGCGCCAATGCGATAAATAAGCAGGGACTGCTTTGAGAGGAAATCTGATATCCTTCTTCCCTTTGATATCTCAAAAGCGCCCAACCAAGTTCACCCTCTATTACTGAATCGTGCTGCTGAAGGATCTGTTCCACGGCTCGTAATGTGCGTTGATCTTCTGCATTGCCATAGGCAGACACGACAGAAGTCGAAGAGCAGGTACTTCCTAGTCCATTATCTTGAGACGAGTGATTGCTGACCGTCCTTACACTGTCAGTGCAGTCAAAGGAAGAGTCCGCAAAGACCCGTGCTGAATCAGTCGTTGTCCTTGGAACCACTCTAAGGCTCTCATGCAGAGAGTTTAGGCTACCTTCCGTCAATAAAGTTGTAGCGTCCGAATTCGAAACACACTCTGTAGTAGAGCGGGAGATCTCGGTAGACACCTGACTGCTTTTCTGAGCACTATTTGTGGTCATACCTGGCAACGCATAACTACTCTCTACGGAACACTGAGCGATATCCGTAGTGGAGCCAGGTGAACCCTGAGTCACCGCCATGCTCTGTGTTGCAGATCCCGTCATCGATCCTGTCGACTTCTCTAGCGCTTGTACACTCACTACGGTAGCCCCACCCCAACGGTCATGGCACTCCGGAGCAAATGGATTGGAGGATACATTCACCTGCTGACCAGCATAGGTTAACCCTTCTGCACTGACGTGCGCCGCTTTAGCAACACTGTTCGACACAAATTCAGGGAGCTTGCTAATTTGTCTTCCTGAAGCCGTGGCTCCCCTAGCAGAAGCCCTAGCGCTCGCCGCCGTGGCTCTTCCTGTACTAGAAATCCCATTAATTGTCGCATTCGTTATTGAAGACATAATTACCTGAATTTCTTTTTAGTTAACTATAAATACATTAGAACAAAAGTTCCAGAGCCTTCAATCCCTTTATACCGAACGTGATTCAAGAATTGGGATTTCGGCTGTGCCAAAGCCTCTAGGTTCAACGATCATAAGTTGCCCCATATTTCTAATATTGGGCAACTTATGATCGTTGAACCTAGAGAACTTTCACATCAGCCCAAATCCGATTATTGAATCACGATCGGTATATAGTGCTTCCACTTGAGGTGCACCCAAAAGCTGGATTATAAAATCTTTATTAGTCTAAACTATTCGCCATGCGTTCATTAAGAACTTTACCTGAGCACGAAAAGAAAGACCTAGAGGCGATTCTGAAACGAAC
>JACRBF010000029.1 GCA_016213175.1 Chlamydiia bacterium
AATATGTAAGAAGGCTGCGCAAATTTTTTGTCTGGAGCGAGCGACCATTGTACGAGTACAAGGCACGAGTGAAGACAAAAAATTTGCTGTAAAGCTGACGAAGCAGATTCTATCAAGAGAGTTTTAAAGCACTATATATACTGGATGTTGATATGATCTCCGAAATTTAAAGTCGAAAATTGGCTCAAAAGAACCCGAAAATCGACAGAAACTGGGTTTGTAGACGGTCTCTAATGGAGAAAGAGCTTTTTGCCTCCGTGCGCCATTTTCTCGACCACCTTCGCTTTGAGAGAGGGCTTTCCTCTCACACCATTGAGGCGTATGGGCGTGACGTGCGTCTTTTTGCAGACACTCTCGCACTGTCTGATTGGAACGGCGTCTCTCCAGAGTCTGTGATGCAGTTCCTCTCGTATCTCCAAGAAAAAGACTATTCGAGCGCCTCTGTCTGCAGGACGGTCATCGCTGTAAAAGTGTATTTTCGCTTTTTGAAGAAGGAGGGGGTCGTGTCTACTGATTTAGGGCGCTATTTCGATACGCCGAAATTATGGCAGTTGATCCCCGAAGTGCTGAGTGTCGAAGAGGTCAATGATCTGCTCATGCAGCCGAAATCAGATGATTGCATGGGATTGAGAGACCGCGCGCTTTTCGAGACGCTCTATGCGACGGGGATGCGGGTATCGGAAGTATGCCAGCTTAGGATTGGCGATGTGCATGAGGCTTTTGTCAAGGTGAATGGGAAAGGGAAAAAGGAGAGGCTCATTCCCATCGGGCAAAAGGCGCTAGAGGCAATTAGACTCTATCTTGCGCAAGGGGATAAAAGAGATTCGCAAACGCCCCTTTTTCTCTCTAAAAATGGCAAACGGCTAGACCGGGTGGCCGTATGGCGTCGGATAAAGATGTATGCCAAAAGTGCGGGGATCGAGAAGACGATTTCTCCTCATACGCTACGTCACTCGTTTGCAACCCATCTTTTGGACAATGGCGCAGATCTCCGGTTGATCCAAGATATGCTGGGTCATGAGGACATCGGCACAACGGATCGTTATACCCATGTGACAGGGGCAAGGTTGAAGACCTCGTTCCAGAAGTTTCATCCGCGTCCTTGATCTCGAGTTGAAGAATTAAAATTATTTCTATAGCATTCGGAAATGGGACAACCCCAGGTGCCCGATGTATTATCTCAAGATGCTTTTCTTTAATTTCTTGATCGTTTTCTTTGCTAATCATATTTTGCCCGGAATTGATGTAGCGAATCAGACGAAACTTCCCCACATTGGAGGGGATTTGATCTTTGCTTTTGTTCTTGGCCTTTTGAATTCTTTGATTTTCTTGGGGCTTAAGATCCTGGATAAGGTCTCTGTTTTAAGAATAGGGATTTTATCCCTAGTCATCTCATTTGTCTCCTATGCAATCTTGAAAATTTTGCCGCTGGGCATCCATATTACGAACGTGAAAGGCTATTTTCTTGCCTCTATTTTGGTGGCTGCGGGAAGTTTTTTAACAAACTTTCTGGAGATGAAGCGCACGAAATCGCACCATTCCTCCAATCCGGTGAACCCTTAGAGATTGTTAACGGATATGGATTTCGTCGCTTTTCGGGACCTCTTGAATCGAAAATCGGCTCAAAAGGTCCCGAAAATCGACAGAAACCAAATCCGTTAACAGTCTCTTAATCACACAAGAGGTTTAATGACCTATCTTCGCAGCTTTTTTCTCAACTTTCTCATGGTCTTCTTTATCGATCGGATCTCGCCCGGCATTGAGATCGTCTATTTCGATCAGGTTCCCAATGTGGGTGCTGACATCCTCTTTTCGATCCTCGTGGGCTTTTTCAACGCCTCCGTCTTTCCCTTTTTGGCAATTTTGGAGCTGAAGATTACCAAACTAAAGCTGGCAGTAATGACCGGTGTCATCAGTTTTGCAGCTTTTACCATCATCGCTGTTATCCCCTTTGGCGTGCGTGTCGTCAGTCCCCTGGGGTTTTTCTTCGGGAGTCTCGTTATCTGGGGCGTGGGCTATTTTTCCAACTATCTCGAATGGACGCATATTCGGGATAGAGGGTAGTCTTTGTTCTGAGGCCCTCTTCTCATACTGTTTCTCTGACGTCTTTCTTCAATCCGATGAGTCCTAGGATCATGGCGATAAAGGCGAGGAAATAGAAGAGTCCGGACATGCCGAGAAGGGACATGGCGATGGGGGCGAGAAGAGGCCCTGCAATTGCGCCGAGGCCGTAGGAGAGGACGAATCCGCCTGTAGCGGCCACAATCTGGTGATCTGCTACCTTTTCGCAGGCGTAGGCCATGCTGAGGGGATAGATCGTAAAAGAAAACCCGCCGAAAAACCATCCGAAGATTGAGAGAAGCCAGGGAGACTGGTGATCGATCAGGGCAATTGCGACGCCGAATAGGGCTGTCATGAATGCGGACACATTGAGAGCTCTGCGTCTATCTGTTTTGTCGGCCCATTTGCCAATCGGCCATTGAAAGCTTAAGCCTCCAAAAATAATGACGGCCATTAAGGTTCCGATTTCAGACAGTCCCATGCCGATCACTGTTGCATAGACAGGGACAAGGCCATAGATCGCTGCTAGGAGCATGCCGGAGATGATGCCGCCGAGAAAGCCTAGAGGAGAAATACGGAATAGTTGGGAGAGATTGAGTCGGACGGAGCAGTCGATTTTAGGTTCAGGGGATTTCCATAGAGAAATAGGAAGTACGGAGAGGGCGGAGAGAAAGGCGGTGATGCAAAAGGGGTAAATCGATCTTGGGTCGGAAAGATTGAGGAGAAACTGTCCTGAGGAAAGAGCTGCATAGAAGACGGCGAGATAGATGGACAGGACCCCCCCGCGTAAGTGGGGTGGGCTTTGGATTAAGAGCCAGCTTTCGATTACGATAAAAACGCCTGCCGTACACACGCCGCATAGGAGGCGCAATAATCCCCAGTAGATCGGCTCGATCCACATCCCTTGCGCTAAGACGAAAAGGGTGGAGAGGATCGCAAAGGTGCAAAAGGCACGGGACAGGCCGACTTTAGCAATCCATCGGTCGAGCCAGAGGGAACCGAGGAGGATGCCTGCATAGAGTGCAGAAGTGACTGCGCCGATGGTTTCGGTGGGATAATGTTCCATTTCCATACGAACTGAAACGAAGGTATTAAAAAGGCCGCTTCCGAGGATGAGGAAGGTGAGGCTGAGGAGGGGGGCTGCGAAGATGCGGATGAGTTGTAACATGGGGGATGATCCTGGAGTGTTTCCAAAATCTCATAGTGTCTAAATTGCTTGTTTACTGAAATTAGATTTTATAAGTAATTGACAGTTAGATGCATGAATTATTTTAAATAAAGATTGAAATAAAACGTAGTTAAATTTAATAATTAAGTTAGATTTAATTTCGGTTTGTTTATGTTTTTAAAATTAAAAGAAACTCTTTCTCTGCAAGAGTGTATGGATAATTTAGCAGCGATTGCTGAGATCGATATGGAGCATCCGTCACGGTTGGGGATTATCCAGGGTAGGAAATTGGTGACTGACGAGGAGGAATTACCTCTTGGGGGTTCCGTGCAGTGGTTGAGCGAAGAAGGGGCTGAGCCGATTTTCGAGATTTTAGATAAGACGTATCGGGGCATTCATCAACATCTTCTTTTTCTCTACGAAGATCCGGAAAGCGATTGGGATAACAAAAAAATGGAAACGGGTATGGCAGCCGTTATGACGTTGGTAGGAGAGTCTGCCAATAAAATGGATCGGTATTTAGCTTATCGCTTGGGTGTACCTGATCTAGTAAAAATTGCAGAAAGGGAAGAGTTCAAAGCGCTGCAGAGGTTCTATCTTCATCACTTTCAGAAAAAAATCCAGGGCGGCATTGCAGGAAGCCAGGTGGGCGACGAGGGTTGGGAGAGGGGGCAAGAGGCGGTTTTGCCTGTGGGGGACGGGTTAAAGGACTTCGAGACGGTACGCCAAGATAAGGAATATGAGCTTTTTTACATCCGCAATGAAGAGGGAAAACCTTATTTCAATACGGCGCTTCTACGCAATATCAAATTAAAGGTAGATCTCGCTTCTCAGGCAGAAACTTTTGAGGAAGATCCATTGCTGAAAGTACGCGCGATGCAAGATCGGGATCTTCAGGCATCGGCCAATCAGATCTTGGGCGCTTATCATGCAGAGATTGAAGAGTTTTTTAAGATTGTTAAGAGTGCGGAGGGTAATACTCTTGCTCGTGAACTCAGGCAGGGGATCATGGCTCTTTTTCTTGCTGCTAATCCGCACAACTTATTGCAAAATACGAATGGCAAGAGTTGTTTACAATACTTTAATGATTTCCATGCATTTTTACGAAACTGTTTGAAGACGGGCGAATATCAAAAGTGGATTGCCTATCCGCCCGATCGGAGCGATAAGATGGCCCATGTACTCTTATCCTTAGTGCATGGATTGTGCCGCAGTCTTTTTATGCGTGTGGGAGGCGTAAGACAAGAGTCTGTTGGGCTCATTCATCGGACGATGCGTAGAGGCGAGGAGGGGAGCCAGGGACTGGCGAAGGGGCAAGAGAGCGAGACGGTGTGGAATCAATTTCTCAGAGAAGATGAGAAATTGAGATCGTTACTTTTGCAATTTCCGAATGGTCCGCTCTTTAAAATTCTCGACGTCATTCGAGAAGAGCAGGATGAAAATACGGCGATTCCATTCGATCCGATCGGACAGGGCAATCTCCCTTCGCGGATCTATCAGATAAGTTACCAGGGCAGACAAGTGGACATATTGCGGCTTGCAGCGCCTATCATTCAATCGGTGATCAATAAAGCGGATGTGGTAGATGAATTCCGAGGGTTTCTGCGCTCTAGAACGTCAGGGAGCGCCAAAAAACACTTGATTGTCAATTTACAAGATCGCACTTCATGGAGGGAATTTTCGCGGGTGCGCGCTCTAGAAAGCCTACAGAAAAACGCGGAGTTCGGCCATCAAATTTTTGTGATGACGCTGCCTAAAGATACCGATTTCTATTATCAAAATAATGAATATCTCAACCCCTCTAAAGCGGAGGATTTTTTGTCTGCCCTCAAATTGCAAGTGCAAGGGGGAGAGAGGACGGGCTATGGATTTCCTCCTTTATGGAAACAGGGCGATATTATGCATTGTGTAGATTTGATTTTACCACTGATCCATACCCAGTTTTTCCATAGCAAAGAGACTCTTTCTCGTAGAAATCGGGAAGATTTTATCGAAATTTTTTATCAGTTTCTCATCTTGCAGGCGATTCTGCACTTGATGCCTGATTCGATCAGCTTTACCTGTAAAGATGCTGTTGATACGGGGGCTGCGGAGTCTGCCGCATTTTACGGTTTTTTAAAGCTTTTGAGGAGTGATTCTTTAAAAACAAAAGAGGAGCGCGATTTTCTTCTCTGGCTCCTCTACACACCTGCGCTCTTCATGCGAGAGAGGGCGATCGATCCTGAAAGGCTGAATCGGGCGCTTGCGATGCTGGAGAGATGTGATGCAGAATTATCGACGCATCGAGACGCTATTATGAGGAAGCTGGCAGAGGATAGAGGGTTTGACGCTTTGAAGACCCTTGATGCCATCCATCTTTAGCTCGACTTTGCAACTTTTTAGCCTGCTGGCCTATCCTATTTGCTCTCGGACGTTTGGCCATAGGCCAAACTAGTCGATTTATTTAAACGGGAAGGGGTTTCTAACCCCTTCCCGTTTAAATAAACGTCTCCGAGAGCAAATATGCCGAGGTCAGCAGGCTAAAAAGTTGCAAAGTCGAGCTTAGGGTTTTGATTCTTCGATGAGCCCTTCGTTATAGAGTTTGATCGAATTGGTAAGCGATTGGGAATTCCTGAGGAGATCTGCGAATTGCTTTTTGAAGTATTGGCTTTCAGCGATGCGCTCTTTTTCTGTGCTATTTTCCGCCCGTTCGAGAAGTTCGGCGAGTCTACCGAGCGACGTGGTGACGGCATCGATTTCTCCATCGAAATAGGTGCGAAATTCTTTCGGTGAATCGAGCGCTTTTAAGAGATTGGCTCTTTTCGTACGGCTTCTCTGCCAATGCTTGTCGTATTGAAACAGGACTCCGTAGTGGTTGATATCGTTCATCAAGGTGTTTGCTTTGCTAAATAGGGAGCTGAGATGGAGGTAGAAATCGTCTTGAGTGATGAATTTGCCGAGAGTGCCTGATCCTGAGGAGATATCGTGGGTGATTTGATTGAGATTGTGCAGGAGGGGGATTCCTATCTTATTGAATGTGCGGACAGCTGTATTGCACTGCTCTGCAAGAGCGGAGACTTTATGGAGAAGTTCTTCATCGGAGAGGCTTGAGTGAATGAGGCTTAAATTTTCGTTGAGAAGATCCGCAGAGGTGCGCAGTGTAGGGATAATTTTTTCCGATTCGATGGCAGCGAGCGAGCGGTCTATTTGGGAAAGGGTTGTATTGAACAGTTGGATTGAAGCGCTTAAAGGGGCGCTATTTTCCCTAAACCAGGAATCGAGTTGGACGACTGTACCCTCTATCCGATTGGCTACTTTCGTGATTTGATGGAAAGTATTTTCTAGCGGATCGATGGAATTGGCGTAGATGACTTCGTCTGTGATCAGGCGGGCTTTTTGTGCGGCTTTGGGAAGGATAGCCACCGATTTTTCTCCCATGAGTCCTGTGGAGCGTACGGCGATCTCGTCTGTATCGTATACAGTGACGTTAGAATCGGTTTTAAGGACGAGCTCATAGAAATAGATGCGTCCCATCTCATCGGGCGTCGATCTGGCATCCTTGATTTCGCGGATATGGATCACCTCTCCTACCGGTTTTCCTGCGAAGGTGACGCGGGTTCCTGCCGTGAGCCCTGCAATGTTGGTGAAGCGAACATAAAGCGTTTTTTTCCCATCTCCTACTTTTGGCTCTAAGAAGAGGATCATGGCCACAACAATCGTTACCGCGGTGACGATGAAAAGACCGATGAGGATGTTTTTCATCTTGTCGGTCATTCGGCTTTTCTCCTTGTAAAAGAGGCATTGTCTTTTAGGGCGCGGATTAAGGGATCATCTATTTTCATAAAATTCTCAGGATCATTGATATAAGCTATTTTTCCGTCACGGTGGAGGGCCAATTTATCGGCGATGAAGAGGGCTGAGTGAAGATCGTGGGTTACGACAATGCTCGTTCCACGGAGGTCTCTTTGTGTTTTGACGATCAATTCATTGATCTGCTGAGCCGTGATGGGATCGAGTCCTGTGGTGGGTTCGTCATAAAGCAAGATGGAGGGGCGGTAGACGATCAAACGGGCAAGGGCTGCTCTTTTGCGCATACCTCCAGAAAGATCAGAGGGCATCTTTTTTTCAATTCCTTCGAGCCCTACCATAGCGAGAGCCTCTTTCACTTTTCGTTGGATTGTTTGGGCAGAAAAAGGCCTTTGTGTGAGGGGGTCTATATGCTGTTCAAGATAAAAGCCTGTATTCTTTTCGATATTCATCGAGTCGAAAAGGGCTGAACCTTGAAAGAGCATCCCCATATTTTTGACAATGTCGTACATCTGATTCTGTTTACAGCTTGTGATCCGAATTCCGTTGATGTCGATAGATCCTTTATCTGGGGTTTCAATCCCGATGATTTGGCGTAAGAGAACGCTTTTTCCGACGCCTGATCTTCCTAAAATGACGAGGATCTCCCCGTTTGGCACGTCGAGATTGAGACCTTTCAGCACATCGATTGAACCGTAGCGTTTCCAAAGGTTGCGGATTTGGATCATTGCATCCAACTGTACTTCAATTCTTGATTGATGATGTTGAGTCCCAGGGTAAGGAGAAAATCGGCGACGAGGATGAGGATGTAGCTTGTAACAACACTTTGAGTCGTTGATCTCCCAACTCCTGCGGCGCCTCCCGAAGTTTTCATCCCTTTATAGCAGCATACAGTGACGAGAAGGGTGCCGAAAATGAACGATTTTATGCAGCCGCTTGCCACATCGAAGAGAGTGATGTGTACTTGCATCGGATTAAAATAGCTGGCAGCTGTCATATGAAACAGAGAGACGGCGATCAGATAGCCGCCGAAGATGCCCATGATGGTGCTAAACAGGGTAAGAAGGGGGATCATAATGATGCCGGCGATGAAACGAGGTGCTATGAGATAGGCGTTTGGATTCACAGCCATCGAGCGCATGGCATCGATCTGTTCGGTGACTTTCATGGAACCGAGTTCGGCGCACATGGCCGATCCCACCCTACCCGTGACCATAAAGGCGGTAAGGATGGGGCCTAGCTCAGTGAGCATTGCTTTGCCGACGAGAACACCTGTCACTCCGGACAGCCCTTTTTCCCCTAGTTGGTAGAATGATTGGGCGGCTAAGACAAAACCCGTGGTAAATCCGGTGATGGCGACGACGGACAGGGACATGACTCCAATGTGGAATAGGTGTTCACGAACAAGGCGCCACGAAGGGGGTGTTCTGAGAGTTGCTGCAAAGACGCTGAGTACAAGGGAGATATAATCACCAATCATCTCCAGAAAGCGCACGGATTGAGTTGTGACGAGGGCGATCATTGGGTATCTTTAAACCTACTGAGCCAATTGCAAAACTATCCGCCGCCATAAAATCGTCTTTTTAGGGTCTTTTGCGATGGCAACGCCTCGTAAAATCATCGATTTTCTGGGAGCGGTGAGTTTTGCAACTGCCTCCTACTCTCGTATTCATACAAGAGATCGGGATCGGGGTCAAGAGTTCCTGCTCGCGCTTTTTAAGCTTTCGGCGAGCGCCTGAAGAAGAGCGAGAAAATCTTGTTTTGTACTTCCTTCGGAGGATTTCTCATTCGTCTTGGAACGATACATCTCGATTTCAAGGGTAGCTGTTGCGGTTTCTATATCTTTGCGAGACTGAATGCCAGCGGTCGCAAGTCCGAAGAAATGGGGCGTTTGGTCAGCTGCCATTTTTAAAAATCCTCGATCTTCCGCATTAGGAAAACCAAACATGGCGAAACTGAGGGCAAAAGAGCCTGTTCCAATCCAGAGATTTTTACGGCCATAATCTTTCTGGAGATCAGCTGATTTAAGGGTGGCGTTAAAATAGGAGCGTTTCATCTTTTCAATCGATTGAGAATCGTTCACGGATACTCGCTGCAGCTGGAGAAAAATCTGGGCAACAAGCTTTTGCAGATCGATAATGTAGTTGAATGGTTTGTCTTCTGTGCTTGCAGGTATTTGAGCCTGAAGGTGAAATGAGGTAGAAATGGGTTGCATATACTATTCCTTATCAAAGTTGCATTACGGATGAGGCAATCGCCTCGTGCATTTCTTGGGTCAACGCTTGCGCAGCTTCGATCATATTGCGGGCGTCTTGAGATTGCATGCTTATCTCTAGTTTAATGGTCTCTGTCTGAGCTTCTAGAATGTGCGCTTCGCTCTGTAGATCGCCCATCCGTTTTTCGGAGGCGACTTTGTTCAGGTGGGCTGTCGCACCGACTGCGGAGCTGGCGAGTTGGATAGTGGCCGCCACTTTTGCGGCAAGATGCTTGCGTCCTAGCTCGGCTCCAACGGCAGCAAAGCCCATAGAATAGACGGCCAAGCCCCCTCCAGCAAGCCCTAGTCCCATGGAAAGATATAGCGCGCCCATCTCTATTTTTTGGGCAATACTCTTTTGCCATTCAGCCGATTGCGTGAACCAGGAGACGATCGTCTGATATCCGCCTGTTTCTTGCAGGATGCGATTACTCAGGCCCAAGACACCAGAGGCCATCAAGAGAGCGCCTGCCCAGGGAGCCATAGAGAAGAGGGAAAATCCGACAACCATGGATGCGGCTGTGGTGAGATATTCGGCAACCGATCCCCAGACGCCCCAGGTGTGACGTTTAGATACCTCTTCAGCATATTGACGTAGCGCTTCGTTTTTTTCTTTATTTAACCGTGCAATGTCTGCGAGTTCGATCGAAGACTCTGTTTTGAATAGGGCAAGGTCGTGCGCTAAGAGCTCTTCAAATTGGGTATGTACTTCGAGGAGGGGGACCATGTAGTGCTGCGTTGCGGGCGGAGCCAGCTCGGGGCGATGTCTAGTTGACTCTGGAGCAATCTGCGATTTGCTGACAGAGGAAGCAGATGAAATGCCTTGAGGGACTGGTTGAGTTGGGGAGGATTGAGGAGGGGCTATAGGCGATAGCAAGGCAGAAAGGGAGCCTTGGCGGAAGACTTCATCCCAATCATCGAAACCGGTAGCGATGGCGCTCATTGATATTCTCTCCATTGCTCCTTAAGAAGAGCGATTTTTGTCCTTAGAGGGTGGTGGGGCGTTAAACGTTCTTCTGCTTCTGAAAGCGCTTTGAGAGCATCCCCTCCGTTGCGCAGTGAAAGATAGCATTCCGCGGCGTGGAAGTGGGGATAGGGATCGCTTTTTTGTAATAAGGCGCTCATCGCCCAGGCATGGAGCGCATCGATATATTTCCCCATTTCCTGAAAAGTGGCGCCTAGACCGAACCAAAAGCGAAACTCGGTAGGGCGTTTTGTGCAAAGAACGAGAAATGCTTTCAAAGCCTCGTTCCAATGCCCACCGTGATAATGGGAAAATGCGTAAGAATAAAAAGTTTCAATGTTCTCTTCCACGGGACAAATTGGGCTATCTGGGGATCTGGTTCTTAATGAAAGTATCGCTTTCACGTCTCGTCGCTCGCAATATCTCAGACAACGTATTCATCATGCTCTGCAGCCGAGTGAGCGTGGGTTGGATTTCTGTGGATACGGTTGATTGGATTTGAGATCTTAGGCGGCTATTGTGTTCGCTGATGGACGCTTTAATTTCTGTGAGTTGCTCTTTTGTTATTGTTTTTGTATCACTGCTAATGGGGAGTGAGATGCCATGCTTTTCTAATTCGATGACAGAGCTGCGTATCTTATCGGTAATGGCATGAGAGCTCTTATCGGATGGAAGGGCCGTTAAAGAACTACTCAGAGTAAGGAGGAGGTTGCTGACTGCAAGATCTTGCTTGACAGCTTTTGAGAGTTCTTGAATTTTTCTCGTTTCCATTTGTTCCTTGGCCAGACCCAATTGAACCGCTGCTAAAGGGATATTAGGAAAGCCCGTGCGGGCAACCCCCTGAACGCGGGAAGATAGTTCGTCTATTTGAGACGGTTGAATCGGAGAAGCTACTAGGGGAGGAACAGCTGCTTCAACTTTTTTGCTTTTTTCAATAGGATCGATTCCTGGCATGGGCGGACTCCTTGTTGGCTGAGAGTATAGCGCTCATGAGGCTTTTCGGCCATATTATACCAAACGTGATTCAATACCCGGATTTGGGCTGATGTGAAGTTTACCAGGTTAAACGATCCTAAGCCGCTCAATATTAGAAATATGTGTCATTTTACGATCGTTGGACCAAGAGGTTTTGACACAGCCGAAATCCCAATTCTTGCATCACGTTCTGTATGTAATCGGGTATATACGACTTTCTTTATATGACTCTCTTCTGGCATAAAAAAAACATGACAAAGTATATACTTGTTCCTCCTCAAAGGCGCTCAAAGCAAATCGATTCAAATCCTCTCAAATCGAATAAAAAAGCGGGGTTAATATTAAGTCAATATTGACCTCGACTTCTTTATTCGATTTGCATCGATTTTCTTGGGTGCCTTTGAGGTGGAACGGGTATATCCTTTTTCCTGGTCTGTTATTCATTTTAAATCTTTGTGCCTTAACTGAAAGTGATGGCATTCGTCGTATTCAATCCCATCTTTTGATCGATGATTCCGCCGCGGCGTTAGAAGAGGCTCAAAAATTAGTAGAGGAGCACCCGGATTCTAGGGCTGCTGGAACCTCTTTTGTCGAAGCGCTTGCTGCAGCGAGGAGAGAGGAAGAGGCGCTAGCTGTTTGGCACCGCCTGTCTTTACAGTACCCTGATCTTGTGATGGATCGGCACGTCCTGGAACAGCTTTCCTGGGGGGTGCTGCAACAAGGCTTGCATTCCACGCAAAATGGGGTTCGTCTTGCGGCCTTGATTGGCGCCTATCTGACGCACGACGTAAGGGCTGTACCGATTTTGTGCGCAATGCTGCGTGATTCCAATGCTGTGATTCGGTCTGTGGCAGCACAGATGGCTGTAGCCTATCAAGACGCCCCTTTAAGAGAGGAAATTGCTCGTATGATTTCCGAAGAAAAGATCTGGGTGGTGCGTCTTGAGGTGATCAAGGCGGCAGGGGCGCTCAAAATGAAAAGCCTTGCTCCTAAACTCCAGGCGATTGTCCAGTCGGATAAGGCAACTTATGAAGAGAGACAGCTTGCTATCGAGGCGTTATTAAATATTTATGAGGAGATGTCTCTTCAGCAATTTACAGAGCTTGCCAGAAGCAATCGGGCAGGAATACGCCATTTAGCCTGTGTACTTGCCTCCCATTTCGAACTTAAGGAAGCAGGGGATGAAATCTTGAAATTAGTGCATGATTCACACCCTGATGTGAGGATCGCGGCACTAAATGCTTTAGGGTTGTCCTATAGAAAAAATCTCCCCTCCACAGTTGTGATGGAGGCGTTGCCTAGTGTGCTGGATGACACCTATCCGGCGGCGGCTATCACGGCGGGATGGGTCGCCATGCTAGTCGATCCCTCTTTGGGAAGGGCGCACTTAGAAAAGTGGTTCAATGATCCTCTTGCAGAGAATCGAAGGCTGGCTGCCTCTGCTCTCGCTGCCACGGGCAAAAGTGGGGTAGGACTTTCTTTAAAGATTTTGAAGGAGAGTTCGGATCGCTACGTGAAGGCGAATTTAGTAATGGGGCTTTTGGGGCAGCGCGAGGAAGTTAAAATGTGTTGCGATGTGATTTACGATTTTCTGCAGGAAGAAAAGCGTTTATGGATGTGGGACACTCGCCCGAATCCCTTGTTTCAAGTCTTGGTTCCTAGTCAAATTCGTTATGTAGATCATATTCCAAACTATCCTGAGGCGATTGATCAATTAACAAGGTTGAACTTGGTCTCTCTTTTGGCCATTGTCGATGATGGGCGTGCTTTGGAAGCGCTAAAGGGATTTTTACAAAAAAGGACGTGGGGTATTACGGGGGTAGCGGCTGCGACTTTGCTCCAAGAAGGGGATGATTCTGCGCTTGGAGTAGTAAGGCAGCTTCTCCATGAGACGGATCCTGATGTGCAGTTACAGGCATGCCTGGTCCTTGCCATGCTAGGACGAGAGGAATCTGTACTCGATGACTTGCAAGGCGCTTATGCGGGGGCCAATCACGAGAGGAAAATGCATATTTTGGAAGCGTTAGGGCGTGTGGGAGGGTCGAAATCATTTAGTTTTTTAATCGGCGTATTTCATGAGCCGTTTCCCATTTTACGCGTCGCCGCTGCCGCCGCACTCATTCAATGTCTTAATCGGTGAATCGTGTTGAAAACAGAGAAATTACGTAAGGCGCAAGGATGTTTGAAAGAGATAGGGGCGGATGGGTGGCTTCTCTATGATTTTCATAGGAGTAATGACCTTGCCCACCTTTTTCTCGAGATCTCTCCTCAAACCATGATCACGAGGCGATTCTTTTATTGGATTCCTGTTTCAGGAGAGCCGGTGCGTATTGTTCATGCGATTGAGCCGCATATCCTGGATGGGTGGCCTGGGAGAACCAGGATCTTTCTCTCTTGGCAATCTCTGCAGAAAGAGGTGAAGACAGCTCTAGGACATGCCAAGAAAATCGCAATGGAGTATTCCCCCAAGAATGGGAATCCCTATGTGTCTTACGTAGACGGGGGAACGATCGATCTGATCCGATCGTTCGGAGCGGAGATCGTAAGTTCGGGGGCCTTTTTACCCCATTTTACGGCTGTGTTCAGCAAAGAACAGGGAGAGAGTCATATTCGGGCAGCAGGAACGCTTGATCTGATTGTCAGGGGAGTCTGGCATTGGATTGGAAAAGAGCTCAGAGAAAAAAAAAGAGTTTCTGAACATGATATTCAGGAAAAAGTGGTAGAAGGATTTGAAAAGAACAGATTGATTTCTGATGCAAAACCGATCGTTGCCATTGATGAACACAGCGCAGATCCTCATTTTGAAACCCAGAAGGCGGGGTCGAAGCGAGTAGAGGTTGGGTCTTTCATTCTGATCGATCTGTGGGCAAAAGAAAGAGAGGCAGGCGCCGTTTTTGGAGATATTACTCGAGTGGCGGTTTTTGGGAGAGCCCCTACATCAAAACAGGCAGAAGTATTTCGAGTGGTGCGAAAAGCGCAAAAGGCAGGGATTGAACTTGTGAAACGGCGCTTTATTGAGGGAAAAAAGGTCTTAGGGTTTGAGGTGGACGACGCCGTACGTGAGGTCGTGCAAGAGGCCGGGTATGGGGACTATTTTCTGCATCGGACGGGACATAGCATCGAAAGACATGTGCATGGCAGTGGCGCTAACCTCGATAACTTAGAAATGCATGACGATCGACCACTTCTCCCCGGGACCTGCTTCTCTGTAGAGCCTGGTATTTATTTACCGGGAGCTTTTGGAGTGCGTCTTGAATCGGATGTATACATTCATCACGACGGACGTGTTGAGGTTACGGGTGGCGAAGAAGACGAAATCGTTACGATCTCCTGAAAAGAGATATATACCGAACGTGATTCAAGAATTGGGATTTCGGCTTTGACACAGCCGAAATCCCAATTCTTGAATCACGTTCGGTATATACCAACTCCAAGAAGAGGGCTCTGAGCGAGGAAAGAGCTTCTTTCTCACGGTGTCTGCATCGGGTAGGGCGTCGTATAGCTCTGTTAAAGTTAAATTCGTTCTTTGCGTATCGCTAAAGCAAAAATAATCGTCTTCATGATCGATCATTCGATCTAGGAACCTCTGATCAAGAGGTTTCATTTTGCATTTCCCGAGACTTTCTAGCTCTAGCTGGAGAGTGGGAGTTCCAATGATTTCCAGCATAAGAGCAGATTGGAGAGCCGCTGGGATCACCTCTTCCTCAAGGCGTGTCCAGGCCATGCGGCGCTCGGCGAGGCGGAGCATTGGATTTTCCATTTTGTTCGTAAAGTCACGGAGATGGCGCGCGCTATATTTTTGGAGCAGGTCGTTGTAGTAATGATATTGGGCAATCGCAGGCAAGAGGGCTTTGATCGGAGCTGAAGGATGGATTTGACGTAAAGCGTCTAAGGGGAGGTCTTGCACATGGATCTTATGCGCTTTCAAAAAATCTTGAATTTGTCCCTCTTTCCAGTCCTGAATCTCTTTCAATGCATCGGCTTTCGCCTGTGCTGCGAGATATTGGTTGTGTAGAGAGAGTGAGGCGGTTTGCAGATGGATGAAGCCCGATTGCAGAGGAACTGTAGCAATAACGAGTCCGATCAGGAGGAAGGGGGCGATGGGGGGGAGCAGACCAAAGGAGATCGAGATAGCGAGTGTCACAATTGCGAGAAATGCAGCAAGGCAGACTTTAGAGGCTAGATTGGTGAGACGGCTCTTGGTTTTTAGGGTGCTTGCAATGTCCTGAAGGTTCTCTGTGATGTGGCGGTTAATTTGCGGCAGGGTAGAGACTTGAGTGGATGTAACAGTCATAGCAGTCTTCTGGTTTTTTTCGCCTACAGTTTACAGAAAGGGGAGATAGTTTCCACTTATTTTCGTTGATTAATAAATAGAAACTGTTTTAACGCCTCTTGTTTCATTCTTAAATGAATGCTGCTTAGGCCATTAGATCTTCCTGGGGAGAGGGAAGTCGAGATGCCGAGTTCTTCTAGGAAGGTCGGAGAGTGCTGTAAAAGGGTTTCGGGAGGCTCTCCGTTGTAGACTGAGATGAGAAACGCTGCAAGCCCTGCTGAAATTAACGATTCTGATAAGGCATCGAAGAATAATTTACCCTCTTTTAGGGAGGCGTTAAGATAGAGATCGCTTTGACAGCCGCGGACAAGGTGTTCTTTTGTTTTGAATAATAGGGGGTAAGGGGGGAGCGCTTTGCCCATTTCAATGAGTTTCTTATAGAGCTCTTCTGCTCCGAACAGAGAGGGATCAAATGATTTTTTCAAGGTGACGATTTTGTCTTGAAATGCTTCGCTACTCACTTTTCCCCATGAACGGTCTTCTTTGGCGTTGACAACAATACACGAAATCTTGTTTGATTGTAAGCATTTCCGAGCCAAAAACTCTATGTCGAAAGAAGAAACTATCAAGATGGAGGGCAAAGTTGAAGAACTTTTGCCTAACATGAATTTTAGCGTTGTCCTGGAAAACGGGATGCGGGTCATTGCTCACCTTAGTGGAAAGATGCGGATGCGTAATATTCGGGTTTATGCAGGTGATTCGGTTACGGTGGAAATGTCGCCTTATGATTTAACCAAGGCGCGGATTGTGTATCGTCAAAAATAAATTGGCTTGAAAAGGATTGATTTTATTGCTCAAGTGTCTTAAGCTTGCGTGCTTTTGGACGGCGTCCCAGAAAAGCGCCCAGGTAGCTCAGTGGTAGAGCACTTGCATGGTAAGCAAGTGGTCGTAGGTTCAATTCCTATCTTGGGCAAAATTATAGAACGGAGGATCTAAAGAAAATGGCAAAAGAAACTTATCAGAGAACGAAACCGCATGTGAACATCGGTACGATCGGTCACGTTGACCACGGTAAAACGACTTTGACTGCTGCAATCACAAAGATCTTGGCAGATAAGGGGTATGCGAAATTCCGTGACTATGCCTCGATTGATAATACTCCTGAAGAGAAAGCGCGTGGAATTACGATTAACGCGACGCACGTCGAATATCAGACAGACAAGCGGCACTACGCGCACGTCGACTGCCCAGGCCACGCCGACTACGTAAAAAACATGATTACGGGTGCGGCTCAGATGGATGGTGCGATTCTCGTCGTTGCGGCGACCGACGGACCGATGCCTCAAACGAAAGAGCATATTTTGCTTGCCAAGCAGGTTGGTGTTCCTGCGATCGTCGTCTTCCTCAATAAGATGGATATGATCGGTAAGGGAGATGAAGAGCTTGTAGAACTTGTCGAAATGGAGCTGACAGAGCTTCTTGAGTCTAAGGGCTATAAGAACGTGCCTATTATTCGCGGCTCGGCGTTGAAAGCCCTGGAAGGCGATCCAGAATATGTGAAATCAATCCTGAAGTTGATGGAGACTGTGGATGAGAAGATCCCAACTCCTGTTCGTGAAGTGGATAAGCCGTTCCTGATGCCCATCGAAGACGTGTTCTCGATTTCTGGTCGGGGTACCGTTGTAACGGGACGCGTAGAGCGGGGTAAAATCCGTGTGAACGATAAAATTCAGCTCGTTGGTATTCGCGATACGCGCGATACGGTGGCTACAGGCCTAGAGATGTTTAATAAAACTCTCGATGAAGCGTTGGCTGGAGAAAACGTGGGCGCTCTGCTCCGCGGGATTGAAAAAGACGACGTAGAGCGTGGCATGGTGCTTGCAGCTCCTGGTAGTTGCACTCCTCATACCCAGTTCCAAGGAACCGTGTATATCCTTACGAAAGATGAGGGAGGCCGTCATAAGCCATTCTTCACCGGGTATCGTCCTCAGTTTTATTTCCGTACGACCGATGTAACGGGAACAGTTGAGTTGCCTCAAGGTACCGAGATGATCATGCCAGGCGATAACGTGGTTTTGACTGCAACGTTGATTTGTCCGATCGCCATGGAAGAAGGAATGCGTTTTGCAATTCGCGAAGGTGGCAGAACGATCGGCGCTGGTACTGTATCCAAGATTCTCAAATAGGCGGATGCGGAGAATTTCTCGAATTCGCGGGTAATGCTCAGGGGGAACGTCTTCCCCCTGTTTGGGGTGTGTAGCTCAGTTGGTAGAGCAGCGATCTCCAAAGTCGCTGGTCGGGGGTTCGAGTCCCTCCGCACTCGATTCGTTATGATGTGTTGTTTATGATGTGTTGTTAAAGATTCATGGGGGAATAGCAGTGTCGGCGATCGTAACAGAAAGAAAGAAGTTCTCGTACTTTCGGGAAGTAAAGAATGAACTGACGAAAGTCACTTGGACCTCTAGGCAAGAGCTTGTCTTTTGTACTAAGGCTGTGATATTTGCAACGTTCCTTTTTGGGTTTGCTATTTATTTTGTCGATTTGGGGATTCGCGGCATTCTCAATTCCGCGGGGTTTCTTTTTCAGGCGATTTTTGGGTAAGGAAGCAATATGCATAAATGGTACGTTGTTCAGGTGATGTCCAGCCATGAGAGAAAGGTAAAGAAAGCTCTCGAGGAATTTCTTCACTCAAAAGGGGTGGCTGACGATATTTCTGAGATTCTCATTCCTACAGAAAATGTGTCTGAGGTGAAGAGGGGCCAGCAAAAAATCAGCGAAAAGCGGATGTGGCCTGGGTATTTGCTCGTTAAGATGCATTTTACTGAAGATGCTTGGGCGTATGTGAAAGATACTCCTGGTGTCATCGATTTTCTTGGGGGAGAACACCCAATTCCTCTGACTGAGAAAGAGGTCTCTGACATCATGAAGGAGTTAGAAGATCGTCAAAAGGGGATCGTTCAAAAGCACAAGGTCGAAGTGGGCGATCGCGTAAAGATCACCGATGGCGTATTTGTGAATTTCGTTGGCACTGTTACAGAGGTCAACCATGAAAAGGGACGTCTTAGCGTGACAGTATCGATTTTCGGACGTGATACTCGTGTTGACGATCTCGAATTTTGGCAGGTGGAACAGGCTACCTCTGAGAATATGGGTTAGAAAAATAACTATGAGGAGAGGGGGCGCGATGCCTCTTCGTTTGGACTCATAAAAGGAAAAGCATGGCAAAAAAACTTGTAAAGCAGATCAAGCTGCAAATTCCGGCGGGGAAGGCTAATCCAGCTCCTCCGATCGGTCCAGCATTGGGTTCTGCCGGTATCAATATTATGGCGTTTTGCAAAGAATTTAATGCAAAAACGCAAGACAAGGGAGGCGATATCCTTCCTGTTATTATTAGCGTCTATCAAGACAAGAGCTTTTCCTTCATCACGCTGCAGCCTCCTGTGTCGCGGCTGATTTTGAAAGAACTCGGAATTGAATCGGGATCCAAAGTGCCGAACCGCGATAAGGTGGGGAAGCTGACCCGTTCTCAAGTTAAGAAAATTGCCAAATCGAAGATCCAGGATATGAGAGTCGTGTCTGAGGAAGCCGCTGAGATGATGGTAATGGGAACCGCCCGCTCCATGGGCGTAGATATCGTGGAGGGGTAATATGGCACATCGTTCAAAACGAATGAAAAAAATCGATGAAAGTGTCGATGTAAATAAAATCTATAAGCTCGAAGAGGCTGTGAGCGTACTGAAAAAGTGTCCTGCGCCGAAATTTGATCAGTCGATCAATGCTGCTTTGCGCATTGGGATCGATCCTAAAAAATCTGATCAACAGGTGAGAGGAACTGTCTCTCTACCTCACGGAACAGGAAAAAATGTGGTTCTCGTCGTGATTGCGAAGGGCGAGAAAGCCAAAGAGGCCCTTGCTGCCGGTGCGGATTATGTCGGCGCTGACGAACTCCTTGAAAAAATCAAGGGGGGATGGACCGATTTCTCTGCATTGATCGCTACCCCGGATATGATGCGGGAGCTCGGAAAGCTCGGTAAGGTATTGGGTCCTAGGGGATTGATGCCTACGCCTAAAGCGGGCACTGTAACGACTGAAGTAGCTCAGGCCGTCAAAGAGGTAAAGGCTGGAAAAATCGAGTTTAAAGTCGATAAGACGGGTAATGTCAATAATGCGGTTGGTAAGGTCTCGTTTCATTTAGAACATTTAGTGGAAAACCTACGTGTATGGCTAGGGGCTGTCGCTAGATCAAGGCCTGCAAGCGCCAAGGGGAATTTTTTGAGAGCCTTGTACATTTCTTCAACGATGGGTCCTGGATTGAAAATCGATCTCCAATCACTCGAACTTTCGCAGGGGGGATAAGGATATGAGACAGGAAAAAGAACTCCTATTGAACGAGATTAAAGACAAAATTGATGCTTCTACAGCCATGATTTTGACTCGCTATGACAAACTAGCGCCGAATACCTCCTGGCAATTGCGTGACCTGCTTGCCAAGTCAGGTGGCGGTTTTGAAGTGGTTCGCAAGCGGGTATTCCTGAAAGCTGCAGAGAAAGCGGGGATCCAAATCGATGCATCGCTTTTGAAGGGGCACTTAGGAGTTGTATTCATCACGCAGCTCGATGCAATGCCTTCTGCAAAGTTGATCTATAAATTCTCAGAGGAAAATGGGAAGATCTTTGAAGTGCTTGTTGGGCAGATCGAAGGGAAAATGATCCCTGCTGCAGATTTAGAGATGTTATCTAAATTGCCAGGTATCGACGAGATGAGAGCTTCGCTCTTGGGACTATTTGTATCGCCTATGTCGCAAATGCTTGCTGTCTTAGAAGCTGTAATGGCAGAGCCGCTCTCTGTAATTGAACAAAAAAGTTAATTGAAAGTTTTGAGGAGAATAAATCCATGAGTCAACATTTAGACGAACTTGTAGAGAAGCTGAGCCTGCTCTCCGTTCTCGATATGGCAAAATTAAAAGAAAAATTGGAACATAAGTGGGGCGTAAAAGCCGCCGTTGCTGTGGCTGCTGCTCCTGCAGGAGCTGCTGCTGACGCTGCCCCTGTTGCAGAGTCGACTGAGTTTAAGGTTGTCCTCGAAGGACCAATACCGGATGATAAGAAGATCTCCGTCATTAAAGCGGTGAGAGAAGTGACTGGTTTGGGATTGAAAGAGGCAAAAGATCTCGTTGAAGGAGCTCCGAAGGACTTGAAGGCCTCTTGCCCAAAGGCAGAAGCCGAAGAGATCAAGAAGAAGCTCACGACTGCGGGAGCAAAAGTGACGTTAAAGGGCTTGTAAATTTTTGAGTTGCCTGATACGCTGCATGCGATCAATTCAATCGCATGCAGCGTAGTGTATTGAGTGTAGAAGTTACGAAAAGTGACTTCAGCTCTTGTGTTTTTTTTAAAGCAGTTTATAGGAGCGAGTGTCCATGTTAAAGAAGCCCCCGAAACGGGTGAGTTTTCGCGAACGGGAAGAAATCATCGATCTTCCGAATCTGATTGAGATTCAGATTAAGTCCTATAATCAATTCCTGCAATCTCATCTTTTACCCCATGAAAGGGAGAGTGTGGGACTTCAAGAAGTGTTCAGCGAAGTCTTCCCCATCAAGTCCTATGATGAGAAAACTGTTTTGGAGTTTCTCTCCTATAACCTAGGAATTCCAAAATATTCTCCCGAGGAGTGTATTCGCCGAGGAATTACGCATAATGTCACATTGAAAGTGAAGTTCCGTCTGACGGATGAAACCGGGATCAAGGAAGAAGAGGTCTATATGGGGACGATCCCTATCATGACCGATAAAGGTACCTTCATTGTTAATGGCGCTGAACGGGTCATCGTTTCTCAATTACATCGCTCGCCGGGGATCTCTTTTGAGCAAGAGCGCCATGCTAAGGGAACGATGATTTACTCCTTTCGGATTATTCCCTACAGAGGCAGTTGGTTGGAAGCCTCATTCGATAGTAACGATCTGATTTATGTCTATATCGACCGAAAAAAACGGCGTCGTAAAATTCTTGCCTCCACATTCATCCGCACGCTGGGGTATTCGACAGATGCTGATATTCTCGAGGAGTTTTTTGAGACAGTTAAGGTGAAGGTCAAGACCGAAAAAGATTTTGTGAAGCTGGTAGGTAAGATTCTGGCGGAAGAAGTCGTAGATGAGCAGACGGGACTCGTATTCGGCAAGGCGGGAGAGAAGCTCACGACTGCAATGCTCAAGCGGATGGTGGATGAAGGAGTTCAGGCTGTTCGCATTGCCGAAGAGGCTGATGAGACCCATCCTGTCATTAAGATGCTGGCAAAAGATCCTACCGATTCTTACGAATCGGCTCTGAAAGATTTCTACAGAAAAATCCGTCCCGGCGAACCGCCAACGCTTTCCAATGCACGTTCGACGATTATGCGCCTTTTCTTCGATCCGAAACGCTACAATCTCGGACGCGTAGGCCGCTATAAACTGAATCGTAAATTGGGTCTCGGCACAACGGACGAAGATTTAAGCGTGGTCACTTTGCGCAAAGAGGATGTAATTGCCGCTTTGAAGTATGTCATCCGTTTGAAGTTGGGCGATGAAAACGCGCATGTGGATGATATTGACCATTTGGGCAATCGACGTGTCCGTTCGGTGGGGGAATTGATTCAGAATCAGTGCCGCATTGGACTTGCGAGAATGGAGAAAATTATCAAGGAGAGGATGAATCTATTCGATTTTTCCTCGGATACAATGACTCCTGGAAAGATCGTTTCAGCCAAAGGGTTGGCTGGCGTCCTGAAGGATTTTTTTGGCAGGTCTCAACTTTCTCAGTTCATGGATCAGACGAATCCGATTTCGGAACTTACTCATAAACGTCGTCTTTCATGTCTTGGACCTGGCGGCTTGAATCGTGAGCGGGCAGGATTTGAAGTGCGCGACGTGCATCCATCCCACTATGGTCGGATCTGTCCGATTGAAACGCCGGAAGGACCGAATATCGGATTGATCACATCTCTGTCTACGTTTGCAAAAATCAATGAATTCGGATTCATTGAGACGCCTTACCGAATCGTTCGAGAAGGGGTTGTTACGGATGAGATTGAGTATATGACCGCAGATCAAGAGTCGGATTTAATCATTACTCAAGCGTCTACGGCCCTCGATAAGCATAATATGTTTGATGAAACTCTCTGCTGGGCGCATCAGCGTGGCGAGCCGATGGAGATTGAAACGTCCAAAGTGACCCACATGGATATCTCTTCGAAGCAGCTTGTTTCGATTGTTGCCGGATTGATTCCCTTTCTCGAGCATGATGATGCAAACCGCGCGCTTATGGGATCGAACATGCAAAGACAAGCGGTTCCTCTTCTGATACCAGAGGCGCCTATCGTAGGTACAGGTCTGGAAGGAAGATCTGCTAGAGACTCAGGAGCGGTTGTCGTAGCTCTCGAAGAGGGTATTGTCGAGTATGTCGATGGGTATAAGATTGTGGTTGCCCCCAAAGACAACCCATTGAATAAGCGAACCTATGTCCTCAAAAAGTTCATGCGTTCCAATAGCGGTACCTGCATTAATCAAACGCCTCTTTGCGGGGTGGGAGATAAGATTCACGCGGGGGATGTTTTAGCAGACGGTCCTGCAACAGATAAGGGCGAAATTGGTCTTGGGAAAAACGTGCTCGTCGCGTTTATGCCATGGTGCGGATATAACTACGAAGATGCGATTATTATTTCTGAGAAGTTGATTCGAGAGGACGCCTATACCTCCATCTATCTTGAGGAGTTCGAATTAACTGCTCGGGATACGAAATTGGGTAAAGAAGAGATCACGAAAGATATTCCGAATATCTCCGACGAGATGTTGAAAGATCTTGGAGACGATGGAATTATCCGGATTGGCGCGCAAGTAGAGCCCGGTTCTATTCTCGTAGGGAAAATTACTCCCAAGTCGGAAACCGAACTGTCCCCTGAGGAGCGTCTTTTACGGGCCATCTTTGGTGAGAAGGCGGCGGATGTCAAGGATGCCTCCTTGACGGCTCCTCCAGGTACGGAAGGGGTAGTCATGGATGTGAAGGTCTTTTCTCGCAGGGATCGTCTCTCCAAGGCAGATGATGAGCTTGTGGAAGAGGCAACGCGTATTAAGGATATCCACTCCGATTTCAAAACGAAGGAAGCGGAGCTCCAAATCGAGTTTCACGAAAAGCTCGGCGCTCTCCTTCTTAATGAAAAGGCGCCTGCTGCCATCATGCACAGGAAAACGGGAGAGGTATTGGTCGAGGAGGGTCAGGCGATCACACAAGAGGTGATTGAACTTCTCGAAAGCGAAAAGGCCGAAGATTTGATGATGGCCGATAAAGAGATCTATGTTGAGTTGAAAAAAATTCTTCGTGATTTTGAACTTTCCTATCAAAGTCTTCAAATGCAGCATAAAACCGAGATCGAGTTTATGCGTAAAGGGGACACCGATCTTGACCCTGGCGTGATTCGTCAAGTGAAAGTTTATGTAGCGACCAAACGGAAGCTTCAGGTCGGCGATAAAATGGCTGGACGCCACGGAAACAAGGGCGTGGTCGCGCGCTTGGTTCCTGAAGCGGATATGCCCTATCTGCCCAATGGAGAGACGATTCAGATGATCTTGAATCCGTTGGGAGTGCCCTCTCGTATGAATATGGGGCAATTGCTCGAGACTCATCTCGGGTATGCAGCCAAGAAGGCGGGGATTTATGTGAAGAGTCCTGTATTCGAAGGGTTCCCCGAATCGAAAATTTGGGAGATGATGAAATCCCAAACGATGTTCAAAGACGGCAAAGTCCTTTTATTTGATGGAAGAAATGGAGAGCGTTTCGATAATCCAGTGGTAGTAGGCTATATCTACATGTTGAAACTCAGTCACTTGGTGGCTGATAAGATTCACGCCCGCTCGATTGGCCCTTATTCTCTAGTTACTCAACAGCCTCTCGGTGGTAAAGCCCAGATGGGGGGACAGCGTTTTGGAGAGATGGAGGTATGGGCGCTTGAAGCCTATGGAGCTGCGCACCTATTGCAAGAGATGATGACCGTAAAATCGGATGACGTTGCAGGACGTACCCGAATCTACGAATCGATTGTAAAAGGGGAAAATACGCTGGTGGCTGGAACGCCTGAATCGTTTAACGTATTGGTGAAAGAGATGCAGGGTCTGTGCCTGGATATTCGCACCGAATTTGTTTCGTAAATTAAGAACGTGTAGGCGGCTCTTTGAGAGAGCTGCCGTAATGAAAGGTTAGAGAAGATGCCCCCATTTGAAGCTGATGAGGACGTAAGAGGCTCGCATTTCGATAAATTGACCATCAAGATCGCCTCCGATGAGGTGATCGGTACGCAATGGTCACGTGGCGAGATTAAAAAGCCTGAAACGATCAATTATCGCACGTTTAAGCCTGAAAAAGGAGGCTTGTTTTGCGAGAAAATTTTCGGTCCTACTCGCGATTGGGAGTGTGCATGCGGAAAATACAAGAAGATTAAGCATAAAGGGATTGTTTGCGATCGCTGCGGTGTGGAGGTCACTCTAGCGAAGGTGCGTCGCGAGCGGATGGCTCATATCGATCTTGCAGTTCCCGTGGTTCATATCTGGTTTTTTAAAACGATGCCTTCCCGCATCGGCAATCTGTTGGGGATGTCGACAGCTGATTTAGAGCGGGTGATCTACTATGAAGAATATGTGGTTACTGATCCGGGTCGTACCGATCTTCAGAAAAAGCAAATCCTCAATGACAATGAGTTCCGTGAAGCGCAAGAAAAATGGGGTACGGATGGATTTATCGCGAAAATGGGCGGCGAGGCGATAGACCTTCTTCTTAAGAGCGAAGATCTCTCTGCTCTCGTGATCGAGCTGAAGGATAAGCTGCGCAAGACGAAGTCGATGCAAGCGCGGATGAAGCTTGCGAAACGTTTGAAAATTGTTGAGGGTTTCTCTTCTTCTACGAATAAACCCGAATGGACAGTTTTGTCTCGCGTACCTGTGATTCCGCCAGACCTCCGCCCCTTGGTTCCTTTGGATGGGGGCCGCTTTGCAACCTCTGATTTAAACGATTTGTATCGACGTGTGATCAACCGAAATAACCGACTTAAATCCATTCTCAAACTGAAGACGCCCGATGTGATCGTACGTAACGAAAAGCGGATGCTCCAAGAAGCTGTCGACGCACTTTTCGATAACGGCCGTCACGGTCATCCTGTTATGGGAGCGGGTAACCGTCCTTTGAAGGCTCTCTCGGAAATGCTGAAGGGTAAACAGGGACGTTTCCGTCAGAACTTGCTCGGTAAACGGGTCGATTATTCTGGCCGTTCTGTGATCGTTGTAGGCCCTGAGCTGCGATTCAACCAGTGCGGATTGCCGAAGAAAATGGCTCTCGATTTATTCGAACCGTTCATCGTGAAAAGACTGAAAGATTTAGGCTATGTCTATACAATCCGTTCTGCTAAGAAGTTGATTCAAAAGCAAGCGCCTGAGGTGTGGGATGTCTTAGAAGAGATCATCAAGGGCCATCCTGTTCTCTTGAACCGTGCGCCTACTTTGCACAGATTAGGGATTCAGGCGTTTGAACCGATTTTGATTGAGGGGAAAGCCATTCGGATTCATCCCCTTGTGACACCAGCCTTTAACGCCGACTTTGACGGTGACCAGATGGCCGTTCACGTGCCTCTTTCCATTGAGGCACAGCTCGAAGCCAAACTCTTGATGATGGCTCCTGACAATATTTTCCTCCCCTCTTCCGGCAAACCGGTGGCAGTACCTTCTCAAGATATGATCTTGGGTCTTTATTACCTCATGCACGACCCCATCGTTCTTCCTGGTAAGGAAAAAGAGCCGATCAAAGTTTTCGCCAATACTGCGGAAGTGTTGATGGCGCTCTATTCCGGAGGGAGCTACAACTGGTACGGTAAAATCGCTGATAAAGAGCCGCTTGATAATTTGGGAAGAGGCATGCGCATTCACCAAAAAATCCGGGTGCTCATCGATGGCGGCATTATCGAAACTACGCCGGGGCGAGTTGTATTCAATACGATCGTGCCGAAAGAGCTCGGGTTTCAGAATTACGTGTTGCGTAAAAAACGGCTTTCCGAGCTCGTTCTCGAATGCTACAAAAAAATTGGCCTTGAAGGGACAGTACGCTTCCTAGACAAAATGAAAAATCTCGGGTTTGCTGAAGCTACAAAAGCGGCCATTTCAATGGGCACAAGCGATGTGAAAGTGCCCGCTCACAAAAAACAGATGCTTGAAGAGGCTGCTAAACGTGTGGCAGTTGTCAAAAAGCAGTATGAGGATGGGATCATCACGGAAGGAGAGCGTCATTCGAAAATCATTAGCATTTGGACAGAAGTATCAGATAAGCTTTCTGAGGATCTCTTCAAACTGATCTACGATACATCGAGTGGTCATTTGAACCCGCTCTATCTCATGGTCGATTCGGGGGCTAGAGGAAATAAATCCCAGGTAAAGCAGCTCGGCGCTTTGCGCGGTCTGATGGCAAAACCTTCGGGGGAGATTATCGAGTCTCCGATTACGGCGAACTTCCGCGAGGGGCTCACTGTGATGGAGTACTTCATCTCGACTCACGGAGCACGTAAAGGTCTTTCTGATACGGCCTTGAAAACGGCCGACTCGGGATATTTGACTCGTCGTTTGGTTGACGTTGCCCAAGACGTGATTGTTACCCGTGACGATTGCGGTACTCTCAATGGCATTGAGGTAGGTTCGATCAAGCAAGGCAACGAGGAACTTCTGCCGGTCAAAGATCGAATCTATGGACGTACAGTCCTAGAAGATATTTATCAGCCTGGCGATAGCACGAAAGTGCTAGCTCGTTCTGGCGATATCCTCACTTCTTCCCAGGCAGAGCTGATTGATGATGCTGGGATCGAGACGATCCGAATCCGTTCTGCTCTCACTTGCGAAAGTCGAAGAGGTATTTGTGCGAAGTGCTATGGCCTCAATCTTGCTACGGGCAATATCGTGGGGCTTGGAGAGGCGATCGGAATCATTGCAGCGCAGTCGATTGGCGAACCAGGAACTCAGCTTACGATGAGAACCTTCCACCTTGGGGGGATCGCATCTGCGGGCCTGAGTCCAGAATTGATCGCAGAACACGACGGAATTTTGATCTACATGGACTTGCGCGTTGTTCAGAACGAGGAAGGACATTGGCTTGCGCTCAATAAGAATGGTACATTGCGTATCGTTCGGGATGAAGGGCGTACAATTGAAGAATATAAAAAGCTTTTGAGCACCAAGTCGATTGAACCGCTTCAAATGTTTGCTATTGAGTTAGGGACAAAGATCCTTTGCGCTGACGGCATGAAGGTGAAGAAAAAGATCAAAGTGGGTCAGTGGGAACAGCATAGCAGCCCGATCATTTGCGAAAGACCCGGCTATGTGAAGTATGAAGATCTCGTTGAGGGAATCTCTTCACAGCGCGAAGTCAATAAGCAAACAGGGCAAGTCGAGCTGATCGTGAGGCAGCATCGAGGCGAATTGCACCCTCAAATTGCGATTTATGCCGATGCCGAAGGGGCTGAGCTGATCGGAACCTATGCAATTCCTGCAGGGGCTGTGATCACAGCACGCGAAGGGCAGTATATGTCTGCGGGCGTAGTGCTTGCGAAATTGCCCAGAGGTGCGATCAAGACGAAGGACATCACGGGGGGCTTGCCTCGCGTGGCGGAACTCGTCGAAGCGCGTCGTCCTAAAGATGCGGCAGAGATTGCTAAGTTGGATGGCGTTGTTGATTTCCGCGGAGTACAGAAAAATAAGAGGATCGTTGTTGTTCGCGATGAGGTAACGGGGATGGAAGAGGAGCATTTGATTCCTCTGACGAAGCACTTGATCGTACAGAAGGGCGACAACGTCGTGAAGGGACAGCAGCTCACAGAAGGGCTTGTCGTCTTGCAAGAAATTCTCGATATTTGCGGCGTGCGCGAACTCCAGAAATATCTCGTTAACCAGGTTCAGGAGGTGTACCGGTTGCAGGGTGTGGATATCAATGATAAACACATTGAGATTATCACGCGCCAAATGTTGCAAAAGGTACGGATTACCGATCCAGGCGATACGACGTTTCTCCACGGGGAAGATATCGATAGGAAGGTCTTCCATGAACAGAATCGGAAGACGATCGAAGAGGGTGGAAAGCCTGCGGCGGCAGCCCCTGTATTGCTCGGGATTACCCGTGCCTCTCTCGGTACTGAATCGTTTATCTCAGCCGCCTCGTTCCAAGAGACAACCCGCGTTCTTACTGAAGCTGCCAGCGAAAGCAAGACGGACTACATGCTCGACATGAAGGCGAATTTGATTATGGGGCATATGATCCCTGGCGGTACTGGTTATGAGTACCACAAAAGGGTCAATAAGTTCATTGAAGCGCAGACAGTAGAAGAACTCGATTTCGATTTCACCACCGAAGCTGAAAGTACGGTAGGTTAGAAAAGAAGGGGAGTTTTTTGAGAGACTGGAGGCAGTTGCAAAATTGCCTCGTCTCCGTATACCGAACGTGATTCAATAATCGGATTTGGGCTGATGTGAAAGTTCTCTAGGTTTAACGATCGTAAGTTGTCCAATATTAGAAATATGGGGGCAACTTACGATCGTTGAACCTAGAGGCTTTGACACAGCCGAAATCCCAATTCTTGAATCACGTTCGGTATAAAATCGATGATTTTGCGGGGATAAGGGGTTTTGTCACTGCCTTTATACCAAATGGCATTACTTTACTAGGCGCTGTTGGAGGATCGTTTCTAGCTTGACGATATCTTTGACGAAGTTTCTGATCCCTTCAGAGAGTTTTTCTGTCGCCATTGCATCCTCATTGAGGAGATAACGGAATGCTTTTTCATCGACTGCGATCTTGGTGAGAGGAGCGCTTTGAGCCTTTTCTGGATTGAGTTTACGATGGACGGGGGAGCTATTTTGCTTGAGTTCTTCTAAGAGAGAAGGCGCGATAGTTAGAAGGTCGCATCCGGCCAATTCGAGGATCTCTTCCTTATTTCTGAAAGAGGCTCCCATAATCTGAGTTTTATATCCGAATTTTTTGTAATAATTATAGATGAGTGTAACTGATTTGACGCCTGGATCTTCCGTTGGTGGGTAGGCGGCGATATTATCGTATTTTTTGAACCAATCGAGGATACGGCCGACGAAAGGGGAAATAAGGGTAGCCTTTGCCTCGGCACAAGCAATGGCTTGCGGCAGACTGAAAAGGAGGGTCATATTGCAGTGGATCCCCTCTTTTTCTAGCTCGCGGGCAGCAAGAATTCCTTCCCAGGTCGAAGCGAGTTTAATCAAAATCCGTTTTCGATCGATGCCGGATGTCTCATATAAAGAGATGAGATGGAGCGCTTTAGCGATGCTTCCTTCCACATCAAAAGAGAGCCGTGCATCGACTTCAGTGGAAACGCGTCCTGGGACGATTTTCAAGATTTCCAGTCCAAAATTGACGAAGAGTTTATCAAGAGACTGGGAAAGGGAGTTTTTCCCTTTTGCCTTCCCATAGCGGACAGCGTCTTCGAGAAGAGGGTGATATTGGGGTTGCTGGCTTGCGCTGTAGATCAGGGAGGGATTCGTGGTAGAATCGGTTGGGCTGTATTGTTGAAGGGAGGTGAAATCGCCTGAGTCGGCAACAACGGTTGTGAATTTCTTTAATTGGTCGAGTTGATTCATTTAAAAGGCTCTCTTTAAGAGATTTGCTGGGAATAGGGTGTTGCTGGTCAAGTTTTCATAGAGTGTTGGAAAATTTCCCGGCGTGAGGGTTTGTTCAAAATCGTCTACCAGGATAACAATCGATTTCCCTTCTTGCAAGGCTTTGATAAGCTGGAGCGTGAGATCTTCGGGCAGCTTGAGTCTCATCCCTCCTTCAAGAGGCGAAAGAAATGTCTCTAGCGTCTCCTTGTCGATGAAGAATTTAACGCTAAGGGGCGCCTTACCGTGGAATTTGTATTGTGCGAGACTCAGGAAGGAGATGATGCCTGATTCGGTGTTGAGGAACTCCAGCCTGAGAGGGGAACCCTGAGGATCTGTATAAAGGAGTCTTGCCGCATCAAAGACCCTGTCCCCGGAGGAGATCGTATCGAGCGTCCAGGGATTTGAAGTTGTGCATGAGGCGAGCAGAAGCAGGAGCGCCATTCTCCGAAAAGCGACGAAATCCAAATCTGTGAACAGTCTCTGCAAGACTAGTCTCCTAATCATGGGAAAAAGTGCCCGAATTCAGCGACACAATCACAACGCCGATGGCGGCGGTGATGAGGGCGCTGCCGGCAAATACCCAGTTTTGCCAGTGGTCGCTCGTACTTTCTTGCGCAGAATTTGCGGCGGCGGCTCCTGTTTCCTCTGCATAGAGCTTGGGAGTGGAAGCGAGAATCGAGAGGATAAATAGAAAGGCGATTCTTTGCATGTTCCTCCGAAGGTTTTTAGAAATTTTGATAGATTTTTTTGCGCCCCTCTTGCAGTACGAGGAACTGCCAGTAAGCGCCTAAATTTTCATGCCCTTGCAAAACTTTATGCTGTAGCTCCACCCACTTTGCTTCTTGCAACTGAGGCGTCATGGTGGCTGTCTCGGAGTCGATCGAGGTAAAAAAGGTTTCGAATTGCGATTTTTCTTCGGGGGACAGCACAATCAAAAGATGGGGAATCAAAGAGAGCGATTGAAATGCTTGAACAAAGGCTTTTTGGAAAGTGAGGAAGTCGTCTTTAGAGGAGGCACCTGTCAGAATATAGGCGTGTTTTCCTTTTACAAGGATGAGTTGGAGCATTTTAATGTCGCCCCAGAGCGCTTTTGTCGTAATTTCGGTGAGCCTTGCCTCTCCTGCTTCAGTCATGAATTTCCCGAGATCTCTCCAAGTTGTATTTGGTTCTGCGAGATGAATCTCCCGGACTGCTTTGAGATACTGCTTGGCAGAGACGTCGATCTCTTCTGTGGCTAAATTCATCGAGGGGCGGAAGTTAGAAGAGCCTTTGCCAAGAAACCCAACGCGTACGTAGGAAGAGAGTTCTTTCGCAACGGCACATTCCCAACCTGCTGGGGGAGTGAAGAGAGGGATGGGAGGAGATGTGTCGTCTGCTGCTAAAATTCCGAGGTACAAGAGAAGGGTAATGAGAGTGTATTTTATCACGAGATCCTTAGAGACTGTTAACGGATTTGGTTTCTGTCGATTTTCGGGACCTTTTGAGCCGATTTTCGATGCAAAATTGGGGGGCAATATCAACATCCAGTATATTGCCCCCCAATTTTGCATCGAAAATCGGCCAAAAATCCTCCGAAAAGCGACGAAATCCATATCCGTTAACAATCTCTTAGTGGGCATGAGATGAATCATTATCGGGAATAAGAGCGCACAGCAAAGCAATGCCAACGCCGAGACCAAGTCCCCATCCCATCATCGAGAGTACCGTTGCATCCCTACTGCTGTAGCCCGCGCTTTCCCCTCTTCGGGACGAGCGCTGATTTTTTGGCTCTTGCGTGACGCCCGGCAGGGACCAGATCGTCATGCACAAAAGGACAAGTAGCGTGAATCTGAGCATAGATCCCCTTCCGTTTTTCTTATTGCACACTGCTATAGTTTCCAGCAATCTGCCAAGAAGCGTAAAGGGGATATGCTTTAGACTTAGTGAGAAAAGGTCGAAGGTGAGCTGGACGCTGACGCTGCGGTAATACCTATTACGACAGCGAGTACAGCAACGGCTCCAAGTCCGATTCCCCAAGCCATGCTATTAGACCCGGCATCTGCAGAAGCGGTAGCCGCTTTCCCAGTGGTTTGTGCTTGAGCAGCTGTGCTGCCGAGCAAGGTGAAAACAGCGAGAAGAGTTGTGAGTTTTTTCATAGTTAACCTCAAGGTTGGAAGTGAAAATCATCAGGGTTATAAGACCCGTACTTCTCACGTGTAAACTTTTTTTACAATTTTTTCCAGCGGATAGTTTGTAAGGATAGGAGAAAAATAGGAATTCAAGATAGAATTGAGCTTTTTAGGGAGAGTGAAAATGAAGGGATTGGAGACGGGAAAAGATAAAATTCAGAAAATTTGCGACACCCTTCGCAAAGAAACTCTGGAGCCAGCCAAGCAAGAGGCACGGGAGATTGTCGAAAATGCCCGCATTCGCTCGGAAGAAATCCTGCGGGATGCCCAGGTAAAGGCAGAGGAGATTTTCCGTGAGGCTGCACAGGGGATAGAAGAGAGGCAAAGGCTCTTTCAATCTTCTCTGCAACTGGCCTGTAAACAAGGCATTGAGCAATTAAAACAGAGGATTGAGGAGCAACTTTTCGATCGCGAACTTGCCCATGTAGTATCTCACGAGATGGGTGATCCTAAAGTCATTGCCACGATCTTGAATAGTTTTATGCGTATCATGGAAGAAAAAGGGATCGATGATGATTTCATGGCGGTGATCCCCAAGTCGATTCCCCCCCGTTCAATCAGCGCCCTTCTGGCAGCCCGGGTGATCGAACGGTTGAAAGAAAAAGCAATCACAGTGGGGGATTTTTCGGGAGGTGTTCAAATTCAGCTGAAGGGAAGGCAGATCACGATTGATATATCCGATTCCGTTGTACGGGAACTGATTGCTCTTTACATCCGGCGTGACTTTCGGGATCTTGTATTCAATGTATAGGTCGTATTACTTCGCTCTTCTATCTCTGCCACAGCTCTCCTTTAAGGAGCCTTTGGAGATCACATTTCAAGATTTGAGGGATCTGTTGCTACTGAATTTGGCGCCGGCGGACTTTGTCCAATTTACCATTCTCTTACAGTGGATCAACCTTTATAATGTACGCGCTGTTTGGCTGGGACAGCCTCTGGATGACCGGGGAACGATGACCTCCAAAGAGGTAGAGGAAGCTCTTCTCGTGCGCGATGGGCTGCCTTCTTATCTGATCGATTATTTGGATCGCTATGAGACAGTGAGTCAAAGGCTCTCCTATTTTCCCTCCCTTCTCGTCTCCTTATTCCAAAAAGCTACGCTCTTGCACGGTTTTTTGCGCGCCTATTATCACTTTGAACGGGATTTACAACTTCTCCTTACGGCTCTTCGGGCAAAAAAAACAAAGCGCGATATCGTGTACGAGTTGCAATTTGAAGATCCTACGGACTCCCTTGTCGCTCAGATCCTCGCCCAAAAAGATGCCCCAGAGTTTGTCGTCCCCTTTGAATATGAGGATTTGAAAATCCTATTTGTGGAAAATAACTCAGATCCAGAAAAATTGCACAGAGCCCTTTTGGAATACCGCTTTCGGAAAATCGAAGAAATGGAAGAGGCGTTCACAGACCCCTTTTCCCTCGACGCGGTACTCGGATATGTAGCCAGATTTATCCTCGTTGACGACTGGTTTAAAAACGACCCAGAAAAGGGACACTTAGTAGTGGAAGCAATGAGTCAGTATGAATAAGAAAATAAATGCCTCAGGGCGTGTCATCCGCGCTTTTGGGAATCTTCTCCATGTTCAGTTTGAAGGGTCTATTCGTCAAGGCGAAGTGGCTCACGTTAAAGTAGGAGATGCGCAGCTTCTCTCTGAGGTGATTGAGATTGCTGGCAACGAGGCGAAAATTCAAGTGTTTGAAGATACGCGTGGAGTTAAGCTTAATACCGAGGTTTATTTCGCCAATCATCTGTTAGAGGCGGAACTGGGTCCAGGACTTCTCACCTCTATTTTTGACGGGTTGCAGAATCCTTTAGAAGAGGTAGCTCGCGTGAGCGGCGTCTATTTGTCTCGTGGCGTCTATCTTAGGCCTTTAAATCGGGAAAAGAAGTGGGATTTTACTCCGACCGCAAAAATAGGGGATATGCTTTCACGGGGCGATGCGGTGGGTTTTGTTCCTGAAGGGAGATTGCAACATTTGATCATGGTGCCTTTCTCTTTTTTCGGCAAAGTGCGGATTACCCACGTGGCTAAAGGGGGCGCCTATTCGATAGATGAGGTCGTAGCTACAGGGGAAGACGAGAAGGGGAGAGCCGTTTCTATTACAATGGTGCAGAGATGGCCTGTAAAAAACCCTCTCAGCGAGGGGAGAAAGGTCAAGCCAAGCCGGATGATGGGTACCGGCATGAGAATTTTGGATACCCAATTTCCCGTGCTGAAAGGGGGAACATTCTGTTCTCCGGGGCCTTTTGGGGCGGGTAAGACGGTCATGCAACATCACCTTTCGAAATATTCGGCGGTGGACATCGTTGTGATCGTGGCCTGCGGAGAGAGAGCGGGGGAAGTTGTTGAGGTGCTGCGTACGTTTCCAAAGCTGACGGACCCGCATACCGATGAGCCGCTCATGAAAAGAACGGTCATGATTTGCAATACCTCTTCGATGCCTGTTGCAGCGCGTGAGGCATCCGTCTATATGGGGGCGACGATTGCCGAGTATTATCGGCAAATGGGTGTAGATGTGCTTTTGCTTGCAGATTCCACTTCGCGTTGGGCCCAAGCGATGCGAGAGATGTCGGGGCGCTTGGAAGAGATTCCTGGAGAAGAGGCGTTTCCTGCTTATCTCGCCTCCAGGATCTCCTCCTTTTATGAGCGTGCGGGGGTGGTTCAATTTAAACGAGGCGCTGTGGGTTCTCTCACAATCGGAGGGAGCGTCTCTCCTGCCGGAGGTAATTTCGAAGAACCCGTAACGCAGGCCTCTCTTTCTATCGTGGGCGCCTTTCACGGATTATCGAGAGCTCGTTCTGATGCGCGTAGATATCCGGCGATCGATCCGTTGATTTCCTGGACGAAATACTTGAGCGAAGTGGGTTCTGAACTCAATGCCAAGTATCCCCATTGGGCAGACCGAGTCAGAAAATCCGCTCAAATTCTTGCGAAGGGAGATGAAATTGGTAAGCGGATGGAGGTAGTAGGAGAGGAGGGGGTCGCTTTAGAGGACATGATTCTCTACCTTAAATCAGAACTTTATGAGTTCTGCTATTTGCAGCAAAATGCCTTCGATAAAGAGGATACGTATTGTCCGCTAGAGCGGCAGATTGAGATGTTTCGATTGATTCAGACAATTTTCGATGCCTCTTTTGCGTTCGATGCGCACGATGAAGCGAGGAGCTTTTTCTTGGATTTGCAAAACGAGATCAAAAATATCAATTTCTTGCCCTTCCATTCTGAGCGTTATCATCAGGCGATACGTGCTACAGAGCACAAGATCGAATCGAAACTGAAAGGAGCTATGCTAGTTTCATGAGAAAAGTGTATGACCGGATCCTCGATATGCGGGGCAATCTCATCACGGTGGCGGCAGCGGGTGTATCGCTCGGCGAGATCGCCAGAATTTACAAGAGCAATGGAACGGAGACCTTTGCCTCCGTACTGCGTTTCGATGACGATCTTGCAACCCTTCAAGTCTTTGAAAATACACGGGGGATTTCTACCGGAGATCAGGTAACGTTCTTAGGGCGCCAGATTCAGGCAACCTATACCGAGGCTCTTTTAGGACGCCGTCTTAATGGAGCGGGGGCGTCCATTGACGAGGGGCCTGAAATCGTAGGTGAGGCAATTGACATCGGCAAGCCTTCGTTCAATCCCACCCGCAGAATCATTCCGAGGGAATTGGTTCGAACGAACATTCCGATGATCGATGTTTTCAATTGCCTTGTAAGATCCCAAAAAATACCCATTTTTTCGATTGCGGGAGAGCCCTATAATGCTCTGCTTATGCGTATCGCGAATCAAACCGATGCCGATGTTGTGGTTATTGCCGGCATGGGGCTTAGATTTGATGATTATCAGGCGTTTATCGATAACGCGGAAAAAGCGGGATCGATTGAAAAAACGGTGATGTTTATCCATCAGGCGACAGATCCCCCCGTAGAGTGCATCCTCGTCCCCGCCATGGCTTTGGCAGTTGCCGAAAAATTTGCCTCCTCGGGCAAAAACGTTCTCGTTCTCATGACAGACATGACTGCTTATGCTGATGCATTGAAAGAGATTGCGATCACAATGGATCAAATCCCCTCAAACCGAGGATACCCCGGCTCTCTCTATTCGGATCTTGCGTTCCTTTACGAAAAAGCAGTCGACATAGAAGGAAGCGGTTCGATTACCATTCTTGCAGTCACGACGATGCCTGGGGGCGACGTCACGCATCCGATTCCCGACAACACGGGGTATATTACGGAAGGACAATTTTATCTGCATGGAGGTTCCATTGATCCCTTCGGATCGCTTTCTCGCCTCAAACAGCAGGTGATCGGCCAGGTGACTAGGGAAGATCACGGAGAAGTGGCAAATGCGATGATCCGCCTCTATGCCGATTCCAAAAAAGCGCGTGAAAGGCAATCCATGGGATTTCGTTTGTCGCGCTGGGATGAAAAGCTGCTCCGCTATTCGCATCTTTTCGAAAAGCGGATGATGAACCTTGAAGTCAACCTTTCGCTGGAGGGAGCTCTCGATATCGGCTGGATGACCCTGGCAGAGTGTTTTGATGTGGCAGAAGTGGGAATAAAAAAACAAATTGTTGACAAATACTGGCCGAAGGAGCTGCCGTCTGAACGATGAGTATGCTCAAACTGACCAAATCGGAATTGCGGATTCAACAGACGCGTCTTGCGCAGTTTAGGAAGTATCTGCCGACATTGCAGCTCAAAAAAGCGATGCTCCAATTTGAGGTGACGATGGCTCAGATGGAGATTTCCCGTCTTGTGCAAGAAATTACCCTGTCTCGAAAGAAGGTAGAGGGTTTTTCTCCCCTTCTCCTTGAGAAGGTTTCTTGCAATGTGCTCCAGTATGCAGAAGTATTGCACGTGAAAAAGAAGTATGAGAACGTAGCAGGCGTTGACATTCCCACCCTTGAAAAAGTCGTTTTTCGGGAAGCGGATTACTTCTTATTGGGTACCCCTGCATGGACAGACAGAGCCACGGAGATGCTCCGCGAGTATGTGGTTTTGATGGAAAAATTATCGATTGCGGAAGAGAAGAGAAGGGCGTTAGAAAAAGAGCTGCGCGACGTTTCGATTCGGGTGAATCTCTTTGAGAAGGTTTTAATTCCCAGATCAGAGAAAAATATCAGTAAAATCCGGATCTTTTTAGGCGATCAGCAGCTTGCTGCCGTCTCCCAGGCCAAAGTGGCCAAGAAGAAAATTGCCCTCCGTAATAAAGGCGCCGCATGATCGTTTCCCTCCATAAACATTTACTCTACGGCAACAAAGGGGAGATGGAGAAGTTTTTTGCCATGGCTCAGAGGGCGGCATTTCTTGAATTCATCGGACTTTCTCATAAAAAAGCGCTGGAATTACCCGATACGGCAAAGATTTTTCTTTCGGCGATTAAACTCGCAAAACAACATTTCGTTCATCCCAAAGAGGCGCCTCGTCTTGATGCTTTGAAAATTGCAAAGACAATTCTCTCTCTGCACGCGGGTCATGAAGCGCTTCTCGAAGAGGAGAGGCTCCTCTCTGCCGAAATTGCCCGGGTTGCTATTTTTGGCGATTTTTCACAAGCGGATCTTCTCTCGCTTGAGCAGGAAGGACGGCGGGTCTTGCAATTTTTCTGTATGAAGAGCCGCCTTGCGAGAGAAACTACGTTGTCTCCTGAGCTTCTCTTTATAGGGACTGAATACGATCTCGATTACTTTGTCGGGATCAACAAGGAGAGAACGCAATATCCGAAAATGGTGGAAATCCGGATTGAGAGGTCCGTTGGAGTATTGCGAGAAAGACTTACCTTAGTACGGGAAGAACTAGCTCGAACCGACGCCGATTTACGCATCTTTTGCAATGCTCTACCCGATTTACAGCATGGTCTGAACGAGTGTTTGAACGATTATACATTGAATCTTGTCAAATACGATGCAGCAACGCCTCTTGGAGATTCCCTATTTGCTATTGAAGCGTGGGTGCCCGAAAATAAGATGAAAGCGCTCTATGGATTACTCAGCTCTTTCAATATCCAAGCGGAAGAAATAGCTGTTGAACCGGTTGATCGTATCCCTACATGCATCGAGAATCGGGGCGTTTTGAAAGTGGGCGAAGATCTCGTCCATATTTATGATGTCCCTGCCCATACGGATAAAGACCCCTCCGGATGGGTACTCTGCTTTTTTTCCCTCTTCTTCGCCATGATTATCTCCGATGCAGGCTACGGTCTTCTCTACTTCATTCTCGCCCTTCTTTTGCAATGGAAAATGCCGATCAAAGCGACAGGCGCCCATAAAAGATTTGTCAAACTCTTCCTGATTTTGTCCCTCAGCTGTATCGTATGGGGTGTGGCAACTGCCTCTTTCTTCGGAGTCGAGATAGGCCCCAATAATCCTTTCCGTAAATCATCCTTTATCCATTCCTTAGCCGTACGTAAGGCAAGCTATCACCTTGCGGAGAAGGATGACGTGTATCACGCGTATCTTAAAGATTTTCCCTCTTTGCAAGAAGCGGACAGCGGACATGATTTTCTCATGAAGACGGCCTACACAAAAGAGGGCGTTCAAAAATATGCTGCTTTGGAAGATTTTTACGATAACATCCTCCTCGAACTTTCTCTCGTTGTTGGAATCATTCACCTCTCCCTTTCGTTGTGCAGACACGCACTGCGCAATCCTATAGGATTGGGCTGGATCTTATTCATGTGCGGAGGATACCTTTACTTTCCCACCTATCTTGATGCCACGACGATGATTAATTTTCTCGGATGGGTTCCTAAAGGAGCTGCCTCTTCCATAGGACTCCAACTCCTTGCTATTGGCCCAGGACTTGTGTGCCTCATTGCGCTTTTACAAAAAAAGAAATGGATGGCTATTCACGAATTGACGAATGGCATTCAAATTTTTTCTGATGTCCTCTCTTACCTGCGTCTCTACGCCTTAGCGCTCGCCGGCATGGTCATGGCGAATACGGTGAATACGACCCTTGGCATCGATGTAGGGGTTGTGGGGAGTATTGCGGTGATCCTTTTCGGACATGCGATCAATCTCAGCCTCTCGACGATGTCTGCCACCATCCATGGGCTGCGTCTCAATTTTCTCGAGTGGTATCGCTACAGTTTTGAGGGTGGGGGACGACTTTTTAATCCACTAAGATTACGCAAATAGGAGCTTGTAAATTATGGAATTCGATATGATAGGACCCGCCATCGTAATGGGCCTTGGCTGTTTAGGCAGCTCGATTGGATGCGGGATTGCCGGCATGGCCTCTCATGCCATTATGTCCCGTGTAGAAGAGGGGCATGCCAAATTCATCGCCCTGTCTGCCATCCCATCGTCTCAGTCTATCTATGGGTTGATCCTCATGGTGATGATGAAGACAGCGATTAAGGCGGGGACCTTGTCGGGACTCGGCGGTATTGGTATTGGTATTTTCGTAGGAGTTGCCCTCATTGCTTCCTCCGTATTTCAGGGAAAGTGCTGTGTGACTGCGATCCAGGCCTCCGCAAAACAACCAGCAGTCTACGGCAAGACGCTTGCCTCGATTACGATCATCGAGTCTTTTGCCCTCTTTGCCTTCGTGTTTTCTCTGCTGCTTATCAACGGTTAAGGCATGAAAGCTTTCCTTTTTTTTCTTTGCGTTTTTGGAGTGTATGGACAGGCGCCCAAAATCCCTGTGTTTTCGCATCATGGAGAAGAGATTGCGCTTGCCATAGAGACCGCAAAAGAGGCAGGCGCTTTATTGCTCGCCTCTTGGAATCAGGAGAATCCTTTACCTAGAGAAGAGAGTGTAGCTATCCACCTCAAATCGAACGAGCTGATTTGTAAAAAGCTTCTCTCCTCTTTTCCCGATTATGGTTTGATTACGAAAGAGCCGATTGAAGATAAGGGGGTTCAAAAAGCTATTTCCCAGGCGCATGAGACCGATCTTACTTGGGTCGTAGATCCGCTCAATGGAACTCCCTCCTTTGTCGCAAAAGGCAAAGAGTTCGGTGTTCATATTGCTCTTTTGGAGCGAGGTACTCCAATTCTTGGGATCCACTATTACCCCGTTGCAAAAAGACTCTATGTAGGCGTTGCCGGATGCGGGGCGTATAAGCAGCTCAGGCGCGGACCGTTCAGACCAATCCATGTAGATGCAAAATCGGACGTGCTCCGTCCCATCGTCTCTTCGCGGAAAGCCCCTTTTGTTCACTCCTTCTATTCAGCTCTTTTAGGCATCCCTCTCACCAAAAAGATGCTTCGGAAAGATTTTCGTTGTATCGCAAGCTCCGGTCTAAGACTGTGTCAGATTGCGGAAGGGAAGCGGAATATTGACGCGATCGAAGCGGGGGGTGCTATTTGGGATTTAGCCTCTGGATATGTAATCTTGAAAGAAGCGGGCGGAGAGATGGGCACCCTCACAGGAGAGCCCCTTAACTTTTTAGCGAAGGATCACCAATTGCGCACGGGCGCCCTGTGCTGTGGATCGAAAAGTTTGTTTGAGAGGGCCTCTCAAAACGCAAAGTCGATAGTGGCGCCTCCATAAATGGCGCCTCCCAAGTCCGTATAGAGAGCGTTATGCCCCGTTTGATCTTTGATGTAGAAGTCGCCGCCGAAATTGTACCCCGCATACCCCTCGATTTCGAAGCGCATCGTCTGTTCGTAGTGCACATTAAACTCTGTGCCAATGCTTGAGTAGTTAAAAATGGAGCGTGACTGGGGCTGATGGCTATTGGTTCGTAAACGCTCTTTCATAGGACGCCCCTTGAGAGAAAGGCGCCAATTCGGGCTTGGCTTATACTGGACCGAATAGGTAATGGGGAAAATCGCCTCGATGGTCCATTCCTTGGTGGGAGAGTAATCGAGTCCGATCAAGGGGTACATGATGTCGCCCTTTAGACCAACGGAACCGGTCGCCCCCACGTGATAGCGCCACTTCTCATCCAATTCGTAAGCGCCCCAAAGGAGGCCAGAAAAAAGACCGTAGGTTCCCGGATGGGCAAAGTGTTCCAGATCGATGTTGTAGTCTGCCCGCACAATCCAACGCCACTTTTCTAGCCCGGTGCTATAAAACATGAGACCGAACTGCGCGTAGTAGAAATGAGTCTGGTTGAATTTCGGATTGTCATTCCAATCAAGAGTTACGCTATTCCACTCTACTCTCGGGAAAAAATAGGATGTAGCGCTCACGGGGACTAGCATATTTAGGAACGCATTATTTTTCCGGAAAAAAAGATGGCCATTTTCATGGGAATCGACGGGCGCCTTACCCATCCGGATGAGATTGCCCCCGAGGTGAATCGGATGATAATCCCAAAGAGATTGCGAAGGCTCCTCGTCCCCCAGCAACGCGAGAGGGACGAGGGTGCAAAGGCAAATGCGGAGGAAGTGTTTGTGCATTGTGTACATAACCAATCTGGAACCCCTCAAGAGGGGGCCAAAAGTTGATCCTAGTACAAGGGGTAAAAATTTTCAAAAGAATTTCGGAATCGTTTTGTACACCAGGCCAAATGCATTACACCTTGCGCATTTCAGGAAGTAGAGACTGTGTGGATGAGGTCAGGCTGCAGAGGTTTTTTTGAAGTTTTTTTAATCTAGAAATAAAAAACGATATTAATTTTTTCAAAACACCCCCTTAGTTGGAGTGCATCCGAGCATTCGATGATACTCTCCCTCTAATTCCCCCTTTTCGAGGCGCCGGACGCGGGTCACAGAGCTCCCTCCTCGCTCTTCTTTTGCTACGAGGAAATGATCCATGGCCATTTTAGCCACTTGGACAAAATGGGTAATGCAGAGGACTTGCCGAAAGCAGGCAAGCTGCTTCAGCTTTTCTCCGAGGGTGGCTGCGGCCTGTCCGCCGACATTACTGTCGATCTCGTCGAAGATAAGACAGCGAGAATGCTCCTCAGCGGCAAGAGCGCTCTTGAGCGCCAAGAGTAGGCGAGAGAGTTCCCCGCCGCTTGCGCATTGATTGAGGGGCAGCGATGGGTGTCCTTGGTTCGCAGAGAACAAAAAGGAGATTTCGTCCAGGCCATGGGCAGAGAGCTCTTTTTTCGTACAGGCAATGTGGAACTGCGCATGGGGCAAGCTGAGTTCTTTGAGTTCAGTGAGCACTTTCTCGCCAAGGATTTGGGCGTAGTCGCAGCGTTTCTTAGAGGTTGTCTCCGCAGCAAGGAGATTTTGTTTTTCCAGATGTTCTAGTGCCCTCTGTTTCTCGGCGATTTCTTCTTCAAGATTAGAAAATCTTTCGATTTGCGCGCTCAATTCTTGTTTTTTTTGCTCTACAGCCTCCCATGTGGAACCAAAACGACGCTTTAGCTGCTCGATTTTCTGCATGCGGGCTTCCACAAATGCGAGGCGGGAAGGATTCGCTTCGAGAAGGTCCGTATAAGAGATAAGCGATCTTTCCGTCTCCTCAAGTTCTAGAGAAGCTGCTTTCAGTTGTTCCGCCGTAGCCTTTAAGGAAGAGTCCTGTCGCATCAGTATCTCTAAGACGTGGGAGAGTCTGCGGATTTGCGGGACGCCATTCGACAATCCTGCGAGCACCTCACCCATTTTTCCCACGAGATCTTGAGTGTGGCTCAGATGGTTGTGTTCTTGATGTAACCGCTCCTCTTCCCCCTCTTCCCAATGAGTCTCTTCGATGAGCTTAAGACACTCTTCCGCCCACGCAAGCTCTCGGTTTTTCAGTAGAGAGAGAGACAGAGTCTCATCCAGTTCTCTTCTCGCCTTTTCTTCCTTTGCAAACGAGATTGCAAAGAAGGCTGTCCCCGCAGTAAGTCCCGCAAAAGCGTCCAACGCTTTTCTCTGTTCTTCTTCCGTGAGGAGCGTATGTGTTGAACTCTGATCGATCAGGGCGATGAGGGGGGTGAGGAGGGAGCGTAGAAATCCGACGCTGACCAAGCGCTCTTCCACAAAACATCTGCTTTTCCCCGAACGGTGGACTTCCCGACGAATGGTTATCGGGGCTGTATGACCCATCAGATCGATCTCTTCGAAGAGAGGGGAGGAGAACGGAGAGATCATAGCCTCGACGAGCGCGCAGGGAGCTCCCGTCCGAATCCACTCTCCATCCGCCCTCTCGCCCACGATGAGCCGAATGGCTGTGAGGATCGCTGATTTGCCGGAGCCCGTCTCTCCAGTCAAGATATTCAACCCAGATCCAAAGAAAAGTTCAGCCGTTTCAATGAGGATTAAATCTTTAATTCTCAGTGAGATCAACACACTTATAGAACCTGCGTTATGGTTTTGAAATGCGTTTTTGCCACTTTTTCTAACACTTCGGAGCCGAATTGAGCCACCAATTTTTTCCCGGCTGAAATAACCTGTGCCGAGGCTCCTTTGGGAATCGGCATTTGGTATTCTTCTGAAAGCGTCTTCAACCCATCCAAAAAAGCGGCTCTGGCTAGAATCGATGCGGCGGCCACGACAAGATCCTCTTCGCCGTGTACTTTTTGCTGCAAATGGGCATCGATTTTTTTCTGTTTAAGCATCGTTTCCATCACATGCTTTTCAGTAAATTGATCGAGAATGGCCTCCTTGCACCCAGTTTTTTGGATGAGATCGCCGAGGGCTGCCGCATGCGCCCAGCCGAGGAGCCTGTTGAGATTTTTAAACTTTCGATAGAGTTCATTGTATTTCGTAGGGAAGAGCCTGATCACGGTATAGACATAAAATTCCCGTAGCTTGGACGCGAGTTTGTGTACTGATTCGTCACTGAGCCGTTTGCTGTCTTTTACTCTAAGTTCTGCTAGTTTTTGGATCCCTTTTTCATCGGCATATAAAGCGGCTACGCAGAGAGGTCCAAAGAAATCCCCCTTACCTGCTTCATCCATACCGATTCGTGCGGTAAGATCAAGATTGGCATTGGGATGGGAGAAATGAAATACCTGTAAAATTTCTGGTTCAAGATAAAACTCGATGAACGGCCCCATCTCTTTGCCTTGTACGACGAGGCTGCCCGATTCGTATAGCGTACAAGAGATGCCAGGTTTTTTTGCCGTAAAGAGAGCGTGGGGGATCACAGAGAGTGTAAAGCCTTGGGCTTCCAGATCGCTTTTGAGCTTCTCTGCGATCTTGAGATCGATCTTGGCCGTGAAACAAGAGGGTTTGGGATTCATCTCTAGAGAATTGTATGATGCTGGAGGGAATTTGGGCAAGATGATAGAGTGGTTCTATTATGTCGGAGGACGTATGGCTGAAACACTGGGCGATCTATTCCGCGTGAAACGAGAGGAGATGAGTCTTTCTTTAAGAGAAGTGGAGAATGCGACATCGATTCGGGCGCTCTACATTCAAGCGATTGAAGAGGGGAGGGTCCACCAATTTCTCTCTTCCGTCTATGCGCTAGGATTCGTTCGGCAATACGCGCAATTTTTGGGATTGGAATTGGAAACGTTGAGCAAAGAGTTTCCTGAGGCGTTTCGCCCCCCTTCCGAAAAACAAGATTTTGCCTACGGGATTGGAACTCTCGAAATGCGTGGCAATCCTCAGGGAGGAGTCCGCTGGGTGCCCAACCTGCTGTGGGGCAGTCTTTTTGTTGTCCTTGCCCTCAGCGCTTGGTACTTCGGTAAATGGATCGGTGCATTTTAACTAGTGAAGGAAATAACGCCTTCCTATATGGTCTCAATACATGGACGCAATTGGCGACTATACCATCCAGAAACAGTTGGGTCAGGGAGCCTTTGGTACTGTTTACCTAGCAGAACATCGGTTTATTAAGCGCCTCTTTGCTCTCAAGGCGCTTCCAGAATCCGTTTGTAGCGATCCTGTCTTCATGCGCCGTTTTGAAGAACAGGTGGCCCAAATTGCGGCGCTCGATCATCCGAATATCTTAAAAATACACAATGTCTCTTGCCAAGAGGGCAGATATTTCATCGTCACCGATCCCATTACCGATTCGTTGCAAGAAACGATGAACCTCGATCGTTTTCTCCAATTGAAAGGGCGCTCTCTTTCAGAAGGGGAGATCGAAGAGCTTTTGAGGCAAGTGGCCTCCGCTCTCGATTACGCGCACTCTGTAGGTGTTCTCCACGGCTCTTTGAAATTGACGAACCTTCTCGTGGCTGCAGAAAAAACGGGAGTGAAACTGCTCCTCTCCGATTTTGGTTTGACCCGTTTGGTCGGAGAAGGGGTGGCGCTTATGCGCCTCTATGAGCAAATGGCCTTAGCGCTTCTCCCTTCGTTGCAGTATAGCAAAGAAAGGGCTGTGCAACTCAGTCTTAATTACCTCAGAAGTTTTTCTTTTCTTGCTCCAGAACAAAAAACGCTAGAAAGAGTCCTCTCTTCTGAAAAAGCAGACGCCTACGCGTTCGGAGTTCTCGCCTATTTTCTGCTCGCGCATAGACTGCCCGAAGGAGCCTTCGACATCCCCTCTAAGCTTTTGCCAGAGTACAAAGGCAACTGGGATCTTTTGATCAACCGCTGTTTGCAAAATAATCCTCACGTACGTCCCCAGAAGCTGATTCAAGCGATGAACGAATGTTTACACGCCCCCCGCACTGTCATGAAGGAGATGCGCAGCCTTTCTGAATTAGAACCTACTCTCGAAAGCGTGCAGCAGATGGCGTTTGAATTTCCGCTGAAGTCTGCAGAGGTTCTCTCCGCTACCGATGTAGGTTTGAAGCCACTCCTTAAACCGCAAGAAATCGCCCGGCCCGAGTATGAGGCTGATCCCGGGGCGATCTTTCAAAGAGATACGCTTGTTTCCCATTATACTCCCACGAAGATGGAGACGCAGGAAGTCGAGCCGCTCTTGACCGAAATGGTTGTGATTCCTGGCGGAGCCTACCATAGAGGGAGTAGAGAAGGCGCTCGCGACGAGATGCCGCGTCACGAAGTAAAACTGGTCAGTTTTGCCCTCGATATTCATCCCGTAACCAATGAGCAGTTCGTCCGCTTTTTGCAGGCCATGGGAGGAGAAAAAGATTACAACAACAACGACATTATCCGCCTGAGAGATTCTCGCATCAAACGGAGCACTGGCAAGATTCTCATTGAGTCCGGATATGCATCTCACCCGGTGGTAGGCGTTACTTGGTATGGCGCAATCGCCTACGCCAAGTGGATTGGAAAAAGGCTTCCTACGGAAGCTGAGTGGGAGGCTGCCGCATCGGGAGGGCACCCCGAATTTTTATATGCTACCGGCGCTGATATTGGGCGGCAGGCAGCGAACTTTTTCAGTTCGGATACCACGGCTGTCATGAGCTATCCGCCGAATGCGTTTGGCCTGTACGATATGGCGGGCAACGTCTATCAGTGGTGCCAAGATTGGTATGCCTATAATTACTATGATGCCTCTTCTCTTGAGCCCGATCATCCTCAAGGGCCTGCTCAAGGCGTCTACCGCGTGCTACGCGGTGGCTGCTGGAAAAGCCTGAAAGAAGATATGCGATGCTCTCATCGCCACAGAAATAATCCCGGCGCTGTCAACAGCACTTATGGATTTCGCTGCGCTGCCGACGTCTCGGTTGTCTAAAAATTTTGTTCGTCAGCAGAGGCGGACATGTGGAAGGATTGCCTCCTTGACCCGATTTTCAGATCCGTGGTACCCTCTTGCCGATCAATTTCAAGGGTGGTTTATGAAAGCTATAGTAGTGAATTTTCGTTTAGAGGTTCCGGTTTTACATTCCAACGAGGGTAGAGATGCTCACGATGCAGAAGTGGCAAGATTTACAAAAATTTTTATGGGTATCCTCAAGGGAGAACTGCAGTGCGAGTATAGACCCCTTGTGAAAGAAGTAGCACAGGAAAAAGACAAAGCCTCCCGCCTTCAGTCCATTCTGAATATTACGTTGGGCGTGGGAGCTACTCTCGCGGCTCTGGGTGCTGTGGCTGTCTGCGTAAATCGGTTACTGGGCATAGAAATAGGCGTCACCTAAATACATCTGATTTGGCGAATTATGCTATTAAAGTAAAATATCTATTTAGGTTTACATAGGCTTTGTTTTGTTGTATAATGATGAAGTAAATAATGCGGAGTTTCCTGTGGTTATGGTAATGCGAGTTTCTTACGGTGGGTCAAATAATGGAGTCGAGATGTTCCGTCGTTCAAAGACGGCTCGGGTCAATTCTCTAGCTGAGGCGTGCTCTAAAGTTGTGTCAGATTTTTTCGGGGATCAGTGTTCGACTTCTTGTCTTGTTAGGCCGATGCGACCGATGGAACCGATGCGACCGATGGAATTAGTCTCGATCACCAGGTGTTGCCGCGTGTCAGGGAATCCCCTATTTTCGGTTTCTTTGTTCGGTGTTACAGTAGCCCCCTCATTGAATGATCTAGTCAACCTCGGATTGACCTTAGTCATTGCAAAGACAGCATGTCGCTATCAAGATTCGATTCGGCAAATGGGTCGCGCAGCGGCAGATTACGTGCCCGATTGGATTCAAGCATTGCCAGGAGACGCAGCCTCCTATCTGCCGAGCGATCTACTTGCATATCTGCCTTCTAGCGCATTTCTGCAAGAGATGGCTCGGTCTCTCAGGGATCGTGTGTGTTCCGTGGTCTGTCCGTCGGCGTAGTCTCCCCCTTCCTGGCTCTTGTGTAAAACAGGCATCTTCCTCATTGTGAGGAAATGCAAAATCATTCTGAACAGCGCGTCGTTCGCCTTGACAAAAGAAGTCTCAAGCGGGTTTTGGGAGCTTGGGATTTATTTGCGGTAGGCTACGGCGACGTAGGCTCCTCCATTTACTACGCTCTCGGAGCGACTGCCCTTTTTGCCCTTGGCGCCACCCCGCTTGCCTTACTTGTCGCAGGACTTGTGTTTATCTGCACCGCACTTACTTACGCGGAAATGGCAGCCACTTTTCCGGAACCCGGAGGATCTGCTACCTATTCTCGCCATGCTTTCAACGACCTTGTCTCATTCATTGCAGGGTGGGGGCTTCTCCTCGATTACGTGGTCACGATTGCGATCTCTGCTTTTGCTATCCCTCCTTATATGAAACATCTCCTCGCTATTCTCGGTATTACCTACACCCATACGGTATTTGTCAATTGCGCAGCATCCATCGGCATTGTCATTTTCCTATTTTTCTTGAATTTTTTTGGCGTGCGTCATTCAGGCAGATTGAGTCTTGTCCTCGCTTTATTCACAATCATCACCCAGGTAGGGATCATCTTGATGGGGGGGCTTCTCTTTCTTAATTTGCCCTATATTTTCGATCACATGCGGATTGCGGTGACAGGCGCAGACTGGTCTCCTGATTGGTGGAACTTTGCGAAAGGATGCGCAATGGCGATGGTGGCCTACACAGGCATTGAGGCGATTTCGCAATTAGCAGCCGAGACGAAAAATCCAGCCCGTTCTATTCCGAAAGCGATCAAATGGACGACCGTGGTCATTTTGTTTCTCTATATAGGACTTTCGACTGTAGGTTTTTCTATCCTGACTCCTCAGGAACTCGGCACTCGCTATCTCGAAGATCCCATCGGCGGTATTGCGCAGAGCTTTCCGATTGGCGGGCAAATCTTAGGCCCTTGGGTAGGGCTTCTTGCGGCCATTATCTTGCTCATCGCTGCAAACGCTGGACTCATTGGTTGTTCCAGGCTGATTTTTTCTATGGGAGAAAGTTATCAGGTACCCTCTTTCTGCTATAAAATTCATAGCAAGTTTCATACGCCCTATGTGACGCTTCTCATTTTTTCCATTCTGCCCGCGATTGTTATCGTCGTAAGCCGCGGCAGGATGATTTTCTTAGCGGATCTTTACAATTTTGGCGCCCAGATGGCTTTCTTTTTTGTCCATCTGTCTCTTCTTGTTTTGCGCTGGAAAAGGCCCGATTTAGAACGCCCTTATAAAGCGCCCTTCAATATCCCCTTTGGCAAAAAGCGCTTCTTGCCTCTGACTGCAATTATTGGTGTGATTGCTAGCTTTTCTGTATGGCTTCTTGTTGTTTTCACGAAACCAGAAGGGCGCATCGCGGGGCTTTCTTGGATGATCTTAGGCATTACGATGTATCTCTATTACCGCAAGCAGGTAAGACTCCCATCGGTTGGTCAATTGAGAATTGAGAAGATCAAAATTCCCGAATATAAACCGATTCGAATTGCGAATATTCTGACTGTAACCCGTCTTAATGCAAGTACGGAATCTCTACAAACTGCTTTTCAATTAGCGTACCTTCATAAAGCAAAGGTGAGTGTCGTCTACATTCTTGAAGTGCCTTATGCTCTGCCGATGGACTCTGCGATGCCGAAACGAGAACAGATGGCAGAAGCAGCACTGAAGCGTGCGGAGGCTATTTCCCGTGAGTTTCACGTCTCTGCCGACTTGCAATTGATCCGATCCCGTTCAGTAGATGCGGCTCTTCTCAGACTTGTAGAAAGGGGGGAGTTCGATCTCGTGGTTCTCGGTGCTGAGCACAAGGAAATGCGGCGCCCTGGAGGCTTTGCAGCACAGGCCGAAAAATTTTTCAAAGACTCAAACTGCAGAGTGCTACTCTGCAGGTCGTAGCTTCTGCGTCTACGATTCCTAAGGCAAGGCGTTATAGAGCGTCTGGTAATTCGGGTATCGGTTGTTTGGGAACATAGCGAGCAATGATTCTTGTGCATTGGTCTTGCGCCAACGCAACAATAAATTTCCATCCGGGTGTACATGACGGCCATAGAACCATTTTCCGATAGCCAATCCAGAGAATGTTGTTAGAGAGCAAGTAGAATCAATCAAAATGATAATAGCGGCTGATGCAGGGATTGCCGCAATTCCCCCTGTTGCTACCACCACTCCCAGAATGAGAAGTGCTAGGAGGGTCAATAATATAAAGCAAGTGAATTTGGCTTGGGTTTTTTCACGAACAGAGAGGGGGCGGGTGAGGTGTAACGATTTGATTTCATCTGACGCTGCTTGTAGTAAAGCCTCAAAATACTTTTGAGAGATTTTGTCCTTTTTGGGATAGGTGGTGTCCAAAGTTTGGAGCCGAGCTTTGCCGCTTTCTGTCAGGGTAAGGATTGCGCGTAAACGGGTATGTAATTCACCTAGATAAGCCGAGGCAATTGGGGGCTGTTGCTGTACTATCGATGCCACCCAAGACTCCGCTAGTATATCCAGTGCTCCTCGGCGTGGTCCAGCGAGAAGGTTCTGAGCGATGCCCTGTGGGCTACTGCGAGAGGGGAGATGAGGGATTTGGCGTGAGAGGGGTTTGTTGAGTGCCTTTAACGAGGCGGAGACTCCTTGACTATTGTGGTCGCTATTCTGAGCAACGATGGCTAAGGCGTTCAGTCCTTGTTGAGATATCCTTTGCCGTTGTTGTGGTGCTACTATTGGGGCATTGATTGGTGGCTGCATGCCGTAATTTGTTGAGGGGACTTGAAGCAAGGGAGTTAATTCAGTGACACTCATATACACCTAAAAATAAATGTTAGTATAGATAGTTTAATAAAAATAATTATTACTTTAAACTATTTTTATTGAAAATCACGAATTATTAATCCCATTATTTAAATGATTGCAAATGACACGCAACTCGATGATTAGGAGCTACTTCTCGAAAGATGGGCTTTTCTTGGCGGCATTGCGTTGTTGCGTAGGGGCATCTAGGAGCAAAGGGACAGCCTACGAAAGACGGAGCTGTCTGTGACAAAGGGGAGTGGGCTGGAGAGCGAGAAACGCTACGGATTTTCGGGATAGAGGAGAGGAGAATCTGGGTATAGGGATGGAGAGGTGTATGATAAAGAATCTCTGTAGGTGCTGTTTCAACAAATTCCCCTTGATACATGACGGCGACCTCTTCTGAGATGTAGCGAACCATGGAGAGGTCGTGGGAAATGAAGAGGTAGGTAAGCTCGAGTTCTTTGCGCAGACGAAGGAGGAGATTGACGATCTGAGCTTGGATGGAGACGTCAAGCGCGGAGATAGGTTCGTCGCAAACGATGAAATCGGGGTTGAGAGAGAGCGCTCTAGCAATGCCGATGCGCTGCCTTTGCCCGCCGCTGAATTCATGAGGAAATCGATTTTTGGCATTTTGAGGCAATCCCACAAGATCCAGAAGTTGTTCAACCTGAGATGGCATGCTGTGGATGATTGATGGCTCTTCGAGGATGTCGCCTACGGTCATCCTAGGATTGAGTGAGGAGAAAGGGTCTTGAAAGATCATCTGCATACGGCGCTGTAGATCTTTACGTGATTTGGCAATGGGACTGCCTTCGAAGAGGATTTGCCCTGAAGTGGGCTGAATGAGTTGCAGGAGCAGGCGGCCTAGTGTTGATTTTCCGCAGCCGCTTTCGCCTACAAGTCCTAGGATCGTCCCTCGCTTCAGGAAAAAAGAGATGTTTTTGACGGCGCTGAGCGTCGTTTTACCAAGCGTATAGATTTTGGAGAGATTGTGTACTTCGATCACTAGACCTCTTGCGTAATTAAGGTTCTGTCGACTTTCCTGTTCTTTTGAGCCGATTTTCGATGCAAAATTGGGGGGCAATATACCGGCGATATTGCCCCCCAATTTTGAAATCGAAAATCGGCCAAAATAATCCGGAAAATCGACGAACCCTTAATTACGCAAGAGGTCTACTTATACCTCCAGCAAGCAGTATTGCCGAAAAAGGGGGGATCTGTTTGGCAGATGGGGGCTGCGTGAGGGCATCTTTCCGCAAAAGCGCATCCTTTGGGTGGATCGAGGAGGTTTGGCGGCATCCCTTCGATGACTTGTAAGGGGCCTTTGTGGGTGGGGAGCGATTGCAAAAGCATTTGCGTATAGGGGTGCTGCGGACGTTCCAGGACCTCTTGAACAGAGCCCTGCTCTACGATTTTACCGGCGTAGAAGACAAGAATGCGATCGCACGTTTCAGCGACGACGCCGAGATCGTGGGTGATGAGAAGGAGGCTTGTAGAGGCATCTCTTTTACGGAATAGGTCGAGAATTTGTGCTTGCACTGTGACATCAAGAGCGGTGGTAGGTTCATCAGCAATCAGCAGGCGGGGGCCGCAAGCAAGGGCAATCGCGATCAAAACCCTCTGCCGCATCCCTCCGCTGAGCTGATGGGGATATTGTTTAAGCCTCTCTTCTGCCTGAGGCAGTTCCACTTGACGTAAGAGAGTGAGAACCCGCGCGCGCGCATCGAAAGTGCCTTTCTGGACTATTTTGTGGTGTACGAGCGCCTCTTCGATCTGGGCGCCAATCGGCATTGTTGGATTGAGCGCGCTCATCGGATCTTGAAAGACCATACCGATTCGTTTCCCTCGGATTTTTTGGAGCTCTTTTTCGCTTTTTTGCAAGAGATTTTCTCCTTCGAAGAGGATAGAGCCTTCGATATTGGATGCAGGACTCAATCGGGTAATTGCCTGAACGGCAGCGCTTTTCCCACAGCCACTTTCTCCGACGATGCCGACTGCCTCACCTGTGTTTACTGTAAAAGAGATGCCACGCACTGCGTGTAGCTTCTGTCCGTAAAGAGAAAAGGTGACGGAGAGATCTTGGATTTTGAGGAGAGGGGCTGTGGGTGGCGTCATGGGGCTACCTGCGCAGTCTCGGATCGAGCGCGTCGCGAAGCGCATTTCCAAGGAGATTGAAGGAGAGCATCGTCAGGGTAATCATCGATGCGGGAATCAGCAGGCGCCACGGGTAGTAGCGCATGGCGCTAAGTCCGTCATTGACCATCACGCCCCAGCTCGCAGCAGGCGCTTGAATCCCGAGACCGAGGAAACTGAGAAAAGATTCGGTAAAAATGGCGGTTGGGATCGTGAGGGTCATCGTAGCGATGATCGGTCCGATAGCGTTCGGAATGAGGTGGCGCAGCAGGATACGGGTGGATGAAGCGCCGATGGCCCTTGCTGCTGTGATGTAATCAAATTCTTTAATCTGGAGGATTTGACTGCGGACAATCCGCGCCATATTGATCCACCCCGTTGCTGTCATTGCGATCAAAATCGTCACGATCCCGCTGCCTCGGATGACTGTGAGGAGAATGACGACGAGTAAATAGGGGATTGCGTAGAGGACATCGCAGATGCGCATCATTGCCTCTTCTGTTTTTCCTCCTGAGAAAGCGGCAACAGAACCCCATAAAATCCCGAGGCTCAAATCAATGAGCGCTGCAGAAAAGCCGATAAAGAGCGAAATTCTGGCTCCCCACCAGACCCGTGTAAATAGATCGCGCCCCAGTTCGTCGCTGCCAAACCAAAAAGCGCTGCTTGGAGGCGTGTTTTTTAACTCTAAATGGATATCGTAATAGGCGTAAGGGGAGAGGAGAGGGCCTGCCCATGCCATGATCAGGAGGAAGGCAAGCGTCCAGAGAGCAGCTATGGCAGGACGGTTCATGAGGAGGCGTCGCCACGCATCCTCCCAAAATCCAGGGGATTGATTACGCATGAGAGACTCTCCTCTCTTCTGCGATGCGGATGCGCGGATCTAAGAAGGAATAGACGATATCAACAACAAACATGGTGCACATGAGTAGCGTGCTGAAAAAGATCGTAAGTCCCAAAATCATCGGGTAATCCCTCCCATGGATGCTGTGGATCATCCACTGCCCGAGACCAGGGATCGCAAAAATTCTTTCTACCATGAAACTGCCTGTGAGAATTTGTGTGGCTACGGGGCCCAAATAGGTGATGACAGGGAGCAGCGCGTTACGCAGGCCGTGGCGCAGAGCAATTTGGAAGAGGGATAGTCCTTTGGCTAAGGCAGTGCGAATATAATCCTGCTGCAGCACCTCGACCATGTTGGATCTCGTCAAACGGGCAATAAAAGCGGTGGGTAATGCAGCAAGGGCCAGCGTTGGCAAGATCGTATGCTCAAGCCCTCCCCAACGGGCTACGGGGAAGAGGTGCAGTTTGATGCAAAGGAGGTATTGAAGCATGCTAGATAAGACAAAATTGGGCACCGAGACGCCGATGGTCGAAATGATCATCGCGGCCGTATCTTGCCACCCCCCTCTTTTAAGCGCTGCCCACGTGCCTAAAAAAATTCCTACAGGGATCGCCAGCCCGAGGGCTTGCAACCCCAGCTGCGCAGAAATGGGAAATCCTTCACGGATGAATTGATTCACGCTCCTTCCATGATAGACCATGGAGATCCCAAGATCTCCGTGCAGAAGGTCTTTCAAATATTTTATATACTGAATCCAGAGAGGTTGATCGAGTCCGTAGTAGGCATAAAGCGAGCGCATGACCTCTTCGGGGATCACCTGCTCTCCAATGAAGGGATCTCCTGGAATGGAGTGCATAAGGAAAAAGGTGCCGGTGATGACGCACCATAGGGAGGCCGCTAGGATAAGGGCTTTTTTCAAGAGGAATCGACGCAAAGGCTTGCCGAAGTTCAAAGTTGCCAACCAATCTACCACACTTTATAATTCTCGGTATGTTTGACCGTAACGTTGATTTTCAGAACAAATTTCACTTTACTTCCCTTGGCTGTGCGAGAAACCTCGTTGATAGCGAAGTGATGATTGGCCTGCTTCTGAAAGCAGGGTATGAACACGCCCCCGATGTGAGAGATGCAGACTATATTGTGGTCAATACGTGCGGTTTTCTCGAAGCGTCACGACAGGAGGGGATCGAGACGATCCGTTTCCTATTCTTGCAGAAAAAAGAGAGTGCGAAGGTGATCGTCGCCGGTTGCATGGTGCAAAAACATAGTGAAGAGTTGAAAGCTGCCTTCCCCGCAATCCATTATCTCCTGGGCTCGGGGGATGTGGAAAAAATTCTTCAGGCCGTTCAATCGGGTCAAGAGGGAAAGGCAGTGTCCAATGCGAGGAGCTATCTCGAGTGGGGTGAAGTGCCCCGCGTTTTATCTACGCCGAAACATTATGCCTATTTGAAGATTGCCGAAGGATGTAAGAAACGCTGTGCGTTCTGTATCATCCCCACAATCAAAGGTTCCTTACGCAGCAAAACCGAAGCCCAAGTCGTGAAAGAATTTCGAGCGCTCCTCTCCCAAGGCGTTTTTGAAATCATCCTCATCGCCCAAGACTTGGGAGATTTTGGGAAAGATCGGAAAGAAAAAGGGGCTTTGGCTCGCTTGCTGCGAGAACTCCTGAAAGTGGAAGGGAATTTTTGGCTGCGCCTCCTCTACCTCTATCCCGATGAGATTGACGATGAACTCATCGAAGTGATGCGGAGCGATTCTCGCATTTGCCGCTATCTCGACATGCCGATCCAGCATATCAATGACCGTGTTCTGCAGGCGATGCATCGTGCCACGTCAAAGGAGCAGATCTTGGAGATTCTCTCCAAACTGCGCCATAGAGTGCCCGATATTGCCATTCGTACGAGCTTGATGGTCGGATTTCCAGGAGAGAGGGAAGAGGAATTTGAAGAACTGGTTCATTTCGTGAAAAAAGCCTCTCTCGATCATGTAGGGATTTTTCAGTTTTCTTTGGAAAAAGAGGCTTACGCTGCGAAATTGCCCGATCAGATCTCTGAAGAGGTCAAACAGGCGCGCTTTGAGAAGCTCGTGCAGGCGCAGTTGAAAGCAGTGCGCAAACAAAACCAAAAAAGGGTGGGTCAAACGGTACGCGCTCTTGTTGAAGGTTTTCATCCCGAATCCAATCTCTTGCTCAGAGCAAGACATCAAGGCCAATGTCCTGAAATCGATGGACAGATCATCATCAATGACGGCCGTTTTGTGAAAACTTTTGGCGTTCTTTACGATGTCGAAATTACCGATGTAGCTGACTACGATCTCATTGGACGCGTCATCCCATCTAAAAACCCAAGGAAACTACCGTGCAAACTCTCTCTGATCTCCAGTTAAAACGGGGAAAAGAAAAACCGATCCTTCAGGGGCATCACTGGATCTACTCGGGCGCGATTCATTCGTTTCCGGAAGGCCCCCTTTCTCGTGTCATTTCCTCTGAGGGCAAGACGCTAGGAATTGCTTTCCTCAGCAAAGGCCACTCCATCGCAGCTCATATGATGGCCTTTGGCGCCGAAACGCTTGAGGAGGCGGTGGTAGACAGGCTTTGCAAGGCCATCGCCTTGCGCCGCAAGTGGTTCGATCCGCTCCAGACTAACGCGATCCGCCTTATCAATGCAGAGGGGGACGGTTTCCCAGGGCTGATCGTCGACGCCTATGCCGATGTGCTTGTGATGCAGATCTCCCATCCGGGCGTTGAGAGCGTCAAAGAGCAGATCCTCAATGTCTTAATCAAAGAGATGCAGCCCACCTCTATTTATGAAAAATCGACCTCCTTTCTCCGCAAGAAAGAGGGGTTGCAGGAGTCGCGCGCGCTCCTGTATGGCTCCTCTTGCGCAGAAGTGGAAGTGTTAGAAAATGGATTGAAATTTTCTGTTGATGTTCAGCAAGGACAGAAAACGGGGCTCTTCCTTGATCAAAGGGATTTGCGGCAGCAAGTGCGCTCCCTTGCTAGAGGGCGCCGTATCCTCAATGGATTTGCCTATACGGGCGGTTTTTCCATCGCAGCGCTTGCTGGGGGCGCGAAAGCGGTAGATAGCGTTGAAATCAGTGGCAAGTGTTTGCCCAGGCTCGCCAAAAACATCTCCCTCAACGGATTGACAAATCACCGATTTGTAGAACAAGACATGGTCGATTTTCTCAGAGAGGAATCTCTGGATTATGATCTCATCATCCTCGATCCCCCCGCATTTGTTAAAAAACGGGAAGACGTTGCAAGAGCCTTTCGCGCCTATAAGGATATGAATTGCCAAGCTCTGAAAAAGATGCCCTCAGGTTCGTTGTTACTCACCTGTTCTTGTTCCTATCACATTGACGAGGCTCTTTTTCAAAATATTCTCTTTCGGGCAGCACTTGAAGCGGGCAAGCGTGTGCGTATCTTAGGTCGCCACCGCCAAGCGCTCGATCATCCCATTTCCCTCTTTCATCCCGAAAGCAGTTATCTCAAAAGCTTTTTACTGTATGTGGAATAGCTTTTTACGCAGGAGTTCATTGACGACTGCGGGAGAGGCTTTGCCGCGGGTGGCTTTCATTACTTGCCCTATCAGAAAAGCGAAGGCTTTTTCTTTGCCTGCTTTAAAATCGGCCACTGATTGAGGGTTGTCCTCGAGAATCTGATCGATAATAGGTTGAAGAGAGGCGAGATCGCCAATAGGCTGATAGTCGGGGTTTTTGCTAAAAATCATTTCTGGATCGACTCCCGGAGAGGCTGTCATCTCATCAGCTATTGCTTTGGCAATAGGGCCAGTGACCTGGCCTCGATCGATCATTTGGATTAGTTTTGCGACGTGCTGCGGTAGGATTCCGTGGTCTAGGAGCGTTTTGCCTGTTTCTTTAAGGCGCCCGGCAAATTCAACAGTCATCCAATTACACAGAGATCTTGGATTCATGCAAATCGCGTTGGCTTGTTCAAAATAATCGCACGTCGACTTTTCATTAATGAGGACGGAGGCTGCGTAGGGGGTCAATCCAAGATCGGAGGTGTAGCGTCTAAAGCGGTTGTGAGGTAGTTCAGGGAGTGCATCGCGGAGAACATCGAGATAGCTTTCTGTCAGGATCAGGGGAGGGAGATCGGGTTCAGGAAAGTAGCGATAGTCATCGGCACTCTCTTTTGTGCGCATGAGAATGATCTGTTTTGATTCAGTATCCCATCGATAGGTGCCAGGAGGGATCAGTTCTGCGTGAGATGTATGAGGATGAGAAAGGTAGAGGGCGATTTGACGACTCACTTCTGAAGTGATAGCCATTTCTAGAAAGGAAAAGGAGTTCATGTTTTTGATTTCGACACGCGGGCGCAGAGTTGTTTCCCCTTTGCGCCTGACGGAAACGTTTACATCGATGCGTAAGCTCCCCTCTTCCATATTACCATCGGAAGCATCAAGGTAAAGGAGAAGCGATCGGATGGCCATTGCATAGGCAGACGCTTCTTTCGCGGAGTGGATACAGGGTTCAGAAACGATCTCGATCAGAGGAGCCCCTGCGCGGTTATAATCGATACCGGCAAAGTTCGTAAAATGTTTGAGCATGCCTGCGTCGTCTTCAAGGTGGGCTCGGTTTACATGAAATAATTTCGATTGCCCCTCTATATCTGCTGTGATCATGCCGCCTCGAATAAGAGGGTGTTCGTATTGCGTGATCTGAAAATTACGAGGGCTGTCTGGATAGAAATAGGATTTGCGGTCGAAAGAACTGGTTAAGGCGACTTTTGCTTGAATGGCGAGGCCAAACTGCACCGCTTTGCGGACCGCCTCTTTATTGAGGATGGGTAGGGTTCCTGGCTGGCCAGTACAGACATAGGAAATATTCGAGTTAGGTTCGTCGCCGAAGTGATTAGGAGCGGGGCTGAAGAGCTTGGATTTGGTGTTGAGTTGGGCATGGATTTCCAAACCGATGACCGGTTCCCAAAGAGCATGGGGCACGTCTTTCATGGGGCACTTCCAGATTCTGTAAAGAGGGGGGGCATGCGAATGCATTGACTGGCCTGCTCAAAGGCATAGGCATAACGGACAACGGCTGCATCGCACATCTGGGGGCCGATGATCTGAATGCCGAGAGGCAAATTGCGCAGGTCGAATCCTGAGGGGACGCTAATGGCGGGAAGTCCCGCGAGATTGGCTGGGATTGTGTAGATGTCCTGTAAATACATGGCAATGGGATCTTGAATAGAGCTCAGTGCAAAAGCGCCAGTCGGGGTCGATGGGAGGATGATGGCATCGCACGATTCGTAGGCAATCTCAAAGGCCTCGATCATCCGGGCGCGTACTTTTTGCGCTTTTTTATAATAGGCGTCTTGAAATCCAGCAGAGAGGACGTAAGTGCCCAGCATGATCCTCTTTTTTACCTCGCGTCCAAAGCCTTCCCTGCGAGAGGCTTCGTAAATCTCTTCCAGAGTCTTTGCTTTCTGCGCTCTTATACCGTAGCGGATTCCGTCGAAGCGAGCGAGGTTGGTAGAAGCTTCAGCGGAGGATAAAATATAGTAGACAGCCACGGCATGCTGGAGAAGGTCCAGGTTCACTTCAACCGTCTTTGCGCCGAGAGAGCGGAAAAGATCGATGGATTTGAGGAAATTTTTTTGAATTTCAGGTTGTAATTTCTCTAAGAACCGTGTTGGAATGCCAAGCTTTACGTCTTTAAGGTCTCTGCTTAATAGGTAAGATTCTGGGGGAAAGTCAAGGCATGTCGCATCGTGGGGACAGGGGTGGCCCATTGCCTCCATGGAAAGAGCGATGTCTTTTACTGAGTAGGCCATTGGTCCGATCTGGTCGAGCGAGGAGCCAAAAGCGACAAGACCGTAGCGCGAAACGCGCCCATACGTTGGTTTGAATCCGACAATACCGCAAAAACTGGCAGGTTGTCTGATCGATCCTCCCGTATCGCTGCCTGTGCTAATCGGCGCAAGTCGTGCAGCCACTGCGGCGGCAGACCCTCCGGAAGAACCGCCTGGCGTACAATGGAGGTTCCATGGATTTTTCGTGGGGAAATAGGCAGAATTTTCTGTGGAAGAGCCCATAGCAAATTCATCGAGATTGGTTTTTCCAATGAGAAGAGCGTCTTGTTCCTCTAGAAGGCGCACTGCTGTGGCGTCGAAGGGGGCTCGGTAATTTTTTAAAAATCGGGAGGCGCACGTAGTCATCTCTCCCGCGATATGCATGTTATCTTTAATGGCAATGGGGACGGCGGCAAGTTTTCCGAGAGGTTTCCCGGCGGCCCGTTTTTTATCGAGAGCTTCCGCCTTGAGGAGCATCCGAGGTTCGAGCACTTCTAGAAAGGCGCCGAGTTCCTTGTCGTAGCGCCGAATTCGTTCTAAGTAATGGTTTGCGATGGCTGACGCTGTCACTTCACCTTTAGCAAAGGCGTCTCGCAACTCGGTAGCAGTGAGCTGATAGAGATTTTTCATAGATTTTTCAGAACAGGGGGAACTCGTATCATTCCCGCAATTTGATCCGGCGCATTGGAGAGGAATTGTTCCCGCGGCATGATTTCTCCTACGATATCTTCCCGTAGCTCCCTCTTACCCATGCCATTGAGTACATAGTCGCAGGGTTGTGCTGTGCAGGTCTCTACTGTATTGAGAGCCTCGACGTATTTGAGTATGCGACTCAGGCTCTGAAGGATATCGTCTTGTTCTTCAGCGCTGCAATCAATGCGGCAAAGTTGTTGAAGAGATCTAAGGGTGTCTCGATCAAAATGAGGCATAGTTCCTCTACACAATGGAACCTATGGTAACGATTTAAGGTTTGAAACGCAATCCCATTGATTGTTAGCTTGTTGGTAGGGTACGGCACTCTTCTAATGACAAGAGGTATGGATTTAATTTAGAATGAAGTTATAGCCTGCGGAGGGTTTTATGAAAGCGATTCGTTTTGTTGCGTTGTTATTGGTTATTATCGGGGCATTGAATTGGGGACTCATTGGGTTTTTCAATTACGATCTCATCTCTTCGATCTTTGGAGGGATGTCGACAGGTGCTGCTAGGTTCATTTTTGCCCTTGTGGGACTTGCGGGACTCTACGGGATAGGGTTTCTTTGCAAAGCTTGCGGTTGCTGCGGTGGCTGCGGTGGCAAATGCGGCTCTAAAGGAAGTTGCAAAAAGTAAGGGCAGTTCCGTAAGAGATTGTTAACGGATTTGGATTTCGTCGCTTTTCGGAGGATTTTTGGCCGATTTTCGATTCAAAATTAGGGGGCAATATACTGGATGTTGATA
>JACRBF010000028.1 GCA_016213175.1 Chlamydiia bacterium
CGCTGATAGATTTTTATCTTCTGGAAGGGCAAATTTTTTCATGAGCGTACTCCTCTTTGTTTGATTTTTTCCTGTCCGGAAAAATCATTGAGGATACGCTCTTCTTAGCCTTTCAAACACAACTTTCGGTTATATCTCGGCATGAGGTGACAGACGCTCAAGTCTTAGTCAGCTATACTCGAGGGTTACCGAAAGAACTCAAAAAGGCACTTAAGCGACGGCAAGCAATCGAACCTTGGATCGGACACATGAAGCAAGACGGGAAATTAGGTCGATGCCATCTGAAAGGGCCTGTTAGCGACCAAATACATGCGCTTCTTGTTGGGGTTGGCCACAACTTCCGAATGATCCTCAGGAAACTGAGGCTTTTTTGCGTCTTTGTTCTTGCACTCTGTTACGACTGGTGGATCGGACGATCTTTGAAAAGAAGGCCGTCACAAGAAGCTCATATATCAGCTTTTTCGGCTGTCTAGTAAACCAGGCGCGACTAGTGCTAGAAAATCGGCCAAAATAATCCAGAAAATCGATGAACCCTTACTTTGTAGACATCCTCTGTGAGATTAGGCGGCCTCCTTAACTGTGCGAACTGAATTTTTCAACACAGCCCCTGCCGCCATAAAATCCCCGTAAAATGCGCTTCTCGTTTTCCTTCCTTTTCGATTTTGGTTCATAGATGAATCCTCAATCCTAATACGCCTTCGAATGCCGTTCTTTGCTCCGAGCCCAAATATGCATTGAACTCTGCAAACATGTTATGCCCTGTTTGTTTATTTGGTACCGCTTCAACACCTAAACCCACTTGAAAGCAATCGACTTGAAGAGGATTAATCGGAGTTACATAAGAAGCAGATCCATCTAAATTAACCATATTGAGCATTTTTTGCCGATTGTATATTCCAAACAGATATCCAGCTCTTTGGTAGACAGTAAACAAAGAGTGACAAATGACATAGTCTTCGCTGAAAATAACCCCAGCTTCTCCATTCAATATATTAAAATTTGTGGAATTTACGGACAAAGCAATATATCTATTACCCGATTCTTCATAACTTTCTAAGTGGATAAAAGAATATAAAAACGAAAAAAACGGCTGAAAACGCAGTTTATTCTTATAACAATAATTTCCTTTAATTCTGGCTTCCGCGGACACCGCCCAAGTACTAGGAGTGCTGTCTGTGCGATACCAGCGAGAAGCATTATGAGGATGGGGTGTCCTGCGAATAGCATTAAAGAAATTATAAGTGAAAACACTTGCGCAGTCGACAGCTAAAAAATCACAGAACGAATGCTGCCCCCTTGCTCCAGCGCTGACAGCATTGACCGTGTCTTTGTTGTGCTCATGAGCAGTGTGGATCTTTCCTGCGTTGTAACCAACATAAACCCCGCATGAATGGTGTGAAGCTGCTAGATAGTCGAGGCCGATAAATGTAGAGGAGATGACATAATCTGCTGCGTTATTGTACCCCGTTTCTTTGTATCCGCCTGCAATAGCACTTGAAACTCCATATAAATAAAGCCCCTCTACAGGAGACACATCTGCACACCTACATACATTTCGCATCCATTGTAAATCGGAGATCTTGTTGAGATTTCTGATCTGCTGCTTGTTGATGCGATCCGATAGTTCGGGCAGCATAGAAAAACTGCCCAAAAATTCAAGCGATTGAATGATATCGTGTACGTGGATCGACAGCGTTGTGGATGTGTACACCTCCTCGATAGAAAAAGGGAGAGATTCGATATCATCGACAAACACACTGGAAAAAGTGCCGCTCAGCCCGCCTGCGGCGTCAAGTAAAGTAAAACTTTGACCTTGGACGAACCCAGTACCCAGCGGAACAACTGCTAAGGTAGATCCCGCCTGAATCGTGGCCATCCCTGCCACATCAATCAGATCAGAAGCGCCGGAAGGACTGATCTCGGCGACGAGTGTGGAGCCTCCTCCTTGGGTATAATCTCCAGCTACGACAAGAGTGCCAATGGAGTTACCAGGGGCCACTCTTCCATAGACGGTCAGATTTTGTAAAGTGCCTGTTCCTTGAATCGTTCCACCAGAATTCACCGTAGTATTCGACTGAGTCAAAGTGCCATTCAAAATCAATGTTCCATGATCTATGGTGGTTGCTCCCGTATATGTCTGTACTCCATTTAAGATAAGCGTACCTGCACCGTCTTTAACAAGGCGATTGCTTCCGCTAATTACTCCAATACCCGTTCCTCCATATGTGGTAGTTTGGGCGCCTGTTGCAAATTGGACCGTTCCTGTCCCAGGAATATTAATCTCGGGAGCGATCCCATTGATCTCGTGAAAAATAAATGTGCCGTGATTGCTTACCACTTCATGATCTGGAATAGCATTTGCTACATCGATTTGCAAAGAACCTTGGGTAATCGTTGTAAGCCCCGTATATGTGTTTTGGCCTGTGTACACCACACGCCCTGCATCGGAAATGACAACAGGGCCATTTCCAGAAATAATTCCGGTAAAGGTTGTGGTGATGCCAAAGGAGGGCTGAAAGCGGACGACTCCATTATTTGCGATGGTAGGAGTAGTTAATGTCCCATCCACATCGTGAAAAATCAACGTGCCAGAAGCTTCTACGGTGATCGGACTGTTATCCAGTCCACCGGAAGCCTCGATTTGCATCGTACCCGCAGAAATGGTAGTAGTTCCAGTGTAAGTGTTCTGGCCCGTGAGACGTATGCTGCCTGAGCCTGTTTTGGCTACAGAACCAGCTCCTGTGATATTGCCTCCATAGATCGTTGTATTGCCAGCACCTGTCGTAAAATTCACCGTTCCTGTATTGGAAATGTTAAACGATCCCATCGTACCATTGATGTTGCCGAGAGTAAGAGTTGCTCCGCTTGCAACCAATACAGAGGTGCTGCCAGATAAGCTGTTTGCGGCATTGAGTTGAAGAGTTCCGGCAGAGATGGTCGTAGCCCCGGTAAATGTATTTTGTGCTGTTAAAATGGATGTCCCAGCCCCCGTTTTCATCAGAAGACCAGTCCCGGAAATCGTTCCACCATAGCTTGTTGTATTACCGATGCCTGTAGTCAATGCAGCCGTTCCGGAGTTTGCGATATTAAAGGCATTCATCGTCCCATTGATATTTCCGAAAGTAAATGTAGCTCCGCTTGCCACCGCAATCTGCGTGCTTGCTGACAAGGCATTTGCCACATTGATTTGCAGGACGCCAGCAGAGGCAGTCGTAGCGCCTGTAAACGTATTTTGTGCCGTTAGAATGGCGCTCCCAGCACCAGTCTTTGTTAGAACGCCTGTTCCCGAAATCGTGCCACCATAACTCGTCGTATTTCCCGTATCGGGAGCAAATTCGATCGTACCGGAGTTTGCGATATTAAAAGCATTCACCGTCCCATTGATAGTTCCGAAAGCAAATGTAGCTCCACTAGCAACAGAGACTGGCGTACTGGCAGATAGGGCATTTGCTGCATTGACTTGAAGAGTGCCGGCATATACAACAGTATTTCCTGTATAACTATTTGCACCGGTAAGGATGGTCGTTCCCCCAACTAGTTGCCAAACGGCACCAAGTCCGCTGTCGCTGATCACTCCTGGGAAAACAGTCGTATTTCCTACACCCGGTTGGAGTTCTACAAAACAGTTGTTCCCATTCGTCACGTTGAACGTATTCATTGTGCCATTGATATCTTTGAGACGAAAAATAGAGGGATAACTGGCATCAGAGGTAGCCAGCGTGACGGTTGAGCCCCCAGGAATTGCAGTTGCAGATCCTGCTTGCAGCGTCGTGGCATGACTCCCGCTGCTTGAAATGAGCAGGGTCGTTGTATAGGTGTTTACGCCGTTTAAAGTAAGAGCTCCTCCCTCTTGAAGGACAATCGTGCCGTTGCCAGTCAGATCGCCCGGATACGTCAATGTAAAGCCTGCATCGGGATTAAAATTGACTGTGCCTGCGTTGTTGATCGTAGAATTATGCATGCTTCCCGTCGTTTCTGCTTGGAACGTCACGCTAGTTCCCGCTCCCACTGTATATATGTTCGAGCGAGGAATCGAGGCAAGAGTGGGGAATAAGATAGCTCCTGAAGAGATCGATGTATTCCCTGTATAGGTATTGTTGCCGCTTAATGTAACCGTTCCCCCGCCCGATTTATTGAGGTTCCCAGTGCCAGAAATATTGCCGCTACAAGTTAAACTTCCCGAATTTTGAAACGCGACCGTCCCTGCATTTGCAATGCTAAAAGCGTTCATTGCTCCAGATGCGACATTGAAAGAAAATGTAGCCCCACTTGCAACCGAAACTGGCGTGCTGGCAGACAAGGCGTCTATGGTATTGACTTGCAGAGTCCCTGCAGAGACAGTTGTAGCTCCGGTAAATGTATTTTGCGCCGTTAAAATCGATGTCCCAGCCCCTGTTTTCGTCAGATTGCCAGTTCCTATAATTGTTCCTCCATAGCTCGTCGTATTGCCCGTATCAGTAGTAAATGCGACCGTGGCAAGGTTCACAATATCAAAAGCATTCATCGTCCCATTGATATCGCCGAAGACAAAAGTCCCATTCTGCAGCGCTACGTCGTAGAGCAAAGCATCAACAACATTGACTTGGAGAATGCCGTCAGAGACCATGGTCGTTGCGTTAAAGGTGTTCGCCGCTCCCAAAACTAAACTGCCGGATCCGGTTTTTGTGAATCCATAAAGCCCTTGAACAGCTCCAGTAAGGCTGAGTTGATCGCTCGCATTAGCAACATTGATTGTAAGATTGTTTGATAAAATGATAGCCGAACTGATCGTATGAGCTAGACTGACCGTTCCATGATAGACATGAATCGTTGCCACGCTTCCACTATTATTGAATGTAAGTGTTTGGGCAGCTACAGGAGAAATCGTGATATTTTGATCTAGGGCGGGCAATCCAAAAGAGGAATAAATTAAAGATCCTAATGTGATGTTCGCGTCGAGCTTGGCGGTAATACTCGTCGCAAGATCCAAATTAAACGTAGCGCTATCTCCCGCGCCATTGGGAGCTGTTTGAGGACTCCAGTTAGTTCCTGTAGTCCAGTTGGCGTTGGTTGCGGTTTGCGTCCATTCGCTACTTACTGCTTCTGCGTGAAGCGCAATCACAGTGCCTGCTAAGCAAGCGATATGTTGGAACCGTTCCATTGAAATCTCTCTAAAATCGAATAAAAAAGTCGAGGTCAATATTGACTTAATATTAACCTCTCTTTTTTATTCGATTTGAGAGGATTTGAATCGATTTGCTCTGGGCGCTTTTGAGGTGGAACGGGTATATATGTTGCTCTGTTACATCGCTTATATTCATCTATACTTCCTTGAGAGGATGTCTATAAAGTAAGGGTTCATCGATTTTCTGGATTATTTTGGCCGATTTTCGATTTAGATTTCTGGGGCAATATCGACACTCAGTATATTGTCCCAGAAATCTAAATCGAAAATCGGCTCAAAAGAACCCGAAAATCGACAGAACCTTACTTTATAGACATCCTCTGAGAAAAAAGGCCTCGAATCACTGCATATTCCACTTAGACATACACGATGTGCAATTTTTTCTGACGAAAAAATTGCACATGAAAAAAGCGACACGTTCCAGGCAGCTAGGCTGCCTGGACTATAGTTTATAGGTTTCTCGGCTCGCAGCTATTTGAAACGCCAAGAGAAAGGCTCATTACCGCTCTCGCCTTCGCTTAGCTTCGCTCGCTCAGTTGAGTTCTGTCGCTGTAACGGCCTCTACTTTGACGCAGCAACACAAAAACGCTTGACCTTGGTGGGGAAATATTTAGAATATATACCCGTTCCACCTCAAAGGCACCCAAGAAAATCGAATTGAAATCTCTCTAAAATCGAATAAAAAAGTCGAGGTCAATATTGACTTAATATTAACCTCGCTTTTTTATTCGATTTGAGAGGATTCGAATCGATTTGCTTTGGGCGCCTTTGAGGCGGAACGGGTATAGCTCTCAGGGGAGTTAGCGGTAGCGTTGAGGTTGGAGGGGCATACGAGTGGGGTGGCAAAGAAGGGAGTAAAGCCAGCGGATATGTAAAAGGGGAGATTTATGATGATAAAGGAAATTACGCAAAAGGGGAGGCACGACAAAATAGCGACGGAACAGGAAAGGTCTCTGCCTCAGGTGGGCATAAAGAAAATTAATAATTTTTTCCTTTAAAAATTAGCCTCGAAATTCCCGCTTCCCGGGAAACCAATGCTTTTGTAAGCATTGTGTAAAAAAATATGCATTATTCTCGCTATCTTAAGGGTTCGTATCCTATGAAAATTTTTGACAGACAGAGATCTAGCAAGTGGCTTTTTGCCTCAGTTTTCTTTTTGGCTGTTTCCACTTTTTCCTGTTATCGAATCCCCAAACAAGCACCTCCAAATCACCCAAAGCATGAGATTTTCTTCGTCCCCGTGCCTATCACAAAACTGTCTTCTACGCAGGCTCCTTGCATCGATGTTCGTATAGGCAATACGACTTTGTCGATGGAACTCGATTTGGGCTTTAGGGGCGATCTTACTCTTACTGGCCAATCTGCCGATGCAATTGGCTCAAAGACATTTATCTTCACAAAATCTATGTATGGCATGTTGGGGAAAGAATATTTGACAAATATCTACCGTATCCCAAAAGCCTCTATTGGCGCAATGGCTTTTATTCAACCCACTCTACAAAATGATAGAGACGAATTCATTGCAGATTCTGTATTTGTCCAAGGCGGCGGGAAACCCTCTCCCAGACCACCCGGGAGAGTGGGCTGGGAGCTTTTTTACAATGTGAATTTGTTAGTCGATCTCAAAAACTCTCAAATTGCTTTCTGCGACAGCGTAGATACATTGCAAAAACAAGGATATCCAACCGAACATTTTGTAAAAACTCCGCTCCTCTTAGAGCGAGGTCTCGTTGAATTTGAAGCAAGCACGGGTGAAGGCTCCCTGCACTGCACGCTCGATACAGGGGCTACATGGAATATGCTAAATACAGAAATTGCAGAGGGTAGATCGATTGAGCAAATTGCCTGGGACCCAGAAAATGTCTTACACTATCCTTCCTTGAAAATTGGAGCGGAAGAGTTTGGCCCTATAGATTTTCACCGCATTCCCATTCACCTGCCCATTCGAATCGAGGCCACATTGGGGATGGAATTTTTTCAAGATCATCTTGTCTTCCTCGATTTTTCAAGAGGCTATGCCTACTTTTTTAAAAACACATCCCCCGTACAGAGGAACTCGTGTTTGGGATCAGCGGAGGACTGAGTCGGGACGAAAAAAAAGATTTTGGTCTTGAACGAGGGGTGTGGGTCGCGTGCGGTTTCCTGGGATTTTGAACAACGCGTTATAAAGAACCGTGCCAAAAAAAATGCTTGTTTTTTCTATCCATTTTTCATAGAGGACGATCGATTAAATCAGAGGCGACCAGTTGGGGACCACCTCACCCGACCCGACCTCTCAATATCTGACCTAGTATGACGCATGGAACTATATCATTGCCCCACGTGTGCATACGGCATAACGGTTATTTGCTTACAGCACCTTAGAGAGCGTCTAGCTCGGCTGTGTTTCCAAAAATTTTTGATAGTCTCGCGCAATATTCGAGACAACGCCTAAGACCACCCCAATAGAAGCATGCTTTATAATATCTCCCTTGCTCCAACTCAACGGTAATACTCGTGTCTCATAGCCCAAAAAATATGTTGTCAGAATAACAGAAGCAAGAACAACATTCGGGTTGCACGCTATGAATAGAGCGACCCGATGATCCTTGAAAAATCTTTTTTGCCATTTCAACAGTCCGCCTTTCCATCTTGCTGCACAAGTCATGAACTTCCGTCGACAATTGTTCTATTTTGCTATACATGCAAGTCAACGATTCGTGGCAAGTTGATTGTATATTTATATTAATCTTACAAATTGTCATAAACTAATCTCACTTAAACAACTTTCCATTAAATTACTTGGCACCATTTCATTGCTGCACAACAAGCCCCACAAATACCTTGACCAATAGAATGAATTGCCTGAGGGACAAAACAAGCAGTTTTGAAAGCCATTTTAAGAGCTACGGATTGCCAACTACTGGTTTTTTCTAACAACAGTAAAGAAGTCCCAAGCACATCTTTCAACCCATTCACAGGATCGCTACAAAGCACCAAACACTCCGATCCTGCCGTAATTGCTGAAAGCATTTTTTCCGACACAATTTTCCCTGCATTATTTGTTATAAATGCTCTTGCTCTGGTTATAACTCCGCCTGCCTTACAGACTTCATTACAGGTCTTTTCCAGCGAGTCTTCCTTTTCTCCAGGAAGTGGAGAACATATTACTTCACATACTTCTTTTTCTGGTTGCGGCTGATGCCGCAGCAGCTGAAGCTACAGGTATGCTAAATATCATCTGAACGGCAAGCAAGGCGATGGCCAGCAAGCCAATATTTCGAATAAGATTCGACTTAAAATCTTTAGAACGATTCTCTGACTATAGGCGCCGTATTGTATAATTCATGGCATAGAAACAGCCCCCTCTTCATAACCTCGCCGGAATTAATTGTAGGAAAACAGTATCGTAACTCATCAAACGATACGCGGTTTTTTCAAGCACAAGTCAGCTTCCCTACTCTCCAACCTTTTGATCACACACATCCCCTATGGATGCCGCTTGTAGTACTCACGTACGGGATTGGGTTTTAGAAACCATTCACGAACACCGGGACGTGAGCGGTCTCCTTATGTCATGCAATCATCCGATTTGGGTGCCTTTGAGGTGGAACGGGCCTATTCTACCGTAGTGAGAATACAGAGCACTTGAATGCCATCTCCACACCCAAAGTCCGTAAGACCGTCTCCTGATGTCACAGTTAGTCCCACTTGGCGGAAGTGTAATTGCAGAACTTGGGCGATTTTGTGCCGCACTGCTTCGATAAAACCCTCAAAACGGGGACGTTTCGCCTCAATCGTGATAGCAAGATGCACAATCTTTTGCGGCCTGAGGGTTTTCAGAGCTCTTTCTAGGTAGACCTGGGAATCGGTAATCCCGTCCTTACGACAAAGGTCTTTTGCGATACCGCCTAAGATCGGCACTCCAGACAGCGAAGTGATGGCATTGCAAATAGCGTGGAAAACCACGTCCCCGTCCGAGTCGGCATCAAGTCCGGGAACGCCCTCAAAAATAATCCCGCCGATCATGCAGGGCTTCGAGGAATCGGGAGGCAAAAATCGATGGCTATCTTGCCCTATCCCAGTGCGAAAAATCGGATGCTCTGCTTGCATAACGACGCAATGGTAGCAGGAATAGCGTTAAAAGTCTCCTCTGTTGAGACACCGCTGTATACAGCGATATAAGCAATCTTGCGCTATCTGCGTCCAGGAGGGCCTATAATCCAAATGGCAGGTGTTGTGACATGCAGTCTTGCAATGAGAGGCTCCATGAAAATGGGAATACTTCCCCGCCTCAGCTCCCGGAAGCGCGGACAAACCAATGAAAATAACAGACGCCACCGCAAGAACTTTAAGCACGGACACAGAGCGCTTAGCAGCCTGCCGATTCAAGGGTGGATTTTGAGGCTCCCCCTGCATACGGGCAACCAACTGGTAAAGCATATTCATAATGAATCCTTATTATGTTAGACCCTTTGCGCAACCATACAGAACATGATTCAAGAATGGGGATTTCGACTGTGTCAAAGCCCAAATCCGATGATTGAATCACGTATCAAACCCTTAGTCACACAAAAGGTGTATTTCTTAAAAAACGCAGGAGCACTGTACCTCAGGGAGGACAATACCTCAACAGCGAAGCATGACTGTGTTGTGGTTTGACAAGAGGAGGTCCATATACGTTCCCTAAAACCCAAATAAATGCTTTGCATTATCAGTCGTTGCTTGCGCGAGCGCATCGAGCGAGATCCCTTTAACCTCGGCGATGCATAGAGCTGTTTCTGAGAGAAATGCAGGCTCATTAGGGCGTCCGCGAACGCTTTGGGGGGCAAGATAGGGCGTATCGGTCTCGATCAGGAGCTGGGAAAGGGGGACCTCTTTCGCAATGGCGCGCAAGGAGGCGCTTTTTTTAAACGTTACAATCCCACTAAACGATATATACCACCCTCTCCGCAGCCCTTCCAACGCCTCTTCCATGGAACCGGTAAAGCAGTGAAGAACGGCCTTCCCTCGATACTCTGCGTCGGTGATGGAAAAAAGATCGGCAAATGCGTCTCTACAATGAAAAATCACAGGCAAGCGGTGCCTTTCTGCTAAATGCAGATACCGAACCAAAAAGCGCCTCTGCGCTTGTTTAGTGGCGTGTCCATAGTAGTAATCGAGGCCTGTCTCTCCTATGGCAGAAAGTCTTTTTTGCTGCGCTGCAGATTCGAAGAGAGGAAACGCGGGATCCTCTTCCCCTGCCGCGTCCTGAGGCGTGGTCGCCCCAGCATTGCGAATCCACACGTGGCGCGAGGCTAGGAGCAGCCCTTGGCGAAGACTTTCAGGATCTGTACAAATATTCAAGATCGCAGAAACTTCCGCTTTGCGAGAGCGCTGGAGAATTTCTTCAAGATGGGGCAACACTGCGGGAGCGGTGAGATGCGCATGAGAGTCCGTTAAGGACATGGCGCCCCTAAGAGACTGTTAACGGATTTATTTTCGTCGAGTTTTTGGATTATTTTGGCCAATTTTCGCATCCAAAATTGGGGGGCCATATACTGTTGTCGATATTGCCCCCCAACTTTGGGAACGAAAATCGACTGAAACTAATTCCGTTAACAGTCTCTAAGAGGGGGTCTACATTTTCTTGAATCACGCTGGAAATATACCACAACACAGTTTTTTCAACCTATCAAATCCAGCCCCTTGCGGAACAACTCTTTGTCGTTGACGCGTATCACATTCGCACACTCTTTAGAGACTTCCTTGCAGACCGTTAACGGCCTGTTCACAGCCAGGGGATCAAAATAAGGCGGATCAATCCTCTCTATCTCAATTCGGTCATCGACCAAACAGCCGGGATCGCCTGCAAAAGCGTTTTCGATTCTCAAGCGCCAATCACAATCGCCCCGATGCCCCCAGGTGCGCGCTTTGTGCAAACACTCCTCTTGCGTACGCACCCAAGAATAGTGATGGACAAGGGGAAGGCGATCGAACCCTAACACGCATTCTCGTTTCGGTCCTGGGTGCATCTGATAAGCGCCGATTCTTTCTAAACCATTTAAGAGAGTGAGAGGCTCTAAGGTTTTTTTTCTAACAAGCAAAGGTAAATTGACCGCTTTCGTGCTGCGGATAGTAGGTTCGATCAAGTAGAGATAGGAGGCAAGACGTTCTGCATCGCAAATCCCTAATTGACCTGTTTGTAGATTGTGCAAAAAATTTTCCCCCTCAACAATCTCATCGCTATCGAGAAATAAGACTCTTTCAATATCGGAGCGCAAATAGTGCCATCCCACATAGCGAGTCGTAGCCGCCCAAAAAATGGCCCAATCGGCATCATCAGGAAGAAGCGGATGGTAAGGACTATACAGACGATCTGGCAAGTAGGCAAATTCAATGAATTGACAGTGAGGGTGCGCTGCGTAGGTTTGTTGAAGAAGGAAACGATTTTCAGGACTGCCGTCGAAAAAATGGTCGCACACTGACACTAGGATTTGACTGGAAAATCGAGATGCCTCTTCAATGCACCGTCCGATAAAGCGGTAATCGTTCGTACAATAACTGATGATTGTGGCAAACATATTGTCTATTGCCTATAATGAAAGGCCTATGATTTGCGTAGCTAGCAATCCTTTTATCTCAGCTTATGTACAATCCGATTGGTTCGGCAAGGGGATTTTTTGGGGGCTTTTCGCCCTCTCCGCTGCCTCCTGGTGGGTAATTCTGCATAAGAGCTGGGCCCTTTTCCACGTAAGACGTCTCTCTTCAGAATTCCGAGCGCTTTTTTCTGAAACAGCTCCCCTTGATCTGCAATCTAATAAGCCGCTTCAGGGATCTCTCCTGGGAATCCCGCACCCCTTTTTCGAAATCTACAAAGCGCTCAAACAAGCAACGCTGCGCATCATCAGCAGAAACCATCTCTTCACTCCTTCCGCGGAAACGACTCTCTCGGAAGCAGATCTGGGACTCATCGAATCGCAGGTATATGCAAGCCTTGCCACGCAAGCCAAAAAATTGGAGAGGAATTTATTTCTCCTATCGACCATTGCTACACTGGGACCTTTTTTGGGACTTCTCGGTACTGTATGGGGTATCCTCGTGACCTTTTCACAGCTGCATCAAAAAGGATTTGCCGCCGCAAGCAATGCCTCTATGCTCTCGGGTCTCTCTCTTGCACTAGCGACCACTGTTATTGGCCTCGTCGTAGCAATCCCCGCTCTCGTGGGATACAACTATCTGAAAAATGCGGGCAGAGAATACCTACGCGATATGGAGAATTTCGCCCATCTCCTGCTAACATCGGTGGAACTATACTACAAAAGGCCTGAGCATGCGAAGACGGCCACCCCCGTTTCTTGAGGAAGATCTTTCCGAAGAACCGTTAATCAACCTCACGCCTCTCATTGATGTTGTCTTTGTCGTCTTGATCGCTTTCATGCTAATCGCGCCGATCCTCGATGTCGATTCAATTCTCCTCGCCCCAAGCGGATCTGCCAGCAAAAAAGAGACGCCTCCGCTCCAAAATGGCCCCGTTTCTATTTCGATCCGTAAAGATAATTCGATTTGGCTCGAAGGCAAAAGAGTGTCTCTTCTCGATCTGGAAAAACGGCTGACGCTCGAAAGAAAAAGGGCGCCCCATATGATCCCGCAAATGCTGCCCGATGCGAGCGCGCACTTCGCAACCTATCAGCAAGTAAAGAATGTGATCGAGTCCTGCGGTTTTGAACAAGTGGACATCGTCCTCAGGCCCCCATGAAAAGGCTCTGGACCCTTTTTCTCTCTCTTTCTCTCTCCTCCAGATCCGCCGTACTGGCGATTGCGCTGCATATTTTTTTGATCTTTTTTTTCCTGATTCAGCATACCTTCTCCAGCACGCACCGGATACGTCCCCCTCTACGCATCCATACCGTGGCGGCTCTCCCTCAAACACCCTCTTCTCCCCCTTCCGCAAAGATCGGGAAACCCTCCGCGCATAAACCAAAGGCACCGCAACCCTCTAAATCGCAAAACAGTAAAAAAAAATCATCCTCCAAATCCGCTCCTCCAGCGCCCCGACTCTCCGCACCGATGAATGAGCAGCTCTTGACCGACTTGATCAGTCAGCTAGAAACCGCAGCAGCGCCTCCTAAAGAAGCTCTTACATCTCCACCTACCCTAACGCTTCCCAACCATGTAGAACTCAATGCCTCCGTGCAGACCGCCTCAAGCGCCGCACCCCCTTCTTACAGAGAGGCGGTTGCTGCCTTGCTCCAAAATTCGCTTGATCTGCCTGAACGCGGGAAAGTCGTGGCACGTATCGCAATCGACGCACGAGGCGCTGTCGTACAATGCGAAATTATGCAGACGCAAAGTCAAAAAAATAGCGCTTTTCTCAAAAACCGGTTGCGAGAGCTCGTCTTCCCATGTTTTAATGAGTTCGCTCTTTCCGAAGAGCGTTTGAATTTTACCATTGCGTTCCAAAATGCTGAGACTTATTAGACTGTTTCTCTTTCTCTGCAGCGTCCAGGCTCTCCCTAGCGAGATGCTCGAAGTACACCTCCCTACGCGCTTCCTTGCAAAACGGGTCTATATTAGCCGTATTCATACCGATCCTTCTGAATGGGATTGGCGCTATTTCGATGACCTCAGGGCCGTCTTAGAATTCGATCTCAATACGGGCGGATTTAGTACGGTCGCGCAAATCCGGCAAGAGTGGGAAGATTCTTTTAACTGGCCTGAGCTGCGGCATAATTTCTCGGTAGATCTGTGGAAAAAAGAGGGATTTCTCTATGTGCTTACCCTTGAAGTGCACCAAAAGCTCTGTACACTCACTGCATTCGATATCGACCAAAAATCGTCGAAACGCTACCCCTCATTTCCTCTTTCCGGCTCTCTTGCAGCCGACCGCAGAGAGATGCACCTGCTTGCAGATACGTTGCACCGCGATCTCTTTGGCGCGTCCGGTATCGCATCCCGTCGGATTTTGTATGCCCAAAGGACAAAAAATACCGAATCGGAAGGACTAGGCTGGCTCTCGGAGATTTGGATTTGTGATTCAGACGGGGCAAACGCTATGCAAGTGACCAAAGAAAACGGGTATTGTCTATCGCCAGGATTCCTCTCTTCGACAGGCGATGATCCCGAATTTTTCTACGTCTATAATAACGAAGGACAATCTAAAATTTACAAGGCGTCCCTATCAAAGCCTGAAGGAAAACCTCTCGTCGCTTTGCGAGGAAGCCAAGCGCTGCCGGCTCTTTCGAAACAGGGCAATCAAATCGCCTTCATCACAGATGTAGCAGGCCGTCCTGATCTCTTTGTCCAACATCTCGACGCTCGAAAAAATACATTGGGAAGACCGCGTCAAATTTTTTCCAGTCCCAGAGCCACTCAAGCCTCTCCCACCTTCAGTCCCAATGGGAAGCAGATGGCTTTTGTATCCGACAAGGATGGCTCGCCGCGAATCTATCTTCTCGATATCCCAGGCCCCAAAGAGACTCATCGAGCAAGGCCGCGCTTGCTCACCACGAAAAATAGGGAAAATACTTCTCCGGCATGGTCTCCGGACGGCAAAAGGCTTGCTTACGCCGCAAAAGTAGACGGAGTGCGCCAGATCTGGATTTACGATTTTGCACTAGGCAGCGAGATGCAATTGACAATGGACTCTGAGACGAAAGAAAATCCAAGCTGGGCGCCTGATAGCCTGCATCTTGTATACAATACCGAATCTGATGAGACGAGCGAACTGTATCTCATCCATCTTTTGAATCCAGAACCGCAGCTCATCTCTAAAGGCCCTGGACAAAAACGATTCGCCGCATGGGAACCTTAAGGGCTCGTCTTAGATTTTGTCTCTCGTCAAGAAATGCCCCTTCCGATAAATTGGAGAGGCAGTTGCAAAACTCCCCGTTTTGCAACTGCCTCTGAATATGAGAACCTGTGAGGAAGCGCAATGAAGCATCTCGTTCGCATCATGTACGCCGCCGTTTTGCTGACTGCAACCGGTTGCGTCCGCAATAGCAGTCAGACATGGGAAGACATGAAGACAGCCGGACGCTACATGCACCGAGGCGTCGACGCGATGTTTGGTAAAGACTATGAATCAAGACTCCTCACTTCTGACGATGAGTTCATCGGTCCCTATGACGACGAATTCGTTCCTCTAAGAGATTCCGATCTGCGGAATGCCTATGCAGGACTCGATGGACCTCTCCCCCAGCCCAAGGGAATCCCAGGACAAAAAGGGGTTCCTTCTCTTTCCGAATTTTATGCCCCCCCTGATATGCTGCGCCACTATTTCCAAGCAGTGCATTTCGAAACCGACGACTTTGCTGTCAAAGATAAGCACGAAATTGAAGCTCTTCTCCAAATGGCTTCCTATTTGAAAAAAAATCCCAACACTTACTTAGTCATCATGGGACATACAGATGAAAGAGCCTCCGCAAGCTATAACATGGCTCTTGGTATGCGCAGAGCCAATTATGTGCGCTCTTTTCTCGTGAAGCAGGGCGTCGATTTGAACAAGATCTACACCGTCTCCCGAGGGAAAGAGCAGCCTCTTGCGTTGGGACATGCGCCGGACGATTGGAGTGCCAACCGCAGATCCGAATTTAAGATCTTCGAAAAATAGCATGTTTGTAAAATCCTTAGCCCGCATTTCTCACACAGACCGGAAAAAAGGTGGACGAGATGTTATGCCGGATTTCGAAAATCGCGAGGAGGTCAATATTGCCGCAATATTGACAACGAGCGATTTATGAGAGACGGCGTGACAGATCGTTCAGATTTTCCCGGAATGTGTGAGAAATGTGGGTTCGCTGCAAGTGTTATTTTAGCTCTTCTCAGCGCCTGTTCCCCCTTGCGTACAGCGCCCAGCGATGAAAAGCATCAGTGGGAGTTTACGCTTCATGAAGTACAAACCAGTCTCGACGATGTCAAGCATGACATCAACTGCTTTCAAACGGAAATGCAGATCCTTGACGGGAGAATTAAGTACTATGAGAATGCGCTGACCCACCTCAAGCAACAGGACATTGAGAAGCTCGAAGTGAAGTTGGAGCAGTGCTTACAAGGCCTCCGCGGACTCGAAAAAAAGTGGAGCTTGCTTGAAGAGTCCGAAGACAAAAAAAGGGGGGATTTCAAACAACTCGCCTCCCATGCAAATGAGACGATCACTGCCCTGTCCCAATTCAAAGAGCGAATCCAGGAACTAGAACGGGAGATTTTAGCGCAAAATCGCCGTTTTGAAGAAATTGCCAAAGTAAAAGGGAGCATAGAGACGCTTGCCAAATCGCTGAAGGCTCCCTATAAAATGTATAAAGTCCTTCCTGGGGATTCTTTAGAAAAAATTGCGGCAGCGCACCGGACAAAAGTAGAAAAGATCAAAAAACTCAATGACCTCGATCGCGACCTCATTGTGGTGGGACAAGAACTAAAAATCCCTACCAATTAGTCATGACCCCAGACGCTCCTATCGGCCTCTTCGATTCCGGCGTAGGTGGCCTTACGATCATGCGCTCTCTTATGCGTCAATTGCCGCAGGAAAAGCTCATTTATCTAGGAGATACGGCTAGGGTCCCCTATGGCAACAAATCTCCTCAAGCCATCATCCGCTACACCCTGGATTGCGTAAACTTTCTCATAAAGCAGCGGATCAAACTCCTCGTCGTGGCCTGTTTTACAGCCTCCTCGCACGTTTTATACCTTTTGCAAGAGACTCTTCCCATTCCGGTGATCGGAGTAATCCAATGCGGCATTGAAGAACTGACCCGTACGACAAGGTCAGGAAGAGTGGCCATCCTGGGAACGACAAGTACGATCCACTCAGGCATTATACAATCTCTGCTCCAACAAAGAAGCCCCCTTATCACCGCCTTTTCCATTGCCTGCCCCCTCTTTGTTCCTTTCATTGAGGAGGGGCTTATAGAACACCCTGCTTTAATGCTGATGGCACGCCACTATCTAGCCTCTCTTAAAACAGAGAATATCGATAGCGCACTGCTCGCCTGCACCCATTACCCAATGATCCGATCCATCATCCAAGAAGTTCTAGGAAAGGATATCGCCCTGGTTGAACCTGCCATGTCTTGTGCAAGGAGTGCGCAGCATACTTTAGCCCAAAAAGGGTGGCTGAATCAACAAAACCAAAAACAGGATTGCCTATTTTACACAACAGATGATACGGAAAAGTTTCGTGCATCGGCCCACCAATTTTTGGGTTTTCCCATTGAGACGGTGCGCCCCATCGATCTTTGACAGATTAGACCTCTTGCGTAATTAAGGTTCTGTCAACTTTCCTGTTCTTTTGAGCCGATTTTCGATTTCAAAATTGGGGGGCAATATCGCGGTATATTGCCCCCCAATTTTGAAATCGAAAATCGGCCAAAATAATCCGGAAAATTGACGAACCCTTAGTTACGCAAGAGGTCTATTGTTTCCTATCGTTGCAAAGAAATAAAAATTTATGGAATCCTGTTCTCTCCGAGGGATGAGATGACTAAGAAAAGAATTTTGCTGATCGAAGATGAAGAAGATATTGCAGCGCTGATCAAGTTGCAGGGAGAAATTTCCCATTATAAGCTTCACGTTGAAGTGGATGGGATTAATGGATACCGGGCCATCGAAAGAGAAAAGCCCGATTTGGTCATCCTTGACATTATGCTTCCAGGAGAAAACGGCCTCGACGTCTGCAGAAGGATGAAGACTTCTGCCGACTTGAAAAGCATCCCTGTCATTATCTTGTCTGCCAAAAGCGAAGAACTCGATGTGGTTTTGGGGTTGGAATTGGGAGCTGATGACTATGTCCTAAAGCCCTTTTCACCCAAGGTTCTTTTTTCTAGAGTCAAGGCTGTGCTACGGCGCGCGCGCGAACCTGGCAAAACATCCAAACAGATTAAATTCGGCGATTTTATCCTCGAAGTCGACCGGTATATCTTGCGTAATTCCCTCAAACAAATCCCCCTGACTCTCTCTGAATTCGGCATCCTACGCAGGCTGGCTACAAATCCGGGTAAGATCCTAACCCGCAACCAACTATTAGACGATTTAAGCAATGACGCGACCTGCGTTGTGGATCGGAACATCGATGTGCACATCGCCTCCTTGCGAAAAAAATTAGGCAGCTCCTTCGATGGCATTGAAACGGTCCGAGGCATCGGTTACCGGTTCCGCGAAGATCTTTCATCTGGACATTAATCGCCTCCTACCGTTAATCCAAGATTAAATTCATGAAAAACATTATGTCTATTGTCCTGACTCTGATTACACTTTTCACAACAAGCTGTGCTACTAACACCGGAACTGGTGTTTTGGCTGGGGGCATCTTGGGAGCTGGCGTGGGCGGCCTTGCGGGTGGAGGATCAGGAGCATTGATCGGCGGCGCAGCAGGGGCCATCGCGGGGGGACTTATTGGAGCGTCCCTCGATGAGCAGGACAGAAAAGTGATGGAACGATCGAGTCCTCGTACAGTAGACAGAATGGATCGAGGAGATCCTCTGACGATCAATGATGTCATTAAATTGAGTCAAGGCGGGGTCAGCGACGATACGATCCTCAAGTACATGCGCGATACCAATAGCTCCTATCACCTGAGCCAAACGCAGATCCGTCGCCTACAGGATGCAGGGGTGAGCCAGCGGGTGATCAATCATATGGTGGATCCTTCCAATTGATAATCAGAATTTTAGGAAAAAATGTTGCCTACAAACGGCAAAACTCCTACTCTGAGCCAGTCAACGCCGTCTACTGTTCCCGGTTTGCCTATGTCCACACAACTAGAAAATACCGACTTCGACTGTTCTCAGTTTCAGTACCATTTGCCGCAGATCTATCGATCTGTACTGAAAGAATTCAAACGTATCGCGCAAGCCTCTATCCATTTTAATACCCTATTCCTATCCATCATAGGTATTGAACTTGCTATATTTATCCCCTTTGCCACACGTCCTGCTCTGTTTGCATGCGCTCTTGGAGGCCTGTTTCTTACCGGGTTTTGCTATTTCGTGCTCCTTTTCTATTACCAAGCGCGTAAACCCGAATTACTCTTGCACCTCAAAAAGAGATTTCTCCAATCATGCAGACAGCACATTGCAACTCCTCAGGGCGAAGCGCAGCACCACCTTGCTATTGCAGACGCCCTCGTTAAGCTTTCTGCCTATTTGCAAAACTTTGAATCGGATTTCTACAGCATCCCCCCCTTGCTGCAATGGCTAACCCCCCTCATCCGTAGATTTTCTGTTTTCTTCTATGGACGCGATGTATTCAAAATGAAACAACTCCTCTTGCAAACCGCTATAGAAGAGCATTTAAAACAGATCCGGATTACTCCGACCGATCTGGAGATGCATGCCTCTCTTGCCAGCACCTATGTAGCGCTCTCGAAATTGCATCGAGAAGCTCTCCCTGCAGGACAAGAAAAATACTCCGCAGCCTTAGAGGAACAATTCAGGTTCTCTGCCAAACTTGCCATTGAGGAGTTCAAGATCCTTAATGATTACGCTCCCAATGATCCTTGGATTCATGAGCAATTGGCACAAGGCTACAAAGACTTGCAAATGCCCAAGGAAGAGCTTTTTGAAGTAGAAATGCTCTTCAAATTGCGACCCCAGGATAAAGAGATCCTCTTACGCCTCGGCTCTCTTTGCTTTCAACAGGGAATGAATGCGCGAGGATTGCAAATCTACGAAGAACTCAAACAATCTAATTTCAAACAAGCGGAAGAGTTGATCGCTTCCTACGGAACCTCGAGAGTGTCCTTGTAGAGGCATCACGTGCGGTATATAAAAGCTGCAATGCTTTTCCAGTCCACCGTTCCAATAATCAGTCCGATAGCAGCCAGTTGGCATGCCTTCCAATTGACCGCTTCTTGATAGAGTTTTTGTCCCCATAGATTCGAGAGGAAAATGATCGCAACGGAGTACATTGGAAATACGATCGCGCTCTCCAGAGGATTTGCCGCCTGAACGGCGCAGATGAGGAGAAACGTCCCCAAACTGTTCGCAATGCCCCCCAGAGCTCCATAAAGGGACTCCCTTTTTTGAAGACGCCTCCTCTCTGTAAAGATGAAAATCACAAGTTGAAATATCCAGGAGGTAAAAAACATCCAAGGGAGAAACCAGGCGCTTTGAATCTCTTCTCTTGTAAAGAGCTGTGTAACCTCTTCAAGACGGGGAAAATTCAAAAGAAAAACACGCCACTGAAATAGCGTAAGTAGGAGAACGTGTATGCTGAACATAGAGACCGTCAAAATGCACCAGAGACGCCAGTTACGGAACCCCTCAAGCCCCTTGCCCGCCCAAAACAGCCCAGCGAGTACGAGGATAGAACCGATCCCATGCCACGCTGTATAAGAGAATCCGAGGCGCGGTCCGAACAGAAGGGTCATGAGAATGGCTGGCATCACGGTCGCAGCCGAAAGGATAGAAAACGTAAATCCTGGAGGCCCCTGCTCTAGCGCTTTACCCAAAAAGAAAAGGAGCAGCGCGATGAGTACTCCTGCACAAATACCCAGGAGGGCAATAGGGAAATTCCCTGAAAAATTCCCGCTTCTCACTGGCTCCAAAAGGATAGAGAATAGAAGAGCCGTAAACATCTGGAATACGAGAAATCCCTTAGAGGTTCCCCCGCCATCAAGACTCTTCCTCATGAAGAGGTTTGATAGGGCAATGCATCCGCCGGCTAAAATCACAAAAAGGAGCGCCATAAACAAGAGTCATTATACAATTGGGCAAATTATCCGCCTACTCGTATAATCAGAACAGGTAACCGGGGGAGAAATGTTACCTCGACTTTGCAACTTTTTTAGCCTGCTGGCCTATCCTATTTGCTCTCGGACGTTTGGCCATAGGCCAAACGAGTCGATTTATTTAAACGGGAAGGGGGTTCTAACCCCGTACCCGTTAAATAAACGCCTCAGAGAGCAAATATGCCGAGGCCAGCAGGCTAAAAAAGTTGCAAAGTCGAGGTTACGCCAGATTTTTGGATTTTTTTTTCTCCTTTCCTCTTTGTCGGCTCACATCGATCCAAGTGACTGGCAGCCCTCCAAGGCAAGTACCGAGGAGGAGTCCCTTTTCCTCAGGCGTATTGCCGATTTCTGGCAGGAGGGAGAGTATAAGATCGCCAAAAGCCAAATGGAAGCATTCCTCTCCTCCTTCCCAGAGAGCCCCTATGCAGATCCTCTGCGTGCGGTATTAGGGGATCTCTTGCTCAGAGAAAAAAATTACTCGGAAGCGCTCAAACATTACCTTACCGCTTCCTTATCTCCCCCATTCAAGGAAAAAACATTTCTCGGCCGAATGCAATGCCTCTACTATCTAGGATGGCACTCCTCCCTTGCCGATGCGTGTGAAGCGCATCTGAACAGCGCCTTGCCCAACGCAGCGCCTTTTGAGCTAGAGGCTACCTACTTTCTCGCTATCGCCCTTTACCATCAGTGCCTTAATGCCCCACAGCAACCAGACATCCTTTTGCAATACGCTAGACGTGCGGAACCCTATTTCGAAACACTTTTACATAGCCCACTTTCTTCCGAAGTCTCACAAGCATTCGCCCATTTGTGCTGCATTCTTAAAGAGTACCCAAAAGCCGCCCGTCTCTACCTAGATCTAGCAAAGACTGACTCTTCTCTAAACGAAGAGATGCTCTTTCAGGCAGCCCTTATTCAGGCAGAGTACGATAAGGAACTGGCGCTCAAAACCTTTGAAGAGATCGCCCAAACAGGGGCCTCCAAAGCTCAAGAGGCTGCCTATAATCACCTGATCCTCTCTTTCGATATGGGCAAGCACCAGGAACTCATCGCAAAAAAAGAGGACATCCTGAACTCTATTCCCGAAGAGCGAAAAGGGCTCACACACCTCTTTTTAGGACGCAGCTTCCTCTCTCTGAAACATTATAAAGAGGCCATTCCGGAGCTTCTCTCTTTCCTTGAAGCCCCCCCGCCCCAAGATGAGGAGTCCCAAAAATCCGCACTCCTCTGCCTTCTCGAGGCAGCCTCTCAGGCAGACGATCTGCAAACGCTTGGGCAGGCGCTTACTAGGCTCGCTGTCATCGACCCCTCTAGCCCACACATCGAAAAAGCCCGTTACGCACAAGCCCTTTTGCTCAAAAAAATGGGCGCTTTCGCAGAGAGCCGAGTTGCACTTGCCGCATGGATCTCCGATTACCCCGATTCCCAAGACAAAGCAACGGCTTTATTTGAATGGGCCGATCTGGAATACCGGGAAAGCAAATGGCAGCCATGCAGGGAAATCTCCCGCCTCTTTCTCTCCCAATTTCCCCGCCACGAGGAAGCTCCGGCCGCGTGGCGGTATCTCGCTGCTGCCTCAGAAAGACTGACAGCAGAGCATCCTGAGACTGCTTCATTCAAAGAACAATATGCTCACGATCTGACGGCTTTACTGCAGGAAGAGGGCCTTTTTCCTCCCCAAGAAATCAATGACTGGCGTTTCCATTTTGCTAAAGCGCGGTTCGATCTGGGGGATAGCGAAGGAGCAAGAGAGACGCTCCAGCCCTTGCTCAATAGCCCCGCCCCCTTTGCTCAGGACGCAAACGCAACCCTCCTCTTCGCAATTTGCGCCAGAAACCAAGGCGAGCTTTCTCAATTCTGCGAATATGCAGAATTGGCGCTTGCCAAACAGGCCAATCTCCTAGATTTAGGCGCGCTCCATATCGCACTCTTCAATGCCTATCTAGATCTCGCAAACAAGACGCCTGCTTTGCTAGAAAAAAGCGAAAACCACCTCTATGAAGCCTTTATCTCCGGCGCTGCCATCCCCGAAACAAACCTCCTGTGGCTTGCCGAATCCTATTTATCCAAGTTCGAAAATAACTTTTCTCTCGAAACCGGCACCAAGGCAGCGCTCCTCTTCTCCTCTCTATTGGAAAAACCAGACATCTCCTCCCTCGAAACACCATTGTATAAATTGGGGAAATTGCAGGGAATGATGGGACATGCGCAAGAACAAGTAGCGCTCATGGAAAAATTATGCGCCCTGTATGCCTCTTCACAAGAACCTGCCAAAAAATGGGAAAAAGAGGCCTATTTACAACTAGCGGAAGGATATGCGGCTTGCAACAAGCAAGACAGAGCCTGGGAAATTTTAGAGCAGATTACCAAAGACACTACGACACTCCAATCGGAAACGGATGCAAGAGCCCATCTCAAAAAAACTCTTCTGCAGATCCAGCGCCTTGGGCCACCACTTGCCTCACAGACGGAATTATACTGCCGCCAGCCTGCCACTTTGATTTTTGACTCGGCGCGTGATGTAACCGCTATCGCTACGCAGTTAAAAGATTTGATGCTGCAGAGAAAATTGTCCTATGAACCAGTCCATCTTGAGGCAGCGTTAGAATATATTGCTCTATTAGAAATTACAAGCGAGAATAAACAAGAAAAAAGACTGCATCTTTTAGAAAAAGTTAAGTCGGATTTTGAAAGTTCAGAAGATCTTTTGTCAAAAGATTATCAACAGTCACGTCTGAAACTGCCTGAAAAAAATCGGATCTATGAAGGCTATATGCGCTTCATCGCCGGAGACATTCTTTTGACAAAAGCCCGCTTATCAACGGATCGGGATATGCAAAAAGAGTTGCAAGCAAAAGGAAAAGACCTTTTGCTGCAAATAGCCAGCGAAACAGTCCATCCTCTGCTATCCGCCCGAATAGCGGAGAGGTTGCAAAACGAATAATAGACCAGAAAATCGACAAACCTTTAGTTACGCAAGAGGTCTAATCACCCCATGTCTCTACGCTTGAATAAGTTCTTTGTAAAACAAGTGTCTCCTAAAAAAAATCGTAAAATCTTGAGCGTATGCATAGCCCTCTCTCTCTCTGCCCACATCGCCTCACTCCTTGTTCTGCAAACACACGGTCTCTTCTATACACCGCCGCAACGGACAGCTCAGGAAACCCCTATTGTTTTGGTGAAAGACCCCTCAGAGCTAAGCTGCTATCTCAAAGAGGCGCTTGCACAAGAACACTTCAAAGAAAAGGCGCCTTTCTTTACAATCCCCCTCGCGGAACCTGTCGATTTTACCTTGACTATGCAACCCCATATTCACATTCAACCGATCGACACCACCGTGCAATGGCAACCCTCATTTCTCGCTGCAACCCTTTTCCCCAACCGTCCCCTGGAAGGATCGATCCAACAGATCTCCTTTTCCATGCCGGCTAAAAGTTTACCCAACCTCTTTGAACACCTACCCAAAGACCTGATCGTCCCTTCCGCCTCTCCGGGAATAGCGCTGCCCCTTCTTCCCTCCCCGCTTCCTAAAACGCTCTTGAGCGCCTCCGATGTCGCCTCACCCTCTCTCCCTGAAACGGCCCCCCTGGCAAAAATTTCCTATTCCAATCCTCTTCTCGCCTCCCTTGCACAAGCGACATTGCCCCCTAAGCTTCCTCATTTCTCCTCTCTTCCTCACCTGCCCGATTTACCTACCCTCGAAGATCTCGAAACAGCCTCCTATTCCGACTGTTTTGACACGGAAGTTGTATTTACCCCCCTTGAGGGAGAAAGTCGCTACCTATTCGCTCTAACCCTCGTCCAACGCCCCGGCCTCAATCTGCCGAAAATCGGTCAGCAGTACTCGTTTTTGCTGGATCATTCCAATTCCATCCAAAAAGAAAGACTCGCTGCCGTCAAAAACTCCATCCTCAAATCCCTTGAAGAACTCGATATTGACGATAGTTTCAATCTCATCGCCTTTGATAATAGGATTGAAAAACTCGCGCCAGCCCCTCTTCCTGTGAGCTCTTCATCAATAGACGCCGCCAAAAATTTTTTAAATCAGATTCACCTGGGTAGTTTTTTTTCTACAGCTACTTTTTATAAACCGCTTCTCCTCACTATGCCTACTCCTGCCCAAGACGACCTACTACATACAGCCATTCTGTTCACAGATGGAGAAGCGCTCAATAAAAAAATGGAGCAGCGTAATTTAGCACTCGAGTGGACTGTATATAATAGAGGCAGAGTGGTTCTCTACGCTGTGGGAATGGGGGGAGATCCCCATCTCGCCACTCTCGATGCTTCAGCCGCTTTCAATAGGGGGAAAATTATTTATTCCACGACAAAACGAGGCACCCGGCGTAAGATTTTAAAATTGATGAAAACAATCAGCCATCCCATTGCCAAAAATCTTTCCGCCCATGCGGTGTGCCTCTCGCCTCTTGCCAATATCTGCCTCTATCCAAAAGCAACTATGATGCCCCCTTTGTATCTCAACGAACCCTATGTCATTCTCGGCACGACAGATAGCTTGGACAACTTCGTTCTCTTCATCCAAGGCAAAATCAAAGGCAAATGGCTCAATATTAAAAAAACAATCTCTTTTGCCAATGCAAAAAAAGGAGACGCCTCGCTACAGGCACAGTGGGCGCTTCAATGCGCGTATGAACTCTATGCGCACTACCTTTGTGATTCCAATCCTTCTCACCTAGAAAAAGCAGGACGCCTTCTCCAACCTCACAATTTACAGGTAGCATTTCATTAGAGGTCTCATGAGTCTTCGCATTATTGGCGGCAAATTTAAAGGCCGCCCTCTCAAAGCACCCAAAGGGCTACGGACAAGGCCTACACAGAGTATGCTGCGGGAGGCAGTGTTCAATATTTGTCAAAACGCTATCGAAGGAGCCCGATTTTTGGATCTTTTTGCAGGCAGCGGTGCGATGGGATTGGAGGCGCTAAGCCGTGGTGCTGCACGAACCACATTCATCGAAAAAGATCGATCCGCCATTGCTGCCATTACCGAAAATATCGCCTCCTTAGACGTCAAAACTCAATGTCAGCTCAGTACCCTCGATGCAAAGACGGCGTTACAGCGCTGCGAGGGCCCCTTTGACATCATCTATATCGATCCTCCCTACGGCACGTCAATAGGGCCACTCATCAAAATCTTAGAGGCAGAACATCTCCTTTCTTCTCAGGCAGCTCTTTTTATTGAAGAGAGGTATAAAAAAGGATCAGCTATAGAACCCATTTTGGGTATGAAATTCATCAATAGCCGCAGATTCGGTGATACACTATTGCACTATTATATACCCGTTCCACCTCAAAGTCACCCAAGAAAATCGAATTGAGAGGATTTGAATCGATTTGCTTTGGGCGCCTTTGAGGTGGAACGGGTATATACTGAACGTGATTCAAGAATCGGATTCGGGCTGATGTGAAGGTTCTCTATGAAGGACGCACAACGATTTGCAACGCACTGCTCTCGTTCCCTGCTATATCAACGGCCGTTATATAATACGTCATCGTTCGCCCAGGGGGGATACGATGATGGCTGAACGATGGGTTCGTAACAGTCGTAAGAGGCGGAGAAGAAGTGCTGCCTAAATAAACCCTGTAGGATACAGCGCCGACAGAGGTCTGCCAAGATAGGGTATTGATTAGATCTGCCTGAGAGGCGAATCGATCTGCACGTTGCCGGCCTGTACCACTCGCGGGAGCAAGGGGTCCTAAAGAGGCAAACGTGCCGCTGGCGGAATATACTCCGGAACCTTGCCAAACAGTCGTTGGATTTCCTGAACTGTCGGTCTGAAGTCCGGCAGTTTCGCCTATAGTCACCAGATCCGTAGAAACGTCGACAGGAGAAGCCCACTCCTCGGTTAATCCATTCAGATAGCTCGATTGCACAGTCCGATTCGTTCCATCCACCCATATCGCAATGACATTTTGTGAAGAAACCGCGCGCGCTGCAGGGAAAGAATACGACCCATAGCTGGGAAGCAGATCCGCTGCACTGTTCCAAGCGCTCCCGAAAACAGAAGTCGCCCCTTGTATAATGCTCTGTCCTAACTCTTGATTACGCCAGAGAGCTACAGCAGAACCGTCACTTGCCAAAGACGAGGCAATCTGATCGGCGTCAGCGCCGACACCCGATAACGTCGAGGCCGAAGACCAGACAGAGGAGCCTGCCGCCTTTTCCGCCGCCTGAGCCGCTCCCGTTGTGAGCGACCAGACCGCTAAAACATCCCCCGCTCCATTCGCCGAAAGAGCAACGTCCTGCCCATTGGCAGCAGCCAATGTCGCAGTGTTTTGCCAAGTCCCTGCAAAAGGAAGTTCAGCCGCCTTCACGGCCCCTGCCGAAGTTTTCCACAATGCCGTAGCCTGCTGAGAAGCGTCTATCGCCAGCCCCGTAAATCCTGATACAGAATCTGCGGTAATCTGAAGGGGCGTAGACCAGATCGGGAAAAAGGGACCAAAAGTACCCGTCGAAGAATAGAGATTCCCAGTAGCTGCATCCTTCCAAGTCGCGACTGACAGTCCGGTAGCACTCATCACAAGAGTCTGTGAAAGCGAATCTCTGCAAGGATCGGAAATTATGATGGGACTGCTCCAACTACTCGAACCAATCCCAGTCCTGTAAGCGGAGTCAATCACGGAAAAACCTCCTACTACAGTTAACCAGATAGCCATAGTATTTCCCAAAGCGTCCATTGCAATCTGTGGACGAGTAATTCCTGCCCCACTTGGAGAAATTGACACTGGCGAACTCTCCCAAGTCCCATCGATGCGCTTTAAGGAGTATAAAACATTCGACTCTACCCAAAGAGCCACTGCATACCCCGACCCATTTTCAGCAAACGCGACAGCATCAAAATCCAATGCCGACCCAGAGGTTAACTGCACCTCGGGACTCCACGTTATCGTCGCCTGCAGCGTAGGGATCAAGGCGATAAAGGATAGCAAAGCAAAAAATTTTCTTTTCATAAGACCCAGAAGGCTAGCAAAATCAAAAATTTCCCGTCAACATCCGCTTCGAGATCGGCCCATCCTTGTACAATAGACCTCTTGCGTAACTAATGGTTCGTTGATTTTCTGGATTATTTTGGCCGATTTTCGATTTAAAATTGGGGAGCAATATCGACAACAGTATATTGCTCCCCAATTTTAAATCGAAAATCGGCTCAAAAGAACCAGAAA
>JACRBF010000003.1 GCA_016213175.1 Chlamydiia bacterium
TTCTTAATGAACGCATGGCGAATAGTTTAGACTAATAAAGATTTTATAATCCAGCTTTTGGGTGCACCTCAAGTGGAAGCACTATATACCCGTTCCACCTCAAAGGCACCCAAGAAAATCGAATTGAAATCTCTCTAAAATTGAATAAAAAAGTCGAGGTCAATATTGACTTAATATTAACCGCGCTTTTTTATTCGATTTGAGAGGATTTGAATCGATTTGCTTTGGGCGCCTTTGAGGTGGAACGGGTATATATGCTCAATCATTCTTTTGGTCGCGTACGTGAAGATCAGGTCGGCGCCGGCTCTTTTAATGCTAAGCAAGGTTTCAAAAAAAACCTTGTCGGCATCGAGCCATCCCATTTGGTGAGCCGCCATGACCATGGCATATTCCCCGCTGACGTGGTAAGCGGCTATGGGTCTGTGGGATTGTGTGCGTAATTTTGCGATTATGTCGAGATAAAGGCTTGCGGGTTTTACCATAAGGATATCAGCCCCTTCTTGTTCATCGAGCATCGCTTCGAGCATCGCTTCTCTCGAATTTGCGGGATTGAGCTGGTAGGTTTTTTTATCGCCGAAGGCAATGCGGGTGCCTAGAGCGTCGCGAAAGGGGGCGTAAAGAGCTGAGGCGTATTTGGCGCTGTAGGCGAGGATGCCAACGTGGATATAGCCATTTTGGTCGAGAGCTTGGCGAATGGCGCCTACCCGCCCATCCATCATATCGCTGGGGGCGACAAAATCGATGCCAGCATCTGCTTGCATGAGCGCCATTTGGATTAGGCACTCGATCGTCTCGTCATTCAAGATCGCCCCTTTATTGTTGACGAGGCCATCGTGGCCGTGGGAAGTGAAGGGGTCAAGGGCAACATCGCCGATAACGCACAGAGAGGGGATGGCATCTTTAATTGTCCGGATTGCTCGGGCGAAAAGGCCGTTTCTATTCCATGCTTCTTCAGCACTCATTGTTCGTTGGGAGGGGTCTATGTAGGGAAACAGGGCGATTGCCTGGATGCCTTTGTTGTGTAAATAGGCAGCTTCTTTCACGGCGTGATCGACGGAGAGGCGTTCGATGCCGGGCATGCTAGAAATAGGGCTCGTTCGATTGTCTCCTTCAATGAGAAATAGGGGCTGCACTAAATCTGCGGGGTGAAGTGTAGTTTCTTGTAGCATCCTTCGGACAGCTTCGCTGCTGCGATTGCGTCTGAGGCGGATGGGAAGATTGCGCAAAAGAGTTGTTGGCATGGCTTGGAGTATAACGACTTTTTAGTATATTCTTGAGATATGTTTTGGAAAAAACCTTCGATCAAAGATCTTTTGCCCCCTCCGGTACAGACCGCACATGGTGAATATTCCATGATTTTTTCCGCGCATGACGACGGCTCTCGAGCTACGTCCTCTTTGATTTCTTTGAGTGTGCGTGCGATTGCTGAAGCTGCGGAGGTGAATCTGCAGGGAATCTATGAGGGGCGCCCCCACATCCCTACTTATGCGGAAGTGTGGCCGGGAGAACACTACAAGCTTCTTGCTGGATGGGTCAAGGTGCTGCAGCCGCGCTGTATTATTGAAATTGGAACGGCAACGGGACTCTCCGCTCTGTGCATGCACCAATTTATGCCTGAGGGAGGTAAGTTGATCACTTTCGATGTCGTTCCTTGGCATCAGTACTCTAATACGGTGTTGCATAGAGACGATTTTACCGAGGGTTCTTTAGTGCAGCATGTAGAAGATTTGTCTGACTTACAGGTGGTAGAAAAACATGCAGCGATGCTCGCGGAGGCGGACCTGATTTTCGTTGATGCCACTCACGACGGTTGTTTAGAAAAAAAACTCTTGGAAAATTTGCAAAATCTACCCTTTGGGAAAACGGTTTATTGGATTTTCGATGATATCCGGGTATGGACGATGTTGAAAATGTGGCGCGAGGTGCAGTTGCCTAAGCTCGATCTCACATCGTTTGGCCATTGGTCGGGAACAGGGATCGTGGAATTGCGGTGGTGAACTTTCCGTTCTTCATTTGTATTGCAAGTTTTGCTTTGTTCAGTCAGAACGATCGATGGGAAGAGACCGAATTCGTGTGGAATTTGGGATTGAGCGCCAAGGCAGATCGAGGGATGATTGCATGTCCTCAAGAGTATTTTAAAAACACGGCCTCTTTTGATCCTACAGCCTATGATAATATCCAAAGCGGCGCTGTTGTATGGCTCAAATGTTCTTTTGTTTCTCAGTTTTGCAGGGAAGTGTTGGGCAAGGTTCAGAATCCTTTTGTTTTAATCATTACAGACGGGGATGAGTCGTTTCCTTCCAACTGCGAGGGATTGGATGTGGAGGATTTGCTGCGGCACGATAAAGTACTGCATGTTTTTGCGCAAAACTGTGATTATCAAGGAAAAAGCCAGAAAATAAGTCCGCTGCCGATCGGCATCGACTTTCATTCCATAGCCTACAAGGGGAAAGGGGGGATGTGGGGAGAGAAGGGGTCTCCTAAACGGCAAGAGAGGCGGCTTATGCGTCTTTTACGGGGGCTAAAACCTACTCGAGAGCGCCTCAAACGGGCCTATGTAGACTTTCACCATTCGGATACGATGCATGGGACATTTCAGCGCTATTTACAGTTTGGCGAAGATCGGAAAGCTATTTATCAAACAGTACTTGCAAGCGGACTTGTCGATCATGGCCCTCCGATGAGACGCTCAGAGTTATGGCGCATGAAGGGGCGGTATGCTTTTTCGATCAGTCCGCATGGCAATGGTCTTGATTGCCACCGGACATGGGAAGATCTGGCGCTAGGGTGTATTGTAATCGTAAAGAGCTCTTCGCTCGATCCTCTCTATGAAGGTCTTCCTGTCGTCATTGTGCGCGATTGGTCAGAAATCACAGACGAAAATTTAAGCAGGTGGTTAGAGCGGTATGCGGACGCTTTCATGAATCCGCGCTACCGGGAAAAGCTTACGAATCGCTATTGGTTAGAGAGGATTCGGAGCAAGCATTAGAGAACTTTCGCATCAGCTCAAATCCGATTATTGAATTGCGTTCAGTATATATAGTGCTTTAAAATTCTATCAATAAAATTTAAAACACTATACCCGTTCCACCTCGAAGGCGCCCAAAGCAAATCGATTCAAATCCTCTCAAATCGAATAAAAAAGCGAGGTTAATATTAAGTCAATATTGACCGCGCTGTTTTACTCGATTTTAGAGAGATTTCAATTCGATTTTCTTGGGTGCCTTCGAGGTGGAACGGGTATATAGTGCTTCCACTTGAGGTGCACCCAAAAGCTGGATTATAAAATCTTTATTAGTCTAAACTATTCGCCATGCGTTCATTAAGAACTTTACCTGAGCACGAAAAGAAAGACCTAGAGGCGATTCTGAAA
>JACRBF010000030.1 GCA_016213175.1 Chlamydiia bacterium
AAGGTGCATCGACTCCGGCGACTATTGACACAACGGATCAACGACAACTTTCAAATTATTCAGTTGAATCCAATCCAATTAGGTTGAATGAATTTTGGGTGCACCTCAAGTGGAAGCACTATATACCCGTTCCACCTCAAAGTCACCCAAGAAAATCGAATAAAAAAGCGCGGTCAATATTGACTTAATATTAACCACGCTGTTTTATTCGATTTGAGAGGATTTGAATCGATTTGCTTTGGGCGCTTTTGAGGTGGAACGGGTATATCCGCCGCTTACTGTTGCGTTCCTTCTTTCGCTTTCTGCGGAGCAAAATCGGAAGAGGTAGGATTCGAACCCACGAACCCTTGCGGGTTTCCTGTTTTCAAGACAGGCGCAATCGGCCACTCTGCCACTCTTCCAAAAAAAGATCAATGGTACCAACAAACTCCAATAACCTCAAGGAAACTGAGAGAGAAACCGCATGTCGTTTTCAGTAAAAAGGCGGATGTCGGGGATATCGTACTGTAAAATAGCGAGCCGCTCAAGGCCCATGCCCCACGCATAGCCCGAATACTCTTCGGGATCAATGCGCCCTTTCATCAAGACGTTGGGGTGGATCATGCCGGCACCCAAAATTTCGAGCCATCCGGTGTGTTTGCAGAGGCGGCAGCCGCTCCCTTTGCATGCTGTACAGTGCACGTCGACCTCCATCCCTGGTTCAACGAAAGGGAAATAACTGGGGCGAAAACGGGTCTTGACTTCTGCGCCAAGGAGCTTATGAAGAAACTCTTCCATCGTCGAAAGGAGGTCTGCAAAAGTTACGTGTTTATCAATGTAAAAACCCTCAATTTGATGAAAAAAGACGTGTGAACGGGCAGAAATATCTTCATTCCGAAAGGCTCTGCCGGGGGCCGCGATGCGAATGGGTGGTTTAAACTTCTCCATCGCATGAACTTGCACATTACTCGTGTGGGTACGAAGGAGGCGGTTTTTGCCCAAATAAAAGGTATCCTGCATATCACGAGCCGGATGGTCGGCTGCGAAATTCAGCCCTTCGAAATTGTAATAGTCGGTGTCGACATCGGGACCTAGTTGCACAGAAAATCCCATTCCTATAAGGATATCGAGTATCCGTTGCAGCATTTGGCTAATGGGGTGGGCGCGTCCTAAAAACTGCTTACGACCGGGCAAGGTCGCATCGAGCCATTCTTGCTGAAAGGCTGCAGCCATTTCCCGCTGCTTGACTCGATGAAGGCTGTGATCGCAGTGCGAGAGGAACTCCTCTTTCAGATCATTGATTAACTTGCCCGCCTGAGGACGCTCTTCAGGAGAGGCGTGCTTCAGCTCGAGCATAAGGGCCTGGATCGGCCCCTTTTTGCCAAGATACTTCACTTTTAAAGCTTCCAGATCCTTCGAAGAAACAGCCTCCCGCAGCTCGCAAATAAACTGGGAACGCAGAGATGTAATTTTCTCGAGAAGGGAGGTCACGGAGCGAACTCCAAGCTTCTTTAGTTCGTAAGCCCTGTTTTTGCGGTCGTCGCAATCGCGCTGAATCCAGCAGGATCGCTAATCGCAAGCTCAGAGAGCCATTTCCGATTGATCTCACAGCCTTGCCGCTTCAATCCATTGATGAGCTTGCTATAAGAGATCCCATTGATTTTTGCAGCAGCCCCAATACGGGTAATCCACAAACTGCGAAAATCGCGTTTGCGCAATTTTCTGTGATGATAGTTATTGGCAAGCGCCGAAATCAGAGCGTCTTTGCTCAGTTTAAGGTGGTTCTTACGATCGCCATAAAAACCCTTACAACGTTTGAGCAGTTTTTTGGATCTCGCGCGGGCTGCTACCGCATTCGTAATACGTACCATAGACCTTCTAGACTCCCATCATGATCTTATACATTTTTACCTGACCTTCGTCGACCAGACGCGATTTGGCCAAGTGGCGCTTCCGATTGGAGCTCTTCTTGATCAAAATATGACGACGTCCTGGACGGGTCCTCTTCAGTTTTCCTGTTCCAGTCACCTTAAATCGGGCTTTCACAGCCTTTCGTGTTTTCATTTTAGGCATTGCTTTTCTCCTTGGGTCCTTGTTCGGAGGCGCTCTTCGGTTTTTTACCACTGGGGGCAAGTACGGTAGTAATCGTACGTCCCATCATCTTCGGAGGTGCCTCCACAGTCGATAAATCGGCGACATGCTCGCAAAAATCTCTCACCACTTTTTGTCCTAAATCGATATGGAGCATTTCACGGCCGCGGAACATAATCGAAATTCGCACCTTATTGCCCTCAAGCAAAAAATCCCGCGCGTGTTTCACTTTCGTTTGAAAGTCATGCGTATCGATATTAGGCTTCAGTTTGATCTCTTTAATCTTGATCTGTACTTGCGCCTTTTTACTATCCTTTTCTTTTTTCTGCTGGTGATAACGAAATTTTCCGTAGTCGATGATCTTAGCAACGGGCGGCTTAGCTGTCGGGGCGATCTCCACGAGATCAAGACCTGCAGTCTCTGCCATCGCCAGCGCATCACGCAGACTCAAAATCCCAAGTTGCTCTCCACTTTCCGAAATAACACGCAACTTATCAGCTCGGATCTCTCTATTAATTCTCAACGCTACTCACCGTTTCTATTTTTTCTCTGAGTGGGCAGGGAGTTTTGTAACTGCCTTTCTAACAATAGAGCCATCAATCTTTCAACGGACGCCGTAATCCAAAATTTCTTGGATGCAACCCCCATCGAGAAGGCAGCCCACTGCCGTCCCAAATTATCTTCTACTAAGCATTCAACCTGAGGCTCTCTCTCCTCATCCAACATGACCTCCACAGACCCTTCTAAAACCTCAACAGCTTTAGACAACGCGCGAAGCCCTTTATCAGAGCGTCTGGGCCCAGACAAGCGGAGCTGATGCTCAAAGCGTAAGATACTAAGTGTTTTTCTCAAGGTTTGCAAGGAAGAAATCATTTTCGCATGTCCTTCTTCAGGAGAAGTGAAAAAAACACTCATATATACCTGAGTACCCCCCACCCCTGAAAAAAGTCCTACCTCTGGGTCCCACTCTCCCAGAGGTTCAGAGAAAATTTCGGCAAGCGCCAAGGGAAATTTTCCTAGGAGAGGGGCTAGATCGGCATGTAAAGTAGCACGATCCTCATTGATAAACAGACTCATTTCGATCGCCCCTTGAAAGAGCGTTTCTCGTAAAATAGCAACGATCTCTCTTTGCCATTTCAGTCCCGCTTCAAGCCATACAACATGACCGTCCCAACACTTCCATAAAGCTTTTTTTTCACCGATCGTCAGATGACTTTTATTTGGGTAGTCTCGGTAGTTTTTCAAAAAATTTTTAAGCTCTGTTTTATCAAAAAAAGCGCAGCCCATGAGACGCAGCCGCCCATCTTCAAGAGATTGTATAGGCCATAATTTGAACGCCCCAAGCTGCGAGGAGTTCTCCAAATGCAATCCTGCACTGAGATCGTAGAAAGAGCCCATTTGAATGATTTGAACGAGCCCCCCCTCTACGCATTCTTCTAGACGAGCTAAACGTCCCGCCTTTTCCAGAAGCCCCCTAGCGCTTACCGGAACCATCTCCAGGACGCGGATCTCCCGTTTTTCGCGAACAATTTGCCGCATCCGCTCTTCGATCAACACTTCAGCCTCTGCGGGCAAAGGGTGAGAAGCGAGAAAATCATAGGAAAAACCAATCGAAGTACGGCTACCTCCGAGAAGCTCAATGCCCGGGAATATCTCGCAAAGAGCTGCTGCCGCAACCTCTGCGGCTGTACGATTCAACGAAGATAAATTCAAACTCTTTCTACTCAGGGAAAATGGGATGTAGCTGACTCGAACAGCCGACCTCCACGATGTCAACGTGGCGCTCTAACCAACTGAGCTAACACCCCTGATAAACAGAGAGAAGAATACAGAATCATAAAATAGAGGACAACATTATAATGAAGCCGTTTTATGGATAGATCCCCCCATTTACTCTGCGCTCAATCGTGTTGGAAGCGGCTTCTTCAACCTGGTGATGTAGCCATTGATGCGACTTGCGGCAATGGCTACGATACCCTCTTTTTAGCACAACTCCCCCTATCGAACCTCTTGTCCATCGATATTCAGCCTGAGGCTCTACGAAGTACTGCAAAAATCTTAAGTCAGCATTTAACGGTCGAAGAAAAAAACAGAGTTTCTCTACACCTACTTTCCCATGAATATTTGACAAAGTTACCTCTCTTAAAACCCCCACGCCTCATTGTGTATAACTTAGGCTATTTGCCGGGGGGCAATAAGCTCTTGACCACCCGCACAGAGACTACTTTGGCAAGCCTCAAAGAAGCTCTTGACCTTCTGGAGACTAGAGGCGCTATTTCTATGACTTGCTATCCGGGTCATGAGGAGGGGGGAAAAGAGGAGCTAGCGCTTTTGCAATACGCCAGCGCCCTCCCCTCTTCTCTGTGGCAAGTGTGGCACCAGAGATGGCTCAATCGCCCCAAATCCCCCTCCCTGCTGTGGATTGAGCGCCTCGGCGACTAAATAGAAACTTCCGCAGAGGACATTTCTCACCCCTTCGTCCGATGCATCTAATGCCTCCTGCAGCGTGCCCCCTCCTAGAGGGACAAACCGGGAGTGGGAATTGACAAAGCTGATTCGGTGGGCAAGCGGACGAACAACATCGAGACACGCTTTCCAATCTTTGCCCTGAGAGAAAGCGACAATAAAATGAAATTTTTCCCCGGGGAAGTGTTCCTCGAGCGCTTGACCGAGTCTTTGAAAACCATCCGGATTATGCGCTACATCGATGACCGTGCGTCCCATCATCTCAAAACGGCCTCTGGGCCTCACTTGAATTGCCTTTTCAATCGCTCTCTCCGATACGCCAAGTTCTCTCAGAGCGCGTGCAGCAATAGCACTATTTTCCCTATCGTAAAATCCAATCTCCGGTAAGACGGTTTGCGCGGAGGAAAAAAAAGGGGCGGCGCTCGGCCCCACAATGAGCGGCACTCCCCTCTTTGCAATCCCCCCTTTTTCCTGCGCGATCTTTTCTAACGTATCGCCTAAAAGCTCTTTATGGTCATAGCTGATCGAGGTGATGATCGCAAGAACGGGATCAATCACATTCGTAGCATCAAGCCTTCCCCCAATTCCTACCTCAACGACCGCCCAATCTACCCGCTCTTCCCGAAAATAAGAAAATGCAGCAGCAGTCAATATATCGAAAAACGAAAGTGCAGAGACCTTATTCTTGAACACCTCTTCCAACCTCAGGAGTAGCGCCTTTTCCGAAATCATGACCCCATTGATACAGATCCGCTCACGTACAGAAGTGATGTGGGGCGATGTGTAAAGACCTACTCTAAACCCTTCTTCTTGAAGTCCTTCGGCAATTTTCGTAGCGACAGAGCCTTTACCGTTCGTACCGCCCACATGCACCGTTCGAAACGCCCTGTGCGGACAGCCTAACCGTCTATCAAGCGTTTGAAATTCTGCAAACGTTTTCAACCCTCTTCCAGGAAGGGCAAAGAGTTTCTCGAGTATTACTTCATGTAGAGTAAGAGAGCGCATTAAAAGTGGCCTCATTCACCCAGGAGGCTCCGAGAGGAATATGCGCCTTCATAGCGCCGTGATAATCAGATCCCCCCGTTGCGATCCATCCCCGCTCCTTTGCAATGTTGAGCCAAGGAGATTCTAGCTCTCTGGGTAATAGGGCATAATAACACTCAATCCCATCGAAAGGATAGTCAAGAATTTTCTTGATCAAAGTGCTTTTTTTATAGACGTGGGGATGCGCAAGCACCGCCTTTCCTCGTGCCAAGTGAATCTGCTCCACGGCCTCCAGCGGCGTGTACTTAAATCCAGCAGCGTAGCAGGAAGCGCCATCTTTTAGATACCGCTCAAAAGCCTCCTGCATAGACCCGACATATCCCTTTTTGATCATTAAGGCAGCAATATGGGGGCGCCCTATGCTATGCTGGGCATTCGTACGCATTAGATCTGCTTCTGCAATTGGCATAGAGCGCTTTGCCAATTTTTTCAAGATCAGCCGATTCCGTTCCATGCGTCGTCTTTGCATCTCTTGCAAAAAACTCTGAAAGGAAGCGGATCTTATGTCGTAACCATATCCAAGAATATGCACCGCTGTTTGATCCAATTCTGTAGAAAGTTCGATCCCCGGCAAAAGCCGGATCTGCAGATGCGCCGCCCGCGCAAATAATTCCGGCGTATAAACAGACATCGTATCGTGATCGGTGATCGAAAGACCCTGGAGATGGACAAGAGTTGCTTTTTCCAAAAGCGTCTCAGGAGAATCCGAGCCGTCGGAATGGGTGGAATGGCAATGGAGATCAGCTCTAAATGCTTCCATGCTTCCCTATCATCCGAATTTCCGGTTCTAAACGCACTCCCGTTTTATCATAGACTGTTTGCTGAATCTTTTCGATCAAATCCTGCACTTGTTTAGCGCGCGCCCGACCTAAATTGATAATGAAATTAGCATGAATTTCTGAAATGGCGGCGTCTCCAATAGAGCATCCTTTGAGACCGCATCGATCGATGAGCATCCCTGCGGATATCTCAGGACCGGGATTCCGAAATATGCAACCGATCGAGAGTTCTTTCAAAGGTTGCGTTTTGATCCGCCGATCGATGATCTCCAATTGCTTAAAACGCGCTGAGGAAGAAGGTTCGAATACAAAGGAGGCAGAGAGAATAGCTCCTTGCATCTGTTGAAAGGGGGAGTACCGGTAAGAAAAGAGCAATTCTTCTCTGCAAAATTGATGCAAAGAACCTCGTAGATCCAAGTAGAGTACCGAATAGAGTGCTCCAGCCGTTTCCTTGCCGTTTGCACCCGCATTCATAAATACAGCACCCCCTACGCTTGCAGGAATGCCGGAGGCGAATTCGAGGCCAGACAGTCCCTTGCGGGCTGATTGGATGCCCAAAAGGGAAAAGCTATAGCCTGCACCCACTTCGGCTACATTGCCATTCCAATAACAAAAATCGATCCGATTCAACAGGACCAGTCCGTCAAATCCCTCGTCGCTGAAAAGGCAATTTGAACCCTTGCCCAAGATCAACACTTCAAGCCCCTGTTCCCGGGCAAAGGAAAACGCCTCCTCCATCTCTAAGGGGCTCGTAATCTCAGCAAAGTAGCGCGCTTTACCCCCGATTCCGAAGGTCGAAAATTCGCTTAAATACCGGTTAGATTGCCAGAGTAATCCCATGTGCGTAGTATGCACTATCGCCGATTTGTGAGTTTCATGATAGGGTGGATGGAGACCGGGAGTAAAAAGTGGTACCTGTAATACGTAGAGTATTTTGCAATCGTACATTGAATATGCGGGCGATCAGGGCCATCGGCTACGACATGGACTACACGCTGATCCACTACCATGTGGAAGAGTGGGAGAGGCGCTCTTACGAATATTTAAAACAGCACTTTCTCTCCGATGGATGGCCTGTAGAAGGACTGCAGTTTGACCCCACTTTTGTATGCCGCGGGCTCATCATCGATACAGAAAATGGGAACTTGATTAAGGCCAACCGTTTTGGTTTTATCAAGAGAGCCATGCATGGCACCCATCTCATGAGCTTTGAAGGGCATCGAGAGCTTTACTCTAGAACATTGATTGATCTCGCAGATTCAAGATGGGTCTTTCTCAACACCCTATTTTCCCTATCGGAAGGGTGCATGTACTGCCAACTCGTCGATCTCTTAGACAAACGGGCGATCCCTGAAATCTTAGGCTATGAGGATCTCTATGAGCGGGTCAAAAGAGTGCTCGATGCAGCTCATATGGAAGGGCGCCTGAAAGCAGAAATCATTGCAGCTCCCGAAAAATATGTGATTTTAGAAGAAGAGACTCCCTTGGCTCTTTTGGATCAACATTGCGCTGGTAAAAAACTCATTTTGATCACCAATTCAGAGTGGAATTATACCCACCCTATGATGACTTATGCTTTCGACCGTTTTCTTCCAGCAGGAAAAACCTGGAGAGACCTTTTTGATCTCATCATCGTAGGAGCGAGAAAGCCCTATTTTTTTACCATCTCTCAACCCTTCTTTGAGATCGTAAATCAAGAGGGTCTCTTAAAACCTCACGCGGGAAAGCTGCAAAACGGCAAGGTCTATCTGGGGGGCACCGCGCAAGAACTAGAGAAAAATCTGAAGCTTTCGGGAGATGAGATCCTCTACGTAGGAGACCACATGTTCGGAGATGTCCACGTGACAAAAAATGTCTTAAGGTGGAGAACCGCGCTTATTTTGCGCGAATTAGAAGATGAGTTACAGGCTATCGAGCAATTCCGATCGAGTAAAGAGCGCTTGATGAGTTTGATGAAAAAAAAACAAGAATGGGAAGAAAAGCTGAATTCTCGCAAATTGGAAATTCAGCGGAAAAAGAATCTCTACAATTTGAAAGGGCATATTTCCGACGAACAACTGGAAAGAGAACTAACGGAGGCAAGGCACGCTCTTGAGAATCTCGACAAGGAGATCGCGCCCCTTGCCAGGATGGACACAGAACTCAGTCATCCTCTATGGGGCCTTTTAATGAGGGCTGGCAACGATAAAAGCTATCTTGCTTACCAAGTAGAGCGTTACGCCGATATCTACACATCAAGGGTCTCCAATTTTTTATGGACTACCCCTTTTGCCTACCTCCGCTCGCCGAGAGGGAGCCTACCCCACGACTCCGGCCACGGCTTCTGATTTATATACCCATTCCACCTCAAAGGCGCCCAAAGCAAATCGATTCAAATCCTCTCAAATCGAATAAAAAAGCGAGGTTAATATTAAGTCAATATTGACCTCGACTTTTTTATTCGATTTTAGAGAGATTTCAATTCGATTTTCTTGGGTGAC
>JACRBF010000031.1 GCA_016213175.1 Chlamydiia bacterium
GATATCCCTTCGAATTGTGGCTCACAAGTACAACAGGCAGCTATGGGGGACATATACCCGTTCCACCTCAAAGGCACCCAAGAAAATCGAATTGAGATCTCTCTAAAATCGAATAAAAAAACGCGGTCAATATTGACTTAATATTAACCGCGCTGTTTTATTCGATTTGAGAGGATTTGAATCGATTTGCTTTGGGCGCTTTTGAGGTGGAACGGGTATATTGCTCCCCAATTTTAAATCGAAAATCGGCTCAAAAGAACCAGAAAATCGACAGAACTTTAGTTACGCAAAAGGTCTATTCCATGTCCGATCGATTGAATTATCCTCTCGAACAGATGATCGCCATCAAAAAAAATCGGTTCGATAAAGCCGTCAAGACGCTCGAAGAAAAAAAGAAAATCTTAGAAAAAGCGTATGAAAAACTCTACGATCTCACTCAGGAACGCGATCAGACGCTCCAGCACAAGAAAGAAAAGCTAGAGCAACTGCGCCAGGAACTCGACGCAGGAACGACAAGCGATAAGGTGCAAAGAAGCAAAGTCTATCTGAAAGTTGTAGACGAAAAACTAGCGGAAAGACAAAAAAAAGTAACAGACCAGAAGAAGGTCGTGGACGCCGCCCAACAACAAGTGGATCAAGCAACGGACGATCTTTTTCAAAAGAAAAAAGATCTCGAGAAAATTGAAATCCATAAAAAAGAATGGGAAAAAGAAATGCGCTATTGGGTGGAGCAAAAAGAGACGATCGAGCATGATGAGCAAGGCGCAGCTACCCATCTTTCCCGTAGAAGGGAAGAAGCGTGGCGCAAGAGCGCTAAAAAAAAGTCCAAAGAATAGGTTCTCATGTCGTCGACAAATCGCATCCATGGCGCTGGATCTGCTGGCGAAGATTCCCAGACAAAGACCAATACAGGATCTCATCGCAAAGTAGAGAAAGTAGAAAAAATTCAAGAAGTCGCGGAAACGGATAATGACCGTAACCCTTCTAAATTCAGGCAAATGGTCGATGCAGAACCTGAACAAGATTCAGGACTTCCCAGCCCCTTCGATCTCGTCTCTTCTGTCAAACCGGAAACCCCTCCAGCAGCAGACACCGACCCTTCTTGGGAGCCCGTAGAAGGAAGCGCCCCCTATACTCCGCCGCCAGAGCTCTCTACTGGAGCGTCCAGTCTCCTGGAATCTCCGGATGACCCTCTGCCTAAATCACCCACTTTTTGGACAAACGTTGATGAACCTTTCGATCCAACGCCGCTGAAGCCCCCCTTACAAGAAACTTCAAGATCCTCATCCCGTGATTTTGGCGATGATGCGGCAAAACCTAAAGCCAAACATCAACCAGGAGCCTCCTCTTCCCTCATACCGAAGAAAGAACCCACAAAGGGCAAAGCCCCATCGCCCCTTGCATTGCCTCAATCCCCTATGCGAAAAGAACCCCCTTTATCAGCGCTTCACACGGAACCCTCTCATCGAGCCCCTTCCCTAAAACTCCCCAATTCTTCTCCTTTAAACCCCACGTATCTGGGAACCGCCGAAGAGAAGTCGACGCCTCAATCCCGCCGTTCCCTGAAAACGGAAGAAACGATTTTGCATAAGACACCAAGCCCTGCCAAGGAGAGGCAGCCAACAAAAGACTCTCCACGTCAAGCAGACGAAAGAAGCAGTTCGAAAAAGCAAAAAAAAGCGAGCGAAGAAGTCCCTTCGCAAATCGATTCTCCCTCTCTTACGCCTCTTCCCGATTTTGCTCTTCCGCTCGCTCAGGCAGCCGCACAGGAAGCGGCCCCCTATCTTAGTCCTGAAGTGCTTGCTATCTATTTTCATGCAGTTGGCACTATTTACTCTCAAGTCTCCAGCTCCGGAGACAGCGAGACAGAATTCGTCCTCAACTCCCCCTCGTTTGCGAACTCCAAATTTTTCGGCTCAACCATTTCCATTCAGAAATTTGCCTCAGCGCCCAACCAAATCAATATACGGCTTACCGGCTCGAATGAAGCGGTCAACGCCTTCAATCAAAATATCCCCTCCCTCCTCTCCCTGTTTCAGCGTAAAGGCCGTTTTGCCTTCACGGTCAATCGGATCGACACCGCCTACGAAAAACCGTTATTTCGGCGCAAAGGCTCTGCGGGAGAAAAAGGACCTAAAGAGAAAGGGCCTTAAATCATGGGAAATACGCCCCTTTTCCCCTGGATACGCTCCCTCTCCGAATCGCTTCCTGACGCCTTTGAGATTCCCCTATTCGGCTATGCCCCTCCGTTTGATTGGGATCATTTTTCTACGTGTTTCAAAAAGCGGATCGGTGTCGAAGAGTGTATGATCACACCTAGAGAGCAGAGGTGGCTTGCTGCAAGCGAAATCAAGCAACAGCTCGGCTCTAAACCATTTTTTGCCTCCATCCTCCTTCACCCCCTCAGCACTCCGTGCATATTTGCGATGGCACGCCCTGATTTGAATAAGTTTACCGCTTGGATGATGAATCGAAAAACGAAAAACCCCCTGTCCGAACCGATACGCGAGGCGTTTTTCCAGTTCCTCTTGCTCGCGGCTTTAGACGCCTCGAACGAGCTTCCTCCCCTAGACCGCCTCACGCTCCAATTGCAGGAAGAGGCATCCCTTCCCGAAACATCTGCTTTTTGCGTCGACGTGGACATGCAAATCGAATCGCGTACTTTTTGGGGAAGGCTTATCATACCGCTAGAGTTTCGCAAAGTGTGGAAAGAGCATTTTGGCCTCTCTACAGACTATGTACCCAGTCTAGCTGCCCAACATACGGAACTCTCAGTCGGATTACAAATAGGCATGATTACAGTCTCTCTTTCCGAATGGGAGACTCTTTTGCCTGGTGATTGCCTACTCTTAGATCGGGGCAGCTACTCTCTCAAAGAGCAGACAGGATTGGGAACGCTCACCGTAGGAGGGAATTCCCTTTTCCGCGTAAAAATTACGCCAAACACACTCGAACTATTCGATTGTTCTTTTATTGCAGAGGATTCCATGGAACATAACTACCCCGAAATACCGCCCGACAAAAATCCCCATTCACACCGGGAAAACGTCTCGATTCGAGAGATCCCTCTCAATGTCTCCGTAGAACTTACGAGGCTCTCAATTACTCTGGAGCGTCTCATGCAACTGCAGCCGGGCAACCTCATTGAAATGCCCATTCAGCTCGATCAAAATGTCTCTCTCATCGTCAACGGCGGTAAAGTCGGCACTGCCGAATTGGTCCAATTGGGAGATGCACTAGGATTGCGTATTTTGCAAATAGGAGGAGTCTAGCGGATTTCAGTTTCAGTGGAAAACATTCTCGGAAACTTCTATGCTATACGCCGAGTGGTTTTCTCATTCTCGAAATGTTGCATAAATATGTAGGGTCACTTACGATCCAGAAGTGGGACGGCTGCGCTAGAGTATACGGAATATGAACAATCGGATAAGGAAACATCAAGGATCATTTGCTTTTGCAATCGCAATTGCTTTTGTCTGCCTCTGTTTTTCGATGCCCCTGTTCTCCGAGGAATCCGCTAAGCCTGAAACTCCTGCAGCATCCTCCCCTACGCCCCCCCCCGATGGCTACACCATCAATTATAACACCGTCTCGATGATCGAATACGTCCGCTTTGCCAGTAAGATTTGTAATACAAATTTTATTTTTGATGAAGCGGATCTCAATTTTGCAGTGACCGTTGTCTCCGACGCTCCCATCACTCCGCAGAATGTGATGGCCACCTTAATTCAAGTTCTTCGTATTCATGGTCTAGCTCTTCTAGAACAGGAAAACAATCTCGTTATTCATAAAGCCACCGATGTAGTCCAAATCGCAACGCTTGTTACAGAAAGCGGTCAAGAAACGAATGCGCCGATCGTCACGCGTATCTTCCGCGTAAAAAATGCAAAAGCAGATTCTGTGGCAGGGATCATCCGCCCTATGATCTCTTCAGGCGCTTTACTTGAAATTTCCGCCGAAACGCGCCAGCTTATCTTAACCGATATCACAGCCAATGTCGATAAAGTAGCAGCTCTCATCGAAATCCTCGATGCCCCCCATACGCCTCTTGAAATTAAAACGTATGAAACGATGCATAACTCTTCCGAATACCTCGTGGAAATTTGCGGTCAAATCATGACCCCGATTGCTCAAGGCAACCCCTTCATCCTCGTCCCTCAGCCGCTTGCCAGAACGATCTTTCTTGTCTCAACCCCGGATCTCGTCGCGCGCGCGCTCGCAGTTCTGCAAAACTTAGACACCCTTCCCAAAAAAGAGGTTCTTTCCCAAAAAAAATTGAAGGGCGAAAACATCTTTGTCTACAAGGCGGAGCATCGATCCGGCGAGGAACTCCTCAAGGGTCTTCAAGACATCTCTTCTAATCTGCAAAAATCGGGAATTCCCGAAGGGGATTTGATCGATACGATCGAGACTGCACAATCGATTCGAGAAACCAACTCTCTCATGTTCCTCGGCTCCAAAGAATCGATTGCGAAAATCCAAGAATTCCTTGCCTCGCTCGACATCCTCTCTAAAGAAGGGTCTCTCAAGAGTTCTTTCTTCATCTACCGCCCCCAGCATAAAAGCGCAGGCGATCTCGACCACGCTCTGAAAGAGATGGCAGAAAACTTAGAAGGCACTAAGGGCTCTGATCCCGCCCTCATTCACGTGATTGCGCATGCCAAAATCAATAAAGCCACAAACACGATCACCTTTTCCGGTGAAGAATATCTGTTTGGAAAGATCAAAGATCTCCTTGCAGCTGTCGATATCCCCTCTTCAGGAAAAAACGCTACTTCCCTCCCCGTCAGCGATCAATTTCTGATCTACAAACCGGTCTCTCGTAAAGGCGATATGCTCTCCAAATCGATTCAGGAGATCGTGAAGGATTTGAAAGCGGATGCCTTCGCAGACCCCGCGTTTCTACGCTCTCTTGAAAGTATGAAATATGTCAAATCGACCAACTCGCTCCTCTTTACGGGAGACACCGCATCGATGAAGCGGATCGAGGCGCTCTTGACCACCCTCGATGTCCCAGGAAGTCAGAGACTGCCCGGCAGCGAGAAGACGTTTTTCCTCTTTCAACCCCAGCTTGTCTCTAAAACCCAAGTGGAAAACCACTTTCACCAGCTTGCAGAGAATCTCGATAAGCGTGGCGAGGCCGAACTGCTCGATACCATTCAGTCCATGAAATGGATCGATTCTTCCCACTCCTTTATGTTCCAAGGCAGCGAAACAAGCATCGCCCGCGTCAAAGAGCTTCTTCAGTCCTTTGATCAAGAATCTCAGGCGCAGCATACGGCCAAAGCGGGCTACTTTATCTATAAGTTGCAAAACGCCACTGGAGATGTGATTGAAGAGGATTTAGATACGCTCGCAAAAAATCTGAAAGAGAGCGATGTCAAAGATAGCGCCGTTTTAACCGTCATCGATAATATCCGCTACGTCAAGGAGACCAATTCCCTTCTCTTGACGGGCGATGCAGCTGCAATCGAAGAGGTCAAAACGCTCATTGCGGGGTATGATTATCCCCGAACGTCCCCGAATACTGTGAGCAGCAACTTTTTCATGTATAAACCGCAGCACCTCTCTGCGGCAGAGATTGAAAAATCCTTGTCCGAAGTCGCAGGCAGTCTGAAAAAAGCAGAACTTGCCGATCCCAATCTGCTCCAAACGATCCACTCCGCCAAGTACGTCAAGACCACGAATTCTCTGATTTTCACGGGCAATGCCGACTCTATCCAGAAAGTGCAAACCCTTCTCAAAGAGATCGACACCCCTATCCAAAACTACACGCCGATCCAGCATATCGGAAAAACTACCTTTCTCCTCTATAAGCTGAAAAATGCCGGCGGGCAGAAGATCATGACCTCGATCAAGTCCATGGCAAGCGATCTCAAAAAATCGGGACATGCCGACCAAGACTTTATCGACGCTCTTGGTACAATGAAATATGTCAAAGAGACAAACTCGCTTCTCTTTACAGGCGATGAGGCAACCTTGAAAAAGGTGCAATCCCTTGTCCTAGAATTCGATGTGGCAGCCCTTGCGCCAGAGGCAGCAAAACCGGCCCCCACCACCGCCTCCAATTTTGTGCTCTATAAGCCCCTATCGATGCCCGCTGCCGACCTCGAAAAACTGTTGAACGACTTTGCAGAGAATCTCAAACTCAGCGGCCTGTCCGATCCCGAGCTTTTCAATGCGATCACCTCCATGCGTTTGATCGACAAGACACAAACACTTGTATTCACAGGTTCTCCGAAAGCGCTTGACCAAACGAAAGAGCTCTTGAAAGTCTTCGACGTCCCCCCTTCAGGAAAGCCCGCCTCGACGGAACCATCGATCCAAGCCATCGATAACACCAGCTTCCTTGTTTATAAACTCCAATTCCATAAAGGCGATGAGATCCAATCAGCAATGCGCCAAATCGCAAAAGATCTCACTGCAAGCGGCACCCCCATCAATCAAAACCTGTTAAATTCCATCAGTTCCATCCAGTGGCTCGATATCACGAATTCGCTTCTCTGCTCTGGCGACCAAGAAACGCTGACCCGCTTAAAAGAGCTCATTAAAAATCTCGACATCCCCTTGAAACAGGTCTTTATTGAGATTCTCGTCATCGAAACGAGCTTGACCAATGCCTTAAACTTTGGACTCGAATGGGGTGGAAACTATAAGTACCGCAATAAATTCGGGGGCAGCCTATTCAATACACAGCCACAACCCAACTCTTCCCTCCCCTTTCCCGATACGTTCGTCAGCAAGTTGTCGGGGCTGACTCCCCCTACTCCACCCACTCCGATCGGCAACATTCCCCCTCAGCAAGGCTTTGATTTGGGCGTGATTGGGGAAATTATCAAACACAACGGTCAAACCTTCCTCACCATCGGCTCACTCCTCACCGCATTACAAACGGATACAGAAACAACGATTATCACAACGCCGAAGATTCTGACTCAAGACGGCCGCACATCCACTATTTTCTCCGGAGCCAACATCCCATTCACTGGCTCTTTCGTCAATAACACCCAATCGGGCGCTACCATCCAAACGTCCAACCTCGAATATCGGGATATCGGCCTCAACCTCACGATTACACCAGTACTCGGCAACTCCGATATCGTTACACTAGACATCAGTCTGGATCGCTCTCAAACCGCAACAGACATCACCCAATCCCAGCTCAATTTTCAAAGCCAAACGGCCAACGGCATCGTGACCAGTAAAACGACCATGCAGACGACGGTGCATGTACCAGACCGCAACTTTCTCGTCTTGAGCGGATTTGTCAATAATTCCAGCGTTAAATCAAAATCGGGCATTCCCTGCCTCGGGGGTCTTCCTATGATCGGCGCCGCTTTTTCTCAAGCAAACGATACGATCTCCAATCAAAATATCGTCATCTTCCTGCGTCCCTATATCGTCAATTCGATCGACGATTTACGCCGCATGACCTCAGAACAGGAAGAATTCTTCCGCGATCAGGCGTCAACTCCCTATCTTGAGCACAACTACGATGAGTCCATTGAACTCATCAAGACCATCGATGATGAATAACCGAGTCAATTGCCTTTTCTTCTGCACTCTTTTGCTCCTGCATTGCGGCTGCTACCGTGTGCCTGACCGGATCGATCCGCGCGTCAATTACCAACTACAAGATCAGCACATACGCAAACTCAGCAGCGCTTTTCCCCCTGTAAGTCTTGAAGAGAAAAATTCCGACTGGGGTAGAGAATACTTCATCGCTCATACCTTTGCAGACGAACTCGATCTTTACCGCGCCATCTCCACCTATAAACGCGCTGAAATCTTGCTCCCTCCCTCCGATAACGCCAGAAAACTCGAGATCCAGTACGCCATTCTCTTTTGCTATTTTCTCGGGAAAAAGTATGACGAGGCCGTTGAATCTTTTGAGAAAAGCGCTCTTTCCCACGTAGACAAGACGTTTCCCGCCTATCAAGATCTCCTTCTCATCCTCTATGAATGCTACAGAGAAATCGACGATCCGGACAAGCAGGAGAAGATTTTCGAACTGCTCCAAAAGTCGTATCCGGAGGTCGCCGAAAAGCTCAAACTCTCCAGAGCCATCCGCGAAGGGAATTTGGATGAAATAGAACATTTTGCCAGCGGATTCAACGGCCCCTCCTATTTAAGCGAGCTCCTGGACAACTATTACGCAAAAAAAAAATCGGTAGCCAGCGCCCAGCTACTCAACGCTCTCCTGCCTGGCTCAGGATATCTCTACATCGGCCAGAATAAGTCAGCCCTCACTGCCTTCTTTCTCAATGGCCTATTCATCGCTGCCGCCTACGAATTCTTCCATCACGGCCATACAGTAGCGGGTATCATCACCATCGGTTTTGAAACGGGTTGGTATTTTGGAGGTATTTACGGTGCAGGCGAAGAGGCAAAATACTATAACGAACGACTCTATGAAAAAACAGCGGGAACCACACTCAATGAACACCACCTCTTCCCCGTCCTCATGCTGGGGCACTCCTTTTAGAACGGATCTCTTTGTAATCCTCATTCTAAGCCTGCCTTTCTGTGCCATTGCTTACCCTGGCTATTTTGAACCTTGGGGAGAAGATAGCGATCTCAAAATCCCCCCTCCCGCCTCCGCAATTACACCTTCCTCCATTGCAACACGGATCGCCGACTCAATCATCCGTTTTCACCAAGAAGTTATTTCCCCTATAGACGGCCCTCGCAGCCATTACCGCCCCACCTCATCGCGCTATATGCAGCTTGCGATGCATCGTTACGGTTTTGTAAAAGGCTTCTTGATGGGGTGCGACCGCCTCATCCGCGAAAATGACGAAGAGTGGGTCTACCGAACAGTCGAAATCGACGGCAGAATCTTTAAATACGATCCTGCGACCGAAAATAAGTATCATTAGACCTCTCCTCGCAAGGCACCCTATACCCGTTCCACCTTTGAGGTGGAACGGGTATATAGTGCTTCCACTTGAGGTGCACCCAAAATTCATTCAACCTAATTGGATTGGATTCAACTGAATAATTTGAAAGTTGTCGTTGATCCGTTGTGTCAATAGTCGCCGGAGTCGATGCACC
>JACRBF010000034.1 GCA_016213175.1 Chlamydiia bacterium
ACAATGCCACTTGCGATCGACGATTTTCGGCGCTTTGACACGTTCAAATATGAAGTTATTTGTTGCGTTTGGTATTAGCCTGACTGGCTTAACCAATCGACTTGACGTGCTTAGCTTCTGGTCCTTTACGTCCCATTGCTGTCTCAAACTCGACGCGCTGGCCATCGATGAGCATTTGGTCATCTGTCTCGACGTTAGAGACGTGGATGTAAACATCTCTGCCTCCATCATCGGGCGCAATAAATCCAAAGCCTTTATCCTTGTTAAACCACTTGACTGTACCTTTGAGCTTCATAAATTTCCTTGTTATGGGGATTCTACTATATCGTGTGCTAAAACTTGAGTTTCTCCTTCTGAGCGCGCTACGAGAATAGCGCAGCAGCTATCGCTGAACACGTTCACTGTGGTTCTGCACATATCGAGCAATCGATCGACGGCGATGAAGAGGCCGATCCCTTCAGGGGGAAGTCCTATGACTCGGAGAATCACGAGGAGCGCCACAAGACTTGCAGAGGGGATTCCGGCCACCCCTATCGAGGTAACGAGCGCCATAAAGACGACGAGGAACTGAGTTGTAAAGGAGAGGTCGATCCCATATGCCTGGGCGACAAACATCGCAGCTACGCATTCATAGAGGGCAGAACCGGACATATTAATGGAAGTGCCCAGAGGGATAACCAAACTGCAAATACGGTTCGAAACGCCTGCCCGCTTCTCAACGCAATCTATGGTGACGGGGAGTGTGGCGGAAGAGGAACTCGTTGAAAAGGCGGTAAGAAGCGCAGGGCTCATCGCTTTGAAATGGCGCATAGGCTTTACCCGTGCGACATATTTTAGCAGGAGCGGCAACCCAACCAATGAGAATACCATAAGCCCTAGGACAACGGTCAAAAAGAAGAGTCCTAATGACTCGAGCGATCCAATGCCGGATACCATAAATACTTTGGCCACCAAGCAAAATACGCCGTAAGGCAAAAATTTCATGATGATGTGGGTAAAATGGATCATCGCCTGAAAAATACCCTGAAAAAATCCCTTGAGTACGCTAGCGGAATGGGAGTCGATTTTTGTGATAGCATATCCGAAGATCAGGCTGAAAAAGATTAATCCGAGCATTTCCCCATGGGTGAGGGCATTTAAGATATTTGAGGGGACGATGGAGACAAGCACCGATATGAGAGTCTGTCCTTCTACAATTTGTTCCTTCAGTTGGGTAAGCTGAGACGGTTCTGCTGCACTGATCGGAGGAACGATATGGGCGTTGCCAGGGCCTATAAGATTGACGAAGAAAAGACCAATGAGGATCGCAAGGAGACTAGTGCCTAGATAAAAGGTGAACATCTTGATGCCCAGCCTGCCAAACCCACCTTCTCCGCCGATTCTAGCAATGCCGGAAATAATCGAAGAGGAGACTAGGGGTACTACCACCAGAGTCAGAGAGTTGAGGAAAATCGTGCCTAGCGTATCAAAGATGGTATAGAAAGAGACACCAAGAAGTCCTCCGTCTTTACCTACGTAGGAACCAAATAGGATAGCCAGGATAATGGCGAGAAAAATGCCCCAAGGGCGCTTCCGATTTCTATGAGACTTATTCATATCTGACTATTTTACCGAATTCGCGTTCCCTAGGAAAGAAAATTCCGTTCCCTCTCGGATCTGATGCCTTGTAAACCAACTTTTAGGGACTTCCAGAGCGTACATGGAGGGAAGGCTGCTTGTATAAACAGGGGGGAGTTGCTCGTTTTGCAAAGGAACGGCCATTTCGATGATTTCGGTGATTGTTCTCTGTTCGTCGAAAAAGGCGAGCGCAAGGGGGATGCGTGTATTTTTCATCCAAAAATGGAGAATTTTGGGACGGTCGTATACAAACAGCATTCCTTGATCCTCACCTAGTGAAGTCCTTTCCATCAAGCCATGGGCCATCGCCTCAGGCGTGTTGGCTACTTCTACGGTCAGAATGCTTTTTCCTAATTGAATTTGGGTGATAGAAAGGGCGGCTGTTAAGTATAGGATTGCAAGCATAGCCATGAATATGGAAGAATTTCTTTATATACACAAGTATACCGAACGTGATTCAAGAATTGGAGCTATGCTTGGTCTCTTGTCGCTTTTTCCTACTTTGTCTCATCCCCACGATGGTTTATTCCCTGGATAAGGTGATTTATGAGCCGAATCACGAGCATCCCGATCTCGTGCCTCCATGGCTTACGGGACCCTTGCTTGCCCCTGCCTCCGAGGTGGCGCCTTTGGGGCACTACAATGTGGAGCCCTATGTGTATGCTACCGCGATCACAGGTTTGTATAACTCTGCGTGGAAAGCTGTCGACAGACCTATTTACTGGGAAAATTCTCTCCAGATCTCTACGCAGATTGGGTTGACGTCCTGGATGGATATTCAGCTGAATCCCACGCTTTACTGGAATTACAGCCAGGGGAGGGGGAATTGGGCGTTTGGCGATCTTCCAGTACAGCTTGATGTGCAGCTCTATCTCTCAGAACCATCGCAGTGGGCGCCTTCCGTCAAGCTGTCCTTGAAAGAGACGTTTCCTACGGGAAAATATCGCAATCTCAACCAGGCGCTCACTGATATGGGAGGCGGTGGGTCATGGAATTCTGCTGTTATTCTCGTTGTAGGAAAACTCTTTCACTTATCGGGCGTACATTATTTTAACTCTAGACTCAGTCTTCAGTACAGTTTACCTTCTCCCGTACAGATCCAGGGGTTCAATGCTTATGGGGGCGGCGAAGGCGCTAAAGCCAAATTCTTCCCTGCCCAGAATTTACAAGCTGATTTGGGTGTCGAGTTTACCCTTGCTCAAACATGGGCGCTTGCCCTCGATATTGTGGGAACCTGGTCGGGAAAATCGCATTACAGCGGCTTTGCAGGGATAGGGGTAAATAACGCGCCAGCAACGCTTGGAACGGGTTCCTCGGTGCAGTATAGCTTGGCGCCTGCTCTCGAATACAACTGGAGTCCTAATTTCGGCATCATTGGGGGAGTGTGGTTTACGATTGGTGGAAGAAATTCTCAAGTCTTTGCAAGCGGTGTATTTGCGGCAAACTATTACTATTAAGTTTATTAAATTTTGCCCTGTTTTTTAATTGCAAATCGGGTATTATTATCTTGTTACTTTATGTGGTGTAAAATGAAAAATTTGAGCTTAATTCTTGCTATTTTCTCCATTGGAGCCGCCCCCCTTGCGGCAGAGAGGCTTGAAGGGTCCCCTTCTCAAATGCAGGTGATGCAGGAGAGTCAAAGGAGTGGTGAGCAGGCGATTGCGCAAATTCGTAAAGCCTATGAGAAGGGAGCGTATGACGCTTTTCTTGAAGAGATGGACATAGCCTACAGGAACGCAAAAGAAAAAAATCAATTGACTCCCCTCGCAGAGATGAGAATTGGACAGACGCCTGAATGGCAAGAATGGGAATCGAGAGCGCAAAAATTACAGGAAGAGAAGAATGGGGCACTGCTCGCTCTTATCCAAGATCAGGCAAAGACTTCCTTTGTCGAAAAAGTCCGATCAGCTACAGACAAACTATCGAACGCTGAGCAGCAAAAGGCGCTGACCCGTATGGCGGCATTGAGGCAAATGGCTCCCGGCACGGGGAAATCTGCTGATGAGAACCGGTTGATTGAGATCGACTTGGAGTATGAGTATAAAGCGCTGCACCTTGATTTACCGGGAGCTTCTGCTTTGGAAAAAAGAGAAAAGCAGAGCGCGCTAAAAATGGAGCGTCTGGATCGGATGGCTGAGGCTGCAAAGACATTTCAAGACGTTTCCCTACAAAAAGAGATGACTCTTTATACAGAGCACTTTGATGCGCGGCTTTCCCAGAGCTGGGATATTGCCGATCTGAATGCTTTGGCTGGGGGACGGGTTAAACCTACTAACGCTCTCGAAGAAAAAGTGGCCTCGACGCTAAGCCTTTACCAAGAAAAATTCAGCGATCTCACAAAGCAGTTCATCGCTGAACATTAGAGACTGAATAAGTCTAGATAGCTATCAGCCAGGGGGAATGGGTCCGCAGTCTTTGTTCGAGTCCTTCTGGCTTTGAACTGCTCTAGGATTTTCGTAGCCAGCGTCTTGCCGAGCTGCACGCCTTCTTGATCGAAAGAATTGATATTCCAGGCAAATCCTTGAAATGCGACCTTGTGTTCATAAAAGCTTAAAAGAGCGCCTAGTGTTCTTGGATCTAGTTTTTCTGCCATGAGGATTCTGCTTGGACGGTTGCCAGGAAATTGTTTATTAGGGTTGGTATTCAATTGCCCCACCGCAAGCGCAATCGACTGGGCGCAGAGGTTGGAGAGGAGTTTTTCTTGCGAAGTAGTGTGGTCTACTTGCAGATCGGCTGGGTATTGGCTTTTTCTAAACCCGATGAATTCGAGAGGAACCGGATCAGTCCCTTGATGGATCAGCTGATAGAAGGAGTGCTGGCCGTTTGTTCCGGGTTCTCCCCAAATCACAGGCCCTGTGGAGCAAGGACAAGCATGCCCTTTTTTATCAATTCTCTTGCCATTTGACTCCATGTCGAGCTGCTGTAAATGAGCGGGGAAGCGCAGAAGGGCTTGGGAGTAGGGGATGATTGCGACTGTGGGCAGGTGGAGAAAATTGCGATTCCAAATGCCCAGAAGCGCGGACAATAGGGGAAGGTTGGATTTTAGAGGCGCCGTCAGCGCGTGATGATCCATCTCATGAGCGCCTCGTAAAAGTTCTTGAAAACCATGGAAACCTAGACAAAATCCGAGCATCACTCCGCCTACCATCGAAGTGGCTGAATATCTGCCCCCCACAAAATCCCAAATATAAAACGAGGCTAGGTAGTGCGAGGGGTTATCCATAGAGCTTCCCTGGCCCGTGACCGCTACGAAATGCTCTTTGGGATCAAGCCCCTTTTTTAGCATCCGCGACCGGACGAACTCTTCATTTGTCAGCGTTTCAAGAGTCGTTCCCGATTTGGATACAACAACCACAACCGTTTTTTGCAAATCGACTTGGGATAGAACCTGGTTTGCATCATCGGGGTCTACATTGGAAATAAAGTGGACTCTGAGTCCTGGTTTATGAAACGCCTGGAGTGCAATACAAAGAGCTCTGGGTCCGAGATCCGAGCCTCCAATGCCGATCTGGATCAAATCGGTAAATCTACCTTCGATGGTTTTTAAAAAGCGTTCCAATTTATGCAGTTCTCGGCCTGCCGAATCGGCAGCTTCTCTTGCGCTAGGCGCGCTTTGCCGATTCGTGAATTGATCCCTCATCGCTGTATGGAGAACGCTGCGATTTTCGCTCTCAAAGCCATCGATCCGGTTTACAATCTCTCCCTCCTGCATTGCGTGCATTTTTTTAAGCAGCTCTCTTTCTTCTGCAAGGGCATAGAGGGCATCCAAAGTCTCCGAAGAGACCCGTTCAGTTGCATAAAAAAGGGTGAACCCTTCTCCTTTTAGCAGAAACTTCTCTGCTCTCTTCGGTGTTAGTTCCCGGGTTAGGTCTACGGGATGTTTACTGAGTTTGGAGAGCTCTTGAAAAGCGGTAGCTTTAGAAAACATGGGGGATACCTCAAAACTTGTACCATCGCAAAAAATACTTGTCTTGGCAAGACCCTATATACCGAACGTGATTCAAGAATTGGGATTTCGGCTGTATCAAAGCCTCTAGGTTCAACGATCATAAGTTGCCCCCATATTTCTAATATTGGGCAACTTATGATCGTTGAACCTAGAGAACTTTCACATCAGCCCAAATCCGATTCTTGAATCACGTTCGGTATATACCCGTTCCACCTCAAAGGCACCCCAAGTAAATCGATTCAACGCTGGGACAAAATCAGCGGTTTGTGGTAAACTGGCGAGCGTTGCTTTCGGGGCATAGCGCAGTTTGGCTAGCGCGACTGGTTTGGGACCAGTAGGCCGGGGGTTCAAATCCCTCTGCCCCGAAATTTCTCTGCAGGCAGTTCTTCTGCAAGTCCCAGAGCGCTTCCATCGACGATCACCTTTCCACCCGTTGCGCAAAAGCCTCTGAGTTGCCGTTTGCCCTGGACAGTAAGACTATCTGAAAAGACGTACAGGGAATCGACCCCCTCGAGACGCTCGATGAGCGATCCTTCCGGAATAATCCGGTAGGGGGTGCTGAGGCTAGGAAGAAGTCGGTCGAGTTTGGCAAGGATTTCGGCCGAACACTGGGCTTCTGTGGGCAGGCAGATGGCCAATGAAGCAGTATTGTTCACAGAGACAATCTGTCCCTCTTGCCAAACAAGCCCTTCCCAGCCAGGGACTCCTTTCACCGCCACTTTAAAATATTCCAAACCATCTCTAGAAAGGAGCTGAAATGTTTCCGCCTTGCCGCCGCATCCTGTTCCCTCAAAGAGGAGATAAAGGGGCATTTCGTCGGGAAGGGCGTGCGCGAGCATTTGGAAATAGTGGATGAAGGCATCAAGACAAAAAAGGCGGTGGAGGTAGGGTTCTGAAGCAAGGGCGCGTCCCTCTTTCCAGCTCTTCCAGTTCTCCTCTTGTTTACAGCTCCAGTGAAAAAAAGGGCTAAAATCCAGAGAGCCCTGAAATAGGATTGCCCCGATTGTCCGTTCTTGAAAAACAGGCCAGATCTCTTTAGTGAAGAGGGATAAGGCAAGGCGCAGAGAGTGGAAACGGAGTTCCTCTTCCAGAGGGAAATAAGGAGCGTCCAACCGCAAATCGAGCGCCCACAAAATCTGTTGATCGGGAGTGATGTTGTCTACGACCTGTTTCCAATGGAGATCGTCGATTGCGCCGCAAGGGAGGTGTACTAGGTGTTTTTGGATGGGGATCATATAAGAGACTGTTAACGGATTTGGTTTCTGTCGATTTTCGGGACCTTTTGAGCCGATTTTCGATTCAAAATTGGGGGGCAATATCAACATCCAGTATATTGCCCCCCAATTTTGAATCGAAAATCGGCCAAAAATCTTCC